>CAUSKO010000026.1:0-18791 GCA_963532255.1 uncultured Gemella sp. | reverse complement strand
TTGTGTAATAATTTGGAAGAAAATCAAACATCTATTTTATACCTCTCTTTTATTCACTTTGTGCAGCAATTTGAGCATACTTATCAAGTTGTTTTTCAAATTCTTTTTTCTCTTGAATTTCTTTTATTACTGCATTGACTTGTTCTAATAATTCTTTATTACTATCATTTTTTCCTTTTTTAAACGCTATTGCCATTCCAGTTGCTTCTGGATCATTATCTGCTGTAAAACTACTTATTTTGATATCACTATACTTATTCATTGCAATTTTAGCAACATCATCTGGTATTAATACAACATCAATTTTTTTATTTTTTAAATCTTGTAGCAAACTTGGAACATCAGTTAATGATTGTATGTTACTTTCACCAATTTTTAATTGTTCCTTAGCATAACTTTCATACGTTGAACCTTTTTGAACTCCAACTTTTTTATTTTTCAAATCATCAACTGACTTGATTTCATCACTATCTTTATTTACAACAAAGATACCTTTACCTGTATAATATACATCTGAAAAATCAACTGCTTTTTTTCTTTCATCAGTAGGATTTATACCAGAAATAACCATATCTACTTTATTTGCATTTAATGCCGCTATTAGTGAATCAAATCCCATTTCTTGAATTTCTACTTCTACACCTAATTTTTTAGAGATTTGTTCTGCTAAGTATATATCTGCTCCAACTACTTTTTTATTTCCATTTTCAGTAGTTAAAAATTCATATGGAGCATAGTCGGGTGATACACCAAGAACTATTTTTCCTTTACTTTTAACTTCTTCAAGTTTATTTTTTGAACTACTGCTTGAACATGCAGTTAATGTGAAAACTGTAATTATTGATGTTATAAATAAAATTAATTTCTTCATTAGATTGTCTCCTTATATCATATATTTTAGAAAAAATTTAGTAACAAATAAAAAATCTCTTTGTAACTGAAACTAATCAGCTACAAAGAGACGAAATTTCGCGGTGCCACTCTTTTTGATATGCTAAAAAAGTTATCAATAATAAATAATAACATCTTATTAAAAGTATCCAGATAAATAAAAAGTCTTTTTAAAGTTCAAATGAACTTTAAAAAGACGAAATAATCCGCGTTGCCACTTTTTTTGGTATTCAGCATACCCACTCAATCTCTTTAAGGCAGAGTTACCAATTATAAATAATTGCCTAAAAAGTGCGTTCATCTAGAAAAAATACTAACCTCTCACCAACGCTAGCTCGCTAAAATTTTTTTACTACATTACTATTCTTTTCTAAGGTTTTGTTTTATTTCATATAATTCTACACCTTATATAATTTATTGTCAAGTATTACTTTTTATTTTTTTGATATTTTTTTAAAACTGCTCTACCTATCATTACACCAATAGAGCTTAATACAATAATTGAACATATACCTAATAGTAGCCAAGAACCTGATCCATATTTTATTGATGCATCCATAGCTTCAGCAGATTGCCCCCTAGCCACCCAGTCACTTTTATATGATTCAGCAAAGAAAATAATTGGAATCCAAGCTCCACATGCACTACCAATATTAATTAAACTAAGAGCTAAACATTGACCTATAAAATTATTATAACCAAATACTTTTAAAACCAAATCAGCTAAAACTGCTCCAGTAAGTGAAGTAATCCACCATGGTAAGTAGGCACCTCCCATTATTGAAAATATAATCATATGTATTGTAATAAATACTGTAAATACTCCAAATCTATTGAAGTTATAACATATATATACAAAAACTATTCCTACAAGTAAACCCCACACTCCTGGTGAAATACTATGACCAAAGGTACCAAGAAAACTCGATAGTATCATAGCAACCATATAAATAACAAGTGATAATACAGTTGCCATTCCTAAAAATATATAATCTTTTGTTTTTAATTTCATTTTATTTACCCTCCATATTTATAAAAATATTTTCTACTTTCTTTTTACTCTCTAAATTCAAATAAAAGTCTTCTTTTATTTCTTTCTCATCAAGATAAATAACCCTATTACATGTTTTATATAAAAATTCAATATCATGTGTAGCTACAATTAATGCACTATTTCTAGATAATTTTTTTAATAATCTACTAACCTTATTCATATTCAAATAATCTAATCCACTTGTGGGTTCATCAAACATTAATAAATTAACATTTGATAAAGCAGAAATAGCTATAAGTAATCTTTGTTTCTGTCCTCCAGATAATTCAAAAGGTATTTTATCTTTATATTCAATTAAACCCAATTCTAACAATAAGGAATTAATTTTTTCATCTTCATTACCTTCAATACCAAAATTCATTTCACTCTCTACAGATTCTGTAAAAAACTGATAATCCATATCTTGCATTACTAAAAAAGGGATGTATTCTCCTTGTATATTTCCTTTATCAGATTTTATAATATTAGCAAGTAATCTCAATAGTGTTGTTTTCCCAACTCCATTTTTCCCAATCAATCCTATAATATCACCTTGGAATATTGATGATGTTATATTAGTAAGTATATGTTTATAAGAAATGTTGTTTAACTTCATAAGCAATTCATTATTATCATCATATAAAATATTATCTAATTCTAAATTAAAAATGTCCAAACTTCTTAATGGAATTTCATCATTATTTTTTAAATCATAAATTGTTTTTTCAATAATTTTTCCATCATTTACCACTAAAACTCTATCTATTATCTTCTGTATATAGTGTATTCTATGCTCTGCAATAACTATTGTATACCCACTTCTCTTTAATTTCTCTATTAGTTGTGTTAACTTTTTAGTCATATAAAAATCTAAATTAGATGATGGTTCATCTAAAATTATTATTTTAGGTTCTAAAGTTAAGGAACATCCTATCGCAATTTTTTGTCTCTCTCCACTTGAAATGTAAATAATATTTTTATTCACAATTTTTTCTAATTCTAAAAGATCTACTATTTCAGAATATTTTTTATTCATATTATCAAATGAAATTCCATAATTTTCCATTGCAAAAACTAACTCACTTGTGGTATTAGTGGTGAAAAAATGTCCTCTTGGATCTTGACTTACATAACCTATATTTTTTGATATCTCATATGTTTTTATGTTTTTTATATCTACATTATTAAATAATATTTTACCCTCTAACTTTCCCTCATATAAAGTTGGAATGAGTCCATTCATTAAGTGTATTAAGGTCGATTTTCCACTTCCTGAAATTCCTGTAAGTAAAACACATTCGCCTTTATTTATTTTAAAATTAACATTTTGTAATACTTGTTTATCTGAATTTTTATATGTAAAAGAAACATCTTGAAATTCTAACATTACCTCCCCCCCTTTGTGAGTAAAAATATAAATACTAGTAAAATAATACTTAAGAAAATATAATCTACTTTCTTCATTTTAACATTATAAAACGACGTTCTTCTATTAGGTGATTCAACTCCTTTTGTCATTGCAGTAGCAGTCATTTCTTCAGAAATTAAATTCATTCTCATTAAAACAGGAACAATCCAGTATTCCAAATATTTTAAAGGTTCAGTTATTTTTATACTAATATTACGCATTTTTAATGATTCCCTTATCATCTTAATTTCTAATTTATAGGTTGGAAAAAATCTCAAAGCTACGGTGATACTTAACATTAATTTTTTTGGTAAATGAATTTGTTCAAAAGAAGATAAAAGTTCATTACTTTTAATATCTTTTACTAAAATATAAGAAATCATCATAACTGGAATCATTCTTAAAAAAATATATACTAGGGTACCAAATAAATCAGTTATTAGTATAATTTTGCAAGTTGAAATTAAATATGCTACTAATGATAAAGAGACATATAAAATAATAAATTTTAGTATTTGTGTGTACCTTTTATAAATTGCTAAAACTACAATTGAAATTAACATACAAACTATCTCATAAATTACTCCCTTACCTAAAAAAATTACTACTGGAAATATTATATTAAGTATTACAAGTGTTAATGGATTAAATTTTATCATATTAACCTCCCACTCTTATATATAATTTAATATTATCAATAATAATTATCATTGTCAATTATAGATTTTAAATAATAATTTCTTTATTATTTATTATTTTTGTATTCGCTATACCCTTCTAGAGCTCTACTAATAATTTTTAAAAATTTAAAAAGTTCAAGAATATATTATTTTATATCCTTGAACTTTATATTTATTTATTTAATAAATTATATAATGTTTTTACATGTATACCTGTTGCACCTTTTGGTAAGTACTTTTCTGGTTTTGATAAATATGCTGTTCCAGCAATGTCTAAATGAATCCATGGAACATTATTAGCAACAAAATATTCTACAAACAATCCTGCAGTTATTGTACCACCTAAACGTCCACCAGTATTTTTAATATCTGCTACAGTTGATTTATTTAGTTTTCTAAAACTATCGTCTGCTGGCATTTGCCAAATACGTTCTCCTGCATCCTTAGCAGCTTGACTTAATTCGTTATAAAAATCTTGATTATTAGTTACTGCACCAGTGTAAACTTCACCCAAAGCTACTAAACAAGCACCAGTAAGCGTTGCTAAATCAATTACTTTATCAACTTTTAATTCCTTTGTAACGTAATAAATCGAATCAGCTAGTGTTATTCGTCCTTCTGCATCTGTATTAAGAACTTCAACAGTTTTTCCAGATAATGTTGGAATTATATCACCTGGCTTATAAGAGTTTCCAGATACCATATTTTCACAAGCACCTACAACAGCTATAACATTTTTATTAACTTTTCTAGTTGCTATAAGTTTCATTGTTCCTAGTACTGTTCCAGCTCCCCCCATATCACAATGCATTATATCCATACTATTTGCAGTAGGTTTTATTGAATATCCTCCAGTATCGTATGTAACACCTTTACCAACTAATCCAATTACTTCTTTATCTTCACTATTATTTAAATATTTCATTACGATAAATCTAGGTTTTCTATCTGAAGCACGACCAACTGCTAATAAGCCTTTTAGTCCCAGTTCTTCACATTGTTTTTCATCGTATACTTCTACTTCTACTCCTAGTGGTGTTAATTCACTTTTAGCAATATTAGCTAGAGTTTCAGGATAAAGATATTCTGCCCTTTCATTTACTAAATCTCTAGCAAAGAAAATGCTATCGATAATAGCTTCCGCTTCTTTAATACTTTCTTCTATATTTTCATCAGTTATTATATTTATAATTATTTCTGGTAGTTCTTTTTTATCACTTTTATATTTATCAAATTTATATGTTGAATGTAGTGAGCCTTCTACTAATGCTTTAACGAAAGCTTTTTGATTAATAGATTCTAAATTAGGTAATTCTATTTGAGCTTCTAATTCTTTATTTGTTAAAAGTACCTTCCCAACTTTAAAAAAAACTTCTCTTACTTCATCTTCATTTAGCTCTTCTTTTTTCCCTAAACCAACTAATATTTGTTTTTCTCCATCAAATGGTAAGTAACTATAAATTTCACCTGATTTCCCGGTAAATAATTCTTTTTCTTTAACATATTCTAGTACTTTATTTTCTATATCTACTCCTTCAAATACTAATGTAATACATATTCCTTTTTTTATATTCACATTAAATTTCATTTTTTCCACTCGTACTTAGTACTTCCTCTCTTTTATTATTTAATATTCTCTAAAATTTCTTTAGCAGTTTCTTTAGCCTCTAAAATTGTATTCTCTAGATTTGTTGCTTTCTTAGAATTTCCTATTATAAACAAATTAGGATATGTTTCATTTATATATTCGGTAAACTCATTAATATTTTCATTATAATAATTATCACAAAAACGGTAATTATTAGTAATTTTACTCACATAATATCTTTCTACTTCTCCTATTTCTCCGTGAACTTCTATCATCTCATCTTCTAATAAAGCTTTTATTTCTTCATCAGTTTTATTCATTAAAATCTCAACTGCTTTTTGTCTATTAACATATGCTCTGACAATCTGAATACCACTCATTTTTATATCTATCCATTTGTTACTAACATACTCTAATTTCGTTATATAATCACTTGCATCATCTGGGAAAATTATTTCTCCAATTTCCCTATTAATATGTAATTCCTCTCTTTTAAAAACAAAGGTTACTACTATATTAGACACATAATTTACATGATTATAAAATCCATTTACTTTTGAATTATTCTCAAACCATGGTAAGAAACTGTTATGATTTAATGTTAATACTATATAATCATATTCATACATACTCCCGTTAGAATACACAAGGTATTTATTACCCTTTTTTTCTATTCGTTCTACTCTTCTATTAGTTTCTAAAAATACTTTATCTGAAAAATTTGATTCTAAAGTCTCTATAAAAGATTTTAAAGTAAATTTTAATCTATACTCTGATCCTACAGTTATATTATCTATGACTTTTCTCGAATACATTTCTTGTAAAACTTTATTTATATCTTCTCTTTGAATAGTTAAAAAAGATAGTTCAGGCATTAAACTAACCATATTTTGCTGAGAAACTTCACTTCCATAATGACTAGTAAGCAATGGTTCAATAAGTTTAACATAAATATGTTCATTTAAATTTTCTTTGAAAAATTTTTCAACTGTTAATTGTTGAATATTTTCATCTTCCAGTGTATTATGCATGTTATATAAAATAGATAACTTTTCTTTAAACGTGAATAAATCAGAAAGTAATAATTCACTTTTATCTAGCGGATAACCGTATAACATTTTATCAGGTAAATACTTTATTCCCTCTTTTGTATAAAATACCTTTTTAGTATTAGTACTTTGCATTAAATACCTATGTAGACCCAATTCTATAATTAAATAAAACAATGCCCCTTGTTCACTTATAGATCCATGCCATCCATTATCATATATTTCTTGTCCATATTGAAATTTACCAAATTTATTTTTTGCAAATTCTACATCTTTTTCTATTAAATCTATATTAAATTTTTTTGAATTAATTCCTGAAAACTTATCCAAATAATAAGCACAACTTACTCCGGATAAACCTCCACCAATTATCGCAATATTTTTCATAATTACTACTCCTTTATTTCACTTTTAAGATAAATATTCTAGCTAATATATTTGATAAAATAAATGCTGTTATATTTATTATTAAATTAATTACACTCCATTCTCCCATAGAAATACTAACTAAAGTCAAAATAACTGTTGTAATAAAAATAACTATTGTTAATAATTTTTTGAAACTATTTACTTTGATTTTTTCATTTACTGGTAATATATTATGCCACATATTATTACTAATTTGTTTATATAGTGGAACTAACTGAATTATCGTTAAATAACTATACGAAATAATTGCTACTGCACTAACATACAAATTATTAAAGCTATAAATAATGATTCCAGCAATTAACATTAATCTAAGTGCTAAATATACTGTATTTTCTTGACGAAGAAATACTCTGTAGTAATAATATTTAAAGCTATTTTCTTGATTAAAATTATTCTTTGTTAATTTTGGTAACAATATATCAAAATACTTTCTTCTTGAAACTTTAATACCGTTCAATGGAACATCAACAAACATATTAACAAATTTCATATATCGTTCTTTTCTTTGTTTATCATATTCTGCTGCTTCATTCCATTTTAATAAATAGTAAAACTCTGATTCTTTTCCAATTTCTTTTTTCAAATTGCTAAGTTGTTGTAAACTAGTAAGAATTAAAATAAATAATAATAGTATATTTAAGTATAAAAGATATTTAATATTTAAAAATGCCGCAATTATTTGAAGGAACACCGTAATAAATAATAATATTTTTGTTAATAATTTTTCTTGGAAATAGATTACTTCAGCTAATTTATATAAATTACTAAATACAATCAGAAAAACCAAGATAATTAAACTGATCTTATCTAAATTAGATATCTTATCAGTTATCGGTTTTGTAACAAAGTAAAAAGTTAGTAATAAAAATAACTGCTGAAAAATACTTGTTAAAGCTGTTTTAAAAGCCACTCTTCCATAATATTTTTCTAACGGTAATAAAAATACTGAATCGGCTTCTTCAATATATGTCTTAACTTTAAAAGCTACTAAAAAATAACTTAGTACTGCACTTGCAGTAAAAAAAACTGCATACAGCTCAAATTTAGTAGCTATCAATAACCATTTAGAATAATTAATTATTACTGCTCCAGACACTATAATAAGAAACATAATCAGGTGCGAATTAAATATGTACTTACTATATTTTAGCCTGTTTTCTCTTTCTTTTTTACTTCTATCAAAAAAGATATTTTCTATATTATTCATTTTGTCCTCTTGTTGTTAATGATATATATATTTCATCTAAAGTTGCACCTGGCATATTAAATTCAGATCGTAATTTTTCTAAATTACCATCAGCTAAAATCTTCCCTTCATGTATAATAATAAAGTTATCACAATATTTTTCGGCTGTTGCTAATATGTGCGTAGACATAAGTATACTAGATCCATTATCTCTTTTTTCACACATTAGATTTATCAAATCATTGATGGCAATTGGATCTAATCCAAGAAATGGCTCATCTATTATATATAATTTTGGTTCTACTAAAAAAGCACATATAATCATAACTTTTTGTTTCATTCCTTTAGAAAAATGAACTGGAAAGAATTTTTTCTTATCACTTAATTTAAATAAATTTAATAGTTTATCTGCTCTTTCCCAAGTTTCATTTATATCAAGTCCATACGCCATAGCAGTTAAATTTATATGTTCTTCTAAAGTTAATTCTTCATATAACACAGGTGATTCAGGTATATAACTAATACTTCTGCGATAATTTTCATTATCATTAGTTATTGTTTTGTTATCTACTCTTATTTCACCTTCCATAGGTCTTAGTAAACCAAGAATATGCTTTATTGTAGTACTCTTACCAGCACCATTTAATCCAATTAATGCTGTTATACTCCCTTTAGCTATCTCAATATCGATATTTTCTATAATTTTTTTTCTATTATAGCCTCCAGTTAGATTCTGTACCTTTAAAATTTTATCCATCTATTCACAACATCCTTCCTTCAATTCTAATAATATCTCCTCGATTTGTTCAAATGTATTATCTACACTTAGATTATTATTTATAACAAAATCTCCTAATTTTGCCTTTTCCATAGGACTCATTTGGCTTTTTATTCTACTAAGTGCTTCCTCTTTTGAAATTAAGTTTCTTCTCATTAATCTAGTTAATTGAGTACTTTCATCAACATATACTACAATAGTCTTATCCACTAAGTCATCAAATTTTGCTTCAAAAAGTAATGCAACATCAACAAATATAAATTCTTTGTCTTTATTTTTTTCTTGTTCCTCTAGAATTCTATTTCTTATCTCAGGGTGAACGATACTGTTTAATAAAATCAAATTATCATTATTTCCAAAAACTAGCTCTCCTAGTTTTCTTCTATTTATCTCGTTATTTTGTAGTATTGTATCACCAAATTCTGAAATAAGTTTCTGTTTTACAGGCTCACTCATTAAAGCTTCATGTCCTATTTTATCAGCATCTATAACAACATACCCTTTATTTATTAAATAATCAGACACTGTACTCTTACCACAAGCAATGCTTCCAGTAATTCCTATAATCATACCATCATCTCCATAAAATTACTTAAATATAATTTTATCATAAAGCTTAATTATTTGCTATACCTTAATAAATTGGAATATAAAATAAAAAAAGGAATTACTAACTAATAGTTCTTTAATTTAACTAGTTAATAATTCCTATTTTTATATTTTATTTTTCTTTAAAAGGATCAATATTCATTTCTTCTAATTTAACAAATTTCTTTTTAGTTACAATTTTAAAAGATACATACATTATTAATCCAATTAGTGGACAAACTAGATTATAAGACATTTGTAAAAATCCACCTGTGCTATAATCAGATATTAACTGCAATAATGTAATTATTGCAAATGAACATAACGCTATATATGAACCTACTACACCTGTTTTTGCTGTATATGGTAGAACATCTTCAGCTCTCTTACCTTGTTTTATAATCGCTTTTCTTAATCTTATTTGAGAAACTAACGAAGCCATCCAAATAATCATTACAATTATACCAACCATTGAAAGTAACATATAATATCCACTCGGATTAAATCTTTCAAATACAAAGCAAACTATCATAAATACTGAAGAAAATGATAACGCAATTGTAGGAACTGAGTTACTATTAAGCTCTTTAAACATCTTAGGACCATATTTATGAGAACTTAAAGAAAATAATTGTCTACTTGAAACATACATTCCTGAGTTAGCTGCAGACAATACAGAAGTTAATATTACGATATTCATAATTATTGCAGCAATTCCTAATCCTATATTTTGGAATACAATTGTAAATGGTGATGCTGTAACATTATTAGTGTCTAATAGACGTGGATCACTTGCAGAAACAATTGAAGAAATAATAAACATTGTTGCAATGTAGAAAATCAATATTCTCCAGAAAACTTGTTTTACCGCTTTAGGCATAGTTTCCTTAGGATTAGGTGATTCTCCAGCAGTTACGGCAACTATTTCTGTTCCTCCAAATGAGAAAGCAGCTGTAGAAAGTACCCCAAATAATCCAATACCTGCACTAAAAGTTTTATCTCCATTTTTAATAAATGTATCTATTCCTGCTTCTGGATTAGATGTAACACCAAATATAATTGCGGCTCCAACTATTAAAAAGACTATAACAGTTATTACCTTTATAATAGTAATCCAATACTCTATCTCTCCAAAAACTTTAACACTTATTAGATTTAACATGTATAATAAAATTAAAAATACAATACAAATACTAAATGTAGAAAACTGTCTAAAAAATTCCCAATAATGTAAAATTTTAGATAGTGTGATAATATCTACACTAGCAACTAAAATCCATAATATCCAATATAACCATCCTATTGCAAATCCTAGCCCTGGGTCAATAAACCTAGTAGCATAAGAACCAAATGATCCAGAAACAGGATAAAACGTTGCTAATTCACCTATTGAAGCCATTAAAAAGTAAATAATTACACCAATTAATGCATACGTCAACACAGCTCCATATGATCCAACTTTACTCACAACAGCACCACTAGCCATAAAAAGACCTGTACCTATACAGCCACCAATAGCTATCATAGTTATGTGACGAGCTTGTAAGTTTCTTTCCATTTTCTGATTTGCCATAAAAACTCATCCTTTCATAATATATATAAATATAAATTATACTAGGTTTTGTAATGATTGTAAACTATTTTATTAATCCACGATTCAAATAACTATCATCAAAACTACCTGCTGTAATTGATAGCAGTTATCGTTTATATATCTAATTTTTTATATTAGTAAATATATAATATATCTGAAAATCTTTTATTATTATTAGTATTAAGAAAAAATCATTTACTTAATATATATAAAAATATTTTAAATTTAATAATTTAAATCTTAATTTTCAGAGTAAGAAAGTGTTTACAGATATAAAATATGTAGTTTATAATTTCTACATAAACTATATATTTTATATTGGAGGTATCTATATGACAACATTTTATAACGAAGCTAGGGAATTTGCTAAAAAATACATTGACCCTATCGCTAAGGAAATTGATGAAAAGGAAAGATTTCCAGAAGAAGTTTTTAAAGAATTAGGTCGTGCAGGATATTTTAAACTAATGATTCCAACAGAATTAGGAGGTCTTGGCAAAGATATGCAAGAACACGCTGATGCGTGTCGTGCTTTTGCAAAATCTAGTGCCACTGTTGGTTTATGTTATATGATGCACAACGTTGCCTTAAACTGTGTACTTTCATATGCTGATGATAATTTAAAAACTAAAATTTGCAAAGATATAGTTGAGAATGAAAAATTCATGGCTCTTGCATACAGTGAGCTAGGCACAGGAACTCATTTCTATATTTCTGATGTCAAAACTAGTTTTAAAGACAACTCAGTAATATTTAATGGGCTAAAAAGTATGGTTACTTCAGCAGAACATGCTTCTTACTATCTAGTGTTAACTCCATCGGATGTTGAGGGTGGTATTGATAACTGGGTTTTCCCTCTAGAAGCTAAAGGTTTAGAATTTAAAACTTCTACATGGCATGGTTTAGGAATGCGTGGTAATGTTTCTTGTCAAATGGCAATAAATGATGTCGAATTAGATAAAGAATTGAGAATAGGAAAAGCTGGTTCTGGAGTAGATCAAGTATTTACAATTGTTGCTACTTACTTCATAACTGGTCTTGCAGCAGTGTATTCAGGACTTTGTGAAGCTATTTTAGATGAAGCTGTCGCTCATACTACAAATAGAAAGTATCCTGACGGAAAATCACTAAGTGAAATTGAAACTGTTCAAATTCACTTAGCAAAAATATACAGTCAAACAAATGCTGCTATATTAGGAACAAATGAAGCTGCACGTAGTTTCCTAGCTAAGGAAGAAGATATGCTAGCAAAAATTCTATCAGCAAGAATATTCGCTAGTGAGGCTGCAATAGAACTAGCTCGCTTAGGAATGCGTGTTGGTGGTGGAAAAGCATATAATAAAGTTGGAAATATGGAACGCTTTTTAAGAGATGCATTTGCTAGTCATATTATGGCTCCAAGTGTTGATGTTTTAACTATATGGTTAGGTAAAGCAATAACTGGTCAACAATTACCATAGAATATAACTTTTAAAAACTAATAGTTCTTATATTCCATAACATTCTTCATATTACCAATCTATGAATATCTAAATTCTAATACAATTTTAAGGAGAAAAAAGGTATGACTAATATTTATAAAGACGCTAAAGAATTTGCAATAACTAGTATTAAACCATATGCTAAAGATGCTGATGATAAAGGAGAATTTCCCGAATTAATCTTTGAAAGAATTAAAGATGCTGGTTATCTAAATCTTTTAATTCCAAAAGAATTTGGTGGTAAAGGTTTAACTTTAGTAGAGCACGAAGCCGTATGCAGGGCATTTTCTGAATATTCTGCATCTGTAGGATTATGCTATATGATGCATAATGTTGGACTAGTAACTGTTTTAGACCATGGTAGTGATGCATTAAAAAAAGAAATTTGCAATGAAGTAGTATATAATAAAAAAATGTTAGCACTAGCATACAGTGAATCAGGAACTGGTACTAATTTTATGAATACTACAGAAATAACTGTTGATTTTCAAGAAAAATTTGCATTATTTAATGGTAAAAAAAGTATGGTAACTTCTGGTAATTACGCAGACTATTATGTTACCCTAGTTCCTTATAAAATAGTGGGTGAAACAGAACAGTGGCTATTTCCACTACATTCTAATGGATTAACTTTTTCTACAAGTACTTGGAATGGATTAGGTATGCGTTCAAATGTATCTTGTGAAATGAGTATAAATAATCTTAAACTAGATTATCATTATAGAATTGGTGCTGAAGGTAAAGGTAATGAACAAGCTCAAAGCCCCGTTCCATTTTTTATTAATGGACTTGCTGCAGTATACAGTGGTCTTAGCCAAGCCATTTTAGATGAGGCTGTCACTCATACTACAAATAGAAAATATCCTGACGGTAAATCATTAAGTGATATAGAAACTGTACAATTACATTTGGCAGAAATTTTTAAAAATACAAAGGCATCTGTATTATTATCTAGAAATGCTGCTGAAAGCTTTGCTAAAGAGGAAGAAGATGCATTTCTTAATATAGTATCAGCAAGAGCGTTCTCTTGTGATAAAGTAATTGAAAATGCTAGACTTGGCATGCGAGTTTGTGGTGGTAAGGCGTATAATCGTTATGGAAATATGGAAAGATTTTTGCGCGACTCACTAGCTGGACAAGTAATGGCACCAGGTTTAGACTTTTTAAATATATTAACAGGACAATTAATAACAAATAAATAATGAAACGAGGTAAATATTAATGAAAAAATTAAAAGTTGGAGCAGTAATTTATGATCCAAAGGTTACAGTAATTTGGGGAATCATCGAGAAATTTTTTGAAGATGAAGGATTTCCAATAGAAGCCATTTATTACAAAGACTACAAAGCACAAGTTGATGGTCTATTAGAAAAAGAAATTGATGTTGCATGGAATTCACCACTTGCATGGTTAGACTCTCACTTACGTACAAATGGTAAAGCTCTTAACGGTTCTATGCGAGATACCGACCGCGATAGAATTTCATTTATTGTAGTGAAGAATAATAGTGGTATAAACTCGTTAGATGATCTTAGAGGCAAAACTATTGGATTTGGAGCTATCGACTCACCTCAAGCTAGGTTGATACCAATAAATCATCTTCACAAAAATGGACTAGAATATGGAAAAGATTATATAGAAAAACGTTTTGACTTAGGTGTTGGTCTACATGGTGACCATGTCGGTGGAGAATTAGATTCTGCTTTCGCACTAAAAAACGGCGAAGTGGATGCTACTTGGATGTTGGATTTAAATTATAATGCATGGCTAGCTGATGGTACATTAGATCAAAATCAAATTAAAATACTAGATAAAACTGATTTCTTTGATCACTGTATTTTCTCTGGACATCCAGAACTAGATAAAGAATTTTTCGAAAAATTTATCGAGGTTTTACATAAAATGGATTATAACAATCCTGATCATAAAGAAATGATGGATATGGAAGGTCTAAAAGAATGGATTCCAGGTCGTACAACAGGATTTAAGCAACTAACAGAAGCTAATGAATATTTAGATTTCTTCAAAGAATTTCATGGTGAGTAGTTATGTCTAATTCGTCTTTCTTAGTTTCTCTTCTTGGAAGTATGCCTAGAAGTAAAAAACTATTAACTGCAAAACGAAAATTTAATAAAGGTAAGATAGATGAATCAACATATTTTGAATTATTAGATGAAGAAACAAAATATGTTGTAACTCTTCAAGAAAATAATGATATTGACATTATTACAAACGGAGAATTAAACCGTGATAACTATGTTTCTTTTATAGCTGAAAAGCTTAATGGTGTCTCTATGATGAGTATGGCGGATATGTTTGATTATATTGAAGATAAACAAGGATTTGAACAAATCTTGGAAATATTAGATGTTCCTGCTATCAGCATAAAGAATGCTATTTGTACTGGAAAAATAACATATAATAAACCATTAGTGGCTGATGAGATGATAGCGTTAAAAAAATTAACAAAAAAGAAAATCAAAGCAACTCTTCCAGGTCCATACTTAATGACTCGTTCAATGTGGTTACCTGCACTATCACAGAAATATTATTCTAATAAGGAAGAACTTGGTGAAGATATTATTCAAGTATTAAAACAAGAAGTCGATACATTAGCTCATTTAGGAATTGATATAGTTCAATTTGATGAACCAGTCTTAACAGAAGTGGTATTTTCTGAAGGTAAAACTAGATCCTTTATGTGTGCAGCACTATCTGAAAAAAAAGATCCTACAGAAGAATTAATATTTGCTACAAAACTAATTAAACCTGTTATATCTTATGCTAAAGAAAAAGGTATATTGGTAGCACTACATGTGTGTCGTGGGAACTGGAGCAGAGATGAAAGTATACTTCTTACAGGTCCCTATACACCACTATTACCTTTATTCGAAACATGCTTACCCAATATACTTACTTTAGAATTTTCTACACCTAGAGCTGGAGAAATATCTTCACTTTTTAGCAGTAATATTATTAGAGAGAATTGTATACTGGGGTTAGGTGTTATGAATCCTAGAACAGATGAAATTGAGCTTTTAGAAGATATTATATCTAGAGTTGAAGAAGTTATGAAGTTTATACCGAAAGAACGTATTTGGTTAAATCCTGATTGTGGTTTTGCTACTTTTTCTAATCGACCTGTTAGTACTATGGAAGTAATTGACAAAAAATTAGCTCGCCTTACAGAAGCTAAAAATGAACTGAGGAATTTATATGAGTAGCATATATGAATCTACAAATTACAACTTATCATATAGGGGAATTTTAACTAATAACGAATTCAAATTATACACTACTAACAATAGTATTAATGTATCAAGTGAAATTAGTTTTGATATTAATGCTGATTATAAAAGTAGTATTAACTATTTTGCTACTTCAATCATAGGTGGAATTGTTCACAGTTTAATTCAACAAAGTAAAAAAAATAATATTGAAATTGAAGAACTTGAAGGGAAAATTTATATTAATTTGAAAAATCCTTTAACTCTAATTGGTGTTAAAGGTTATAATGATGAACCTAAAATTGAAACCTGCAATATTATATTCTACATATATTCAGAAACTGAAGAAAAAGAACTACAAACTTTTTGTCAGAAATCCTTAAACAAATCTTTCATTTATAATACACTAAAGAATTCAATATCATTCAACATAGATTTTATATTGATTGATTAGAAGTCGAGCAACTTAAAAGTTGCTCGACTTCTTGTAATTAATAACTTTATTCAATAATTAACTTTAATATTATTTATTAAAAAAAGCAAAACTAGAGTTATTCTAGCTTTGCTTTTTTACTTTTATTAGATTTCTCTTCTTGTTCTTCTTCTTGGACGTGGGTACATTTCTTGTTCTACTTCATTTTTCCCATATCCACTAGTGAATGAACTTGCTTCTTGTTGAGCTGGACGTTGTGTTAAAATATCTCTTTCAACATTAACTCCATCTTCCTCAAATCCAGTAGCAATCACTGTTACAACAATTTCATCAGTTTTTTCTAATTCATCGTTAAATACTGTACCAAAAATCATGTTTACTTCGTCATCACTTGCTTCTTGAACGATGCTAGCTGCTGCTTGTGCTTCAAATAAACTTAATGATGGACCACCAGTAATATTTAATAACACACCTTTAGCTCCTACGATTGAAGTCTCAAGTAATGGTGAAGAAATAGCTTTTTTAGCTGCTTCAATTGCTCTATTTTCACCAGAAGCAACACCAATACCCATTAATGCAGATCCTTGGTCAGCCATAATAGCTTTTACATCAGCAAAGTCTAAGTTAACTGTTCCTGAAACATTAATTAAATCAGAGATACCTTGAACCCCTTGACGTAATACATTATCAGCTTCAACAAATGCTTGCATCATTGGAGTAGATTTATCAACAATATCTAATAATCTATCATTTGGAATTACGATAAGTGTGTCAACAGCACCTTTTAATGAATTAATACCAGCTGTTGATTGAACTTGACGTTTTTTACCTTCAAAATTGAATGGACGAGTAACAACACCTACAGTTAAAGCACCTAGCTCTTTAGCGATACTTGCAACGATTGGAGCTGCACCTGTTCCAGTTCCTCCACCCATTCCTGAAGTAACAAACACCATATCTGCTCCTTCTAATGCTTCTTCAATTTTATCTTTAGTTTCTTCAGCTGCTTTACGTCCAACTTCTGGATTAGCACCTGCACCTAAACCTTTTGTTAATTTTTCACCTATTTGGATTCTAACATCTGCTTTTGAGCGTCTTAATGCTTGTGCATCTGTGTTAATAGCGATAAATTCTACATTTTGAATACCACTTTCTACCATTCGGTCAACGGCGTTTCCACCACCGCCTCCAACTCCGACTACTTTAATTACTGCTGATTGATCAAATTCTTGAAACATAATTATATTTTCCTCCTAATTATTCAAAAAACGAATTATACATTTTACTTAATTTACTGAACAGTCCTTGTTCATTATCATCTTTTTCTTCATTATCTTCATCTTCATAATAAACTTCTTGTTCATTATTTCCTATATGGTTCTCACTAGCAATAGTAGGTTCTACTCTTGACTTAGAAATATTAACTTCTTCTATTGATGATACATTTTCAAAAGTTGAGTTAGTATTTTTTATTGTTGCAATTTCTTCTGTAACTTGATAACCAAATAGTGATTCAATTTTATAGCTACTAGTAAGTGTACCTACAACTACTGATAACTCTGGAGAATTAGCACCTATAATTTTCGGTGAACCAATTCTTACATTCATTTTTCTTAGCATATCTTTTGCTAATTCTAATACTCCTGGCATTTGTGTAGTACCACCTGTCAATACTACATTTCCTTTAACACGATTAATTCCAGCTTTTCTTAATACATCAAATGATCGTAGAATTATTTCTTCTACCACCTCTTCTATGTAATCAGCTAATTCTTTTTGTGTATACGGTTCTTCATCCGGCTCTAAATTATCGATTTCAATAATTACTTGTGATGAAGCTGTATCATAAAATGCATGCCCCTGAGTAAGTTTAATTTCTTCTGCTCGTTTAGTTGGTACATTTAATACATCAGATATAGTTCTTGTAATATCCTCACCAGCTAGTTCTATAGATTGTGATAATTGTAAAATACCATCTTCAAAATAGCTTACTGTTGTTAACCCAGCTCCGATATCAATTATTACTGAACCATAATCTTTTTCTTCATCATTTAGTAATAATTCTCCTAATGCATGTGAAGTACAGAAAGTTTCATTGCAATCTAGTCTAAGGTTTTCTATACTTTTGTATATAGTATGTAGATGAGTTTTAGAAGTAAACACTCTATTTCCTGTTACTTCAAATGTATTATGAGCTGTCATCCCTTTTGGTTTTCTGATATGTTCAATATCATCTAATCTGTAGTAATCAGGAATAACTTGGACAACTTCTCTTTCTCTTGGTAAAGGTAAAATTTTTGCTTCTTCTATAACTTCTTCGATATCTCTACCATCTATATCGTGCTTAGTATCAAATTTAATTTCCGCAACACTTTTTTTAATATGAGTGTGTATACTTGGAACTGCTACATATAATGATCTTA
>CAUSKO010000025.1:0-19480 GCA_963532255.1 uncultured Gemella sp. | reverse complement strand
ATAATAAAAATAATTTACAGGTTTTATAAAAACTAGAAATATGTTACAATATAATAAAATAATAATTTTTATCATGAAAAGGTTTTATTAGAGTGTATAATGGATTTTCTAAAGTGTGAAGTTGAAAATAATATTATTAAAATTTATTTTAATTCATATTTTAATAATAGTCGTAGATTAAAATTATAAAAAGTGCAAATATTAATACTAAATATTAGTACTTTAGAGATAAGTTAGCTCATTTAAATAGGAGAGTGGGGAAAATATTATTCCTACATTATCAAGAAAGAAAGTAGGTAAATAAGTTATGAGAAAACAAATTTTAGCCGTTATGGTAGGTCTATCTGTAGTATTAAGCGGATGTAGCTCACAGAGTACGGAAAGTATGCTACAAGATGTAAAGAAGAATACCAAGGAAATTAAATCAGGTAAGATATCAATGCATATGTCAACAAAAAGTGAAAAATCAGGTTCCAGTATTGAACAATATATTGAGATGAATGGAGATGAGAAATTTGATCCGCTAGAGGCTTCTTTGAAAGGTAAATTTTCTATAAATGGTAAAGAAATTGAAGGGGAAGATTGCTATAAGGATGGTGTTTACTACAGTAGGGTTGGAAGTCATTGGGTAAGAAAGAAAGCTCCAGCAGATAATGAAAATTGGTTTAACTTTAAAGAAATATCATTAAATATGAAAGATAAAGTTCTAGACTTGCTAGATAATAAAGACAATTGGGATACATCAAAAGATGGAGATAAAATAACATTTAAGTTAAAGAAAACTGATGAATTAAACGGAAAAATTAAAGAAGAATATGTTAAAATATTTAAGTATAGAAAAGAATTAACTGATATAGACTATACAGTGGAATATGTTTACAATAAGAAAATTAAAAAAGTAGAGAAGTTAGTATATGAGTTAAATGGTAAAGGCAAGGCTACATCTGTCCAATTTATAGCTAAAGGTACTTTAGAGGAAGTTAATAAAGAAGTAAAAATCGAAGTACCCGAAGAAAGTAAAAGTGCAGTTGAAGTAAAAAATTAATTGAATAGATTTTAGAAAGAATTAAAAAATGTAGTAGTTGTTTAAATAGAAAGTGAGAAAATAAGTTATGAGAAAACAAATTTTGGCTGTTATAGTAGGTTTAACGGTAATTTTAGGTGGTTGTAGCAAGCAGAGTGCACAAAATACAGAAAGTACCGATAGTAATCAAAATATTGAAAATATGTTACAAGAAGTAAAGAAAGATACTAAAGAAATTAAGTCAGGTAAGGCGCATATAATGTTGTCTATTTCTAGCGATAATACAGATGCAGCATATGGTTATGAAATGAGCGGAGATGAAAAGTTTGATCCACTAGAACTTGCAATGAAGGGGAAAATTATAACTCCAAGTAAAAATACTGAAGTAGAAGATTATATAAAAGACGGTGTTTACTATATTAAGACAAAACTTGATAACGGTTCTGCTTGGTTTAAAAAGAAAGGTCCAACTGATAATAAGCATGTACTTAGCTTTAAAACAGAATCATTAAATACTAAAGATGGAATTTTAAATTTATTAGATAACAAAGATAACTGGGATATAACAAAAGATGGTGATAAAGTAACATTCAGGTTAAAGAAAACTGATGAGCTGAAAAATAAGGTTAAAGAGGAGCGCTCTAAGAAAATTGAGAAGAAAGTAAAGTATTCTGAGTTTGATTATACTATAGAATATATTTTTAATACGAAAACTAATGATGTAGAGAAGTTAGTATATGAGTTACATACTAAAACTGAGGGTTCAACTTCAAAATCACTAGATAAAGGTTCTTTAGAGGAAATCAATAAAGAAGTAAAAATAGAATTACCTGAGGAAAGTAAAAAGGCTATTGAAAGAAATGAATAAAATAAAAGAAAAATAAAATAATATTAAAAAAAGGTTTCACTTATGTGAGACCTTTTTGTATGTATAAAAAATACTTATTATATTTTTAAAAATTGTGATTTATAAAACACGCCCCCTAGAGTAAATCTAGAGGGCGTGTTTTATTTTACTTTTTATTTGTTTATCTCTTCAATAATACTTTCTAACTTCATTGAGCGACTAGCTTTAAATAAAATTACTTCATTAGCGTGTTTATTTTCTTTTAAGTAGTTGCTTACTTCTTCGTTAGAAGAGAAGTGAAGTTTTTTAATTTCTGAGTTAGTTATGCTATCATTAACATTTTTAGCTAAATCACCAACAGTAATAACTAAGTTAATATCTTTTGAATTATTAGAGATATATTCTCCAATTTCACTGTGGTATTCTGCTTCTTTTGAACCAAGTTCAAACATACTACCAAGTACTAGAGTTTTATAATCAAAATCGTCAAAGCTACTTACGACATCAACACTTGCTTTCATAGAAGTAGGGCTTGCATTATATGCATCATTAATAATAAGAGAGTCTTTGCCATAAGGTATACTTTCTAAACGCATATGAGTTATTTCTGATGTTTTTTCTATAGCTCTACGGATTTCATCGATAGATAAACCTAGCTTTTCAGCGATTGCTGTAGCGAACATTATATTAAATAGGTTGTGTTTTCCTTTTAATTTTGTTGTGAATTTTTCATCACTTAGGTTTAATTTAAAATCAATATGGTCACGAGTAATAGAGTAATTTTCTAAAATTATATTATTATAATCATTTTCACCACATGAAGTAGCACCGATATTAGATTGTTCTACTAAATCTTTTAGTAATACTTCATCTCCGTTATATACGAAGAATCCATCTTTTTTCATGCCGTTAGTAATTTCAAATTTTGCTTTTGCAATACCTTCACGAGAACCGAAAAATTCGATATGACTTTCACCGATATTAGTGATTACAGTGTAATCAGGTTCTACTAGTTTTGATAAGAAGTCTAATTGACCAAAACCATCAGCTCCCATTTCTAAAACTAATATTTCACTATCTTCTGGTGCTGCTAAAATAGTTATAGGTACACCAAGTTCATTATTAAAGTTTCCTTGTGTTTTATGAACTTTGAACTTTGTTTCTAATAAGCTAGTAATAATATCTTTAGTTGTAGTTTTTCCATTACTACCAGTAATTGCGATAGTTTTGGCATTTAAGCTATTCAAATAATGTTTTGCTAATGTTTGAATAGCTACATAGCTATCTTCTACATAAATAATATTGTTATCACTAGTAAAATCTTCTTTTAAAGAGAGTGATGCAGATGCACCCTTTTCAAAGGCACTTTCTATATAGTTATGACCATCAACATTTTCTCCTAGGAAGGGGATAAAAAGGTCTCCTTCTTTAACTTTTCTACTATCGATTGCGATACCAGTAATTTCTTTGTTTTCAACAATATTTATTTTTTTTGCATTAAGTATTTGTTCTAAATCTTTTACTAAATATTTCATAGTTAATCCTATTCTTCTGTTAATAAGTTTTTACGGTCTTCGTAACGTTCTATAGCTAAACGGAATAATTCTTCGATTACTTCAGAATAGCTAACGTTCATATTTGCCCAAAGTGATGGGAACATTGAAAATGGAGTGAATCCAGGCATAGTGTTTACTTCGTTAATGAAGATTTCCCCTTCTTTAGTATAGAAGAAGTCAGCACGTACTAAACCAGATCCGCTAATAGCACGGAATGCTGTTGCAGCCATTTCTCTAAATTCTGGATAAAGAGTAGGATCAATAGGTGCAGGAATATCCATACGTGATTGTCCATCAGTGTACTTAGTTTCATAGTCGTAGAATTCTGTTGTAGAAATATTAACTATTTCACCTGGATCTGTAGTTTTAACTTCGTTGTATCCAAGTACAGCTACTTCTATTTCTTTTGCTCCTACAGCACCTTGCTCAATAACGATTTTTTTATCGAATTTTAATGCTTCTTCAATACCTTTAACTAATTCCGCTTCATCGTTACAACGACTAATACCCACAGAAGAACCAAGGTTCGCAGGTTTAACGAATACAGGGTATTTTAGATTGTCATTAACTTCTTTAATAACTGCTTCTTTGTTATTTTTCCATGTATACTCGATAAAGTGTGTATATGGTAATTGAGGTAGATCATATGCCGCAAATAATTGCTTCATAACTACTTTATCCATACCAGCGGCACTAGATAGTACGTTGTTACCTACATAAGCGATATCCATAATTTCTAAGAAACCTTGGATAGTTCCATCTTCACCGTTAGGACCGTGAAGAACAGGGAATACTAAATCAAATTTTCGTCCATCTTCGAATAATAAGCTACTAATATCGCTATTGAAATTAGTAAATCTTAGTTCATTTTGGTCTTTAATTTCAGATTTAATTTGCTCACCTTTTGCCCAATTTCCTTCTAGTGAGATAAAGATAGGAAAAATATTATACTTATCCTTATCTATTGCATTAATTATTGATTTTGCTGTTAATAATGAGATAGAATGCTCAGCACTCTTACCACCATAAACGATTCCTATATTTTGTTTTGTCATGAAAAATCTCCTAATAAAAATTTTTTTGTTATGTTTAAATGTTATTGTTATAGTTAATAGAAATATTTAAATATAAACTATTGCCTACGTACATACTGAATATTAAATTCAGCAATTTGTCCTATAATTATACCATAAAAATATAAAGTAGAGTAGCTTTATAAACTATTTTAAAAGTTATTTTATTATTTTAATGAATATTAATATTGTATTTTTATTAAATAGTAATTATAATATAATATGTGTAAATAACTGACGAAAGTAAGAGGGATTTAAATTTTGAATAAAAAATTAGAAGATAAATATGAATTTAATACCTTGCATAAAAGAAAAACGAATCTAGTATATAAATTTCTCTTTGTATATATTGTGTTTCTTTTCGCAGCAGGTTTTACTCAAATGAAACTAGGTTATAGTGATATGGTAGCTTTTATTATATATGCAATTTTTTGCTTAATACTAGTTGGTTATTTTGCTATGGAAAAATATAAAATTGAGAATTTAATTGCACTAAGGTTATTAAATAATTTAGAATTAGCTGAATTTATGGATTTTATGCATGAACAACATAAAAATAAAAAATTAACTAGAAATAGTACATATTATAACTATATGGCACTAGTTGAGCTTATTTATGGTAACTTTGATAAGAGCGAAGAATATTTAGCAAAAGTAAAACTTACTAAATCAGGATATATTAGAGGATCCTTAAGAGGTACTGAAATATGGTATCACTATACTAGATTTATGTTAAATATTTTTGCTGAAAAAGAATTTGATTTAGAAGAATTAAAAAAACAACTAGTGAAAACAGTTAGTAAAAATCAAGAAGCAGTACAAATGTATAATAATAAATTAGATAATATATATAAAGTACTAGTTTTAAAAGAATCGGTTGATAATTTTAATGAAGAATTAAACGACAGTATAGTAGAGTGTTCAAAACTATTTAATTATTATTTCTATCTTTGTAATGAAGTGCTAAAAGAAAATAAAGAGGAAGCAAATAAATATATTGATTTATTATTAAAATATAATGAGAATTACTATGTAGTAAGACAAGCAAAAGCAATAAGAGAAAAAATTTAAGGGTTGACCAATAGGTCAGCCCTTTTTATAATTTATATTTTTCTTTTAATTCAGCTATAGTATCACGAAGTTTAGCAGCGCGTTCAAATTCGAATTTTTCAGCCGCTGAGAACATTTCTTGTTCTAGCTCTGCTAAGTGTTCTTCGATATTATCATCGGTAATATTAGATGCTTCTTCTAATTCCAATGTTTCATCCTCAATTACTTCTTTCTTAGCACTAATACTGTCACGTATATCTTTAATAATTGTTTGAGGTGTTATGCCGTGTTCTTCATTATAAGCCATTTGTATCTCACGACGACGATTAGTCTCATCAATAGCTTTTTTCATACTTCTTGTCATATTATCAGCATACATAATTACACGACCATTCGCATTACGTGCGGCACGCCCAATAGTTTGTAGTAAGGCTTTATCTCCACGTAAGAAACCTTCCTTATCCGCATCTAAAATAGCCACTAATGAAACTTCTGGAATATCTAAACCTTCACGTAGTAGGTTAATTCCTACAAGAATATCAAATTTTCCAAGTCGTAAGTTTCTAATAATTTCTGTACGTTCTAAAGTTTTAATATCAGAGTGTAGGTATTCAACTTTTAGACCATTTTCTTTTAAATAGGCAGTTAAAGATTCAGCCATTTTTTTAGTAAGAGTCGTGATAAGAACACGTTCTCCTTTTTCAATAATTTTTTCAGCTTCTTTAGTAATATCGAATACCTGGTCACTAACTGGACGAACATCTATTACTGGATCTAAAAGCCCGGTAGGACGAATAATTTGTTCAGTAATTTTTGAACTATGTTCAAGTTCGTAGTCACCAGGTGTAGCTGAAACGAAAATTGCTTGGTTTAACTTGTTTTCAAACTCTTGATAGTTAAGAGGTCTATTATCCAATGCTGTAGGCAATCTGAAACCATAGTCAACTAGAACTTGTTTACGAGCACGGTCACCATTATACATACCTCTAACTTGTGGTAGAGTAACGTGTGATTCATCAACAACTAATAACCAATCTTTTGGGAAGTAGTCTAGTAGAGTATAAGGTGTTGAACCAGGTTCTCGAAGTGTTAAGTGAAGAGAGTAGTTTTCAATACCAGAACAAAATCCCATCTCTTCCATCATTTCAAGGTCATAGTTAGTACGTTGTTCCAAACGTTGTGCTTCAAGTAACTTGTTTTCCATATTGAATACTTTCAGTCTATCTTCTAGTTCAGCACGTATTCTTTTTATCGCTTCTTTTGTTTTTTCTTCTCCTGCGACGAAGTGGCTGGCAGGATAAATCGCAATATGTTCTAATTCACTAAGTACTTCACCAGTTAATGAATTAATCTCACGTATTCTATCTATTTCATCCCCAAACATCTCTATACGAACAGAGTTTTCACTACGAGAAGCAGGGAAGATTTCTATAACATCACCACGTACTCTGAAAGTACCACGTGTGAATTCTATATCATTTCGCATATATTGAATATCTATTAATTTTGAAAGAATTTTATTTCTGCTTATTTCGTCTCCAACTCTAAGTGAAAGCACTAGAGAAGAGTATTCTTCTGGAGAACCAAGACCATATATACAGCTGACACTCGAAACGATAATTACATCATCACGGTCAAATAGGGAAGATGTAGCGCTGTGGCGTAGTTTATCTATCTCATCATTAACAGAAGAATCTTTTTCTATATAAGTATCAGTCGACGGTACATATGCCTCAGGTTGGAAATAATCATAGTAAGAAACAAAATATTCAACCCTATTGTTAGGGAAGAATTCTTTTAACTCATTGTATAATTGTCCAGCTAATGTTTTATTATGAGCTAATACTAGTGTTGGCTTTCCAACATTTTTTATAATATTAGCTATTGTGAAAGTTTTACCTGTACCGGTAGCACCAAGTAAGGTTTGGTATTTTTCTCCTTTATTAATACCTTCAGTTAGCTCATTAATAGCTCTAACTTGATCTCCTTTAGGTTCGAATTTGCTCTGTAAATCAAAATCAAAGTGTTGTCTATTTACTTCCAAGAAGTTCACTCCTTTGCTAGTAATAAATAATATAAACATAATAGTTTCTATTTAATTATATACTAGATAGGGAGATAGACAAAGAAATAACTATTCTAATATTTTGAATAAATAAAAAAGACGAGAAATTTTTTCTCGTCTTTTTAAAAATTTGAGTATTATTTATTATTTTTTTTCGCAAGGTAAGGCATAATTAAACCAAGTGAAATAAGAATAATAGGTGTAACAATGTTCATTGTTGTTTGGAATACACTTCCTGGTGTATACATACCTGTGATACAAGCAAATGCTGTTAGGAAGAAACACCAAGCTCCTAAACCAATACCGATATATTTATTCTTAACGAATTTATAATCAGCTTGGAATTTACCAGCTGCTTTTTTCAAGAAGATATAAGCAGCAAATACCCATAGATATCGAAGTGGCATACAAACAGCGTTTAATTTAACTAACCATCTGAATAGTTCGTTTACTTCTTTAATTCCGAACATTGGGATAATTAAAAGGATAGATACGATAACACCAACTAATTTTAATCCGTTAGTGTAAACATCATTACTATTTTTAACTAATAATTTTTTCGGAATATATTGTTCATCAGAACTTTCTAGTAACATACGTAATGGTGCGTCAATTGAGATAATAACGATAGATACTTGACCGATAAAGTCAACTACCGCATAAATAACTAAGAATAAGTTACCAACACCGTAGTAGTTACCTAATGTTTGGAATGCGTAATAAGTACCATTAGTTAATAAGTCTTTTGGTATATTATTAGTATCAAACATTAAAGCAAGTGCGAATGTTCCTAAAATAGCTGTTGTTACAACCATAAGAACTAACGCCATCATACCTTTAGGGAAATCAGTTGAAGGTTTTTTCATCTTGTTAACATAAGGTGAAATCTTCTCACAACCACCAACCGCAAATACTAAAATCGCTATTGATGTAACATATTTAACATCGAATGTTGGCATAAATGTATCTAATGACCAGTCGATGCTATATGTTTTAGCTCCTGTAATAGAAGGTGCTGTAATAGCCATCAATATGAATAATAATGACATAATAAACATTGATGATCCTGCTAATGTAGCAAGTTTCTTAATGAAGTTAACTCCTCTTGCCGCTAAGAATAATGCTACTAAGAAAATAACTAGTGAAGTAATTTGTACAAATGTAATATCCATTTTACTAATACGGTTATCTCTGAATATAGCCCAACTGAATGCTGCAATAATACGTGATGGTTTTTGAGAAATATAAGGCATATGTACCACCCAAATAGTCCATCCAGCATAGTAAGCTAGTAATTTACTGTGTGTTTCTCTAATCCAAGAACTAACACCTCCACCAGCCTCTTTAAATGTAGAACCTAGTTCACCAACGATAAGTGAATATGGAATAAAGTAAATTGCAAAGATTAAAACCCATGAGAAAATAGACTTAAGTCCGCCAAATTCTGAGTATCCGTTAACGATGTTACCAAACGCCCAAACAGTAGAGAAGGCCATGAACGCTAACGTATACCAGAATATCTTTTTAGCTTCTTTCTCCATATAATCTTCCTCCTGTAAATATTTAATTTTAATCTGCTAAAAGCATTAATAAAAATATTAGCACAGTATAAATAATTATTCAAGCAATATTAGTGTTGTTATAATGAAATTTAATAATTGTAAACTAGCAAAATTTATATCAATAGAAGAAAATATTCTTATTGCGTTTATCATAAAAATTCAACTGTTATAGGTAAAATATAATTTATTGTTAATACGAAATATTACTTTGAAATAAATATAAAATTTTCATATTATTAAATAGTTTTTAAATTAATATTTTATGCAGCTATACTTTTCTTGAAAAAATTATTTTGAAAATTATGAAAAGACACTAGAAAATGAAAATATAGATTTAAAGTAAAACACTCTAATTTAATATACATATATATTTTTAAAATAGTAATTTAAATTTTACAGCTGTTTCTTTGTAAATAGCTCTATATTAATGTTTATGCTATGCGCATACAAAAAGATTAAAAACTTGACATTATTATAGAATAGTCGTAATATATGTGTAGATAATAGATTGTAATTATTTATTATTAATTATTCATTTATAATTTTATACATTGATATAAGGTTATAAATAAAAGAAAGGAGAAAAATATATTAATGAAAAAAATCACAAAAGTAATTAAAATGAGTGTTCTAGCTTTATCTACATTCGTGGCATTACTTTTTGTATCATCATTAACAGCTAATGCAGCTGAAGGTAAAGAACTAACAAAAGTTGTTACTGATATTTCTGTTACAGATGCAGGAAACAATGAAGTTAAACCAGATGCTAGCGGCAACTACAATGTTACTACTGATAGAGCATATCGTTTTTCAGCAAACTTTGATTTGAAAAACTATAATGGAAAACTATCAGAAGGGGATTATTTCAATTTAAAAATTCCTAATTCAGTAGCAGTGCAAAAACATTCAGCTGATATTAAAGATACAAAAACTCAAGTTGTTATTGCAGAATCGCAAATAACACCTAACGCTAACGACCAAGGCGGAAATGCTAAAGTAACACTTAAAAATTTCTCTGAATATCTAACTACAACTAAGAGTGATGATATAAGAGATATTACAGGTCATTTTACTATTGATTTCTTATTCAAAAAAGATCAAACTAAAACACCTGTTACTTTTGATAGCTTAGCTGTGAAAAATAAAATCACTCATACTTTCACATCTACAACTAAAGAAGGTGAAAACAAAGGATATGAAAACTTTGCTAAAAACGGTAATGATGTAGAAAACAAAGGATGGACTTCTGAAAAATTAGCAGCTATAGGTTCTACTTCTAAAGGAAATATTTACTCACCATGGCGCGTACGTGTTAATGCTGGTAAAAAAGACTACGGAAGCAACTTAGCATTAGTAGATGAAATCGCAACTGATACTAAACATGCAGCTATTCAATATATTCCAGAATCATTAACAGTATATAAAGCTACTATTAATGATGGTACTTCTGAAGTGCCAGCTGGAGCTGTAAAACTTACTGAGGGTACTGACTATACAGTAGAGTGGAACAGCAATTACACTGCTTTAAAAGTTATTTTTAAAGACGGTGCACAATCATACTATGTTACTTATAACACTACAACTCCAGGAGACGGAAGTTTAGTAGGAAATAAAGTAGCATTATTAAAAAATAATACTGAGGCTCTTCCTCAACGAAATAATCGTTTAATTTACGGCTATACTAGTGAGAGATTATCAGTATTAAACGAAGCAATTAATGCTAATCCGATTTATAAAATTAAAATTAATAAAACGGATAAAGTAAAAGTAACTCCAGTTAAAGGAGCTGTATATACAATTACAGACTCAGAAGGCGCTTTAGTGGAAGATGTTACTACGGATGAAAATGGAGTGGCGGTTTCTAAAGAATTAGCAAAAGATGCTTTAGGAAAAGTGTTCACAATAATCGAAAAATTAGCACCTAAAGGTTATAAACTAGATCCAACTGTTTATACTGTAAAAATTGGTGAGAATAATTCAATTATTAATCTTCAAGATGAACCTGAAGATACACCTCCAACTCCACCGACTCCAACACCAAACAAACCAGTTAAGCCAAATGAACCTGGTAAGCCTAATAAACCAGGAAAACCTGAAAAACCAGGTAAGCCTAATAAACCAGGAAAACCAACTACACCAGTTGTAAAAGAAAATGCTAAAAAAGGCGTTCTTCCAAAAACAGGTGTGGAAACTAATAGCTTAGCTATGGTAGGTTTAGTTATCGGACTTGGAGCATTAGCTTTAAGACGTAAAGCTAACAAATAATTTATAAAGACGAACTTAGGAAACTAGGTTCGTTTTTTATTATTTTAATAGGGTAGACGAGCAATAGATACTAATAATATAGAATAAATAATTAAATATGATATATTAAATTTAAATTTTTTTATTTACATTAGTTATATTTTAAATAGATATAGTAATATGTTATTATTCCAAAGTTAAGATAATTATATATTATTAACTCTTGAATTAGCTTTTAATATAAATTATAATGATTTTTACAAGAAGTTTTATAATTTATATAAGGAGCTGAGGGTACTTTGAAAAAAAGAAAAAGTACATTAATTAAACTTATTCTATTTATGATGGGTTTAGTTACCATCTCATTACTAGTTACGACAGTTTTTATGAGAGGGTATATTAAGGATCGTGAAGAAGATATTATTCGACAGAGAATTAGTTCAACGGCAAAAATTATCGCAATGGATAAAAGCGTTCAAGAAGCGGTAAAAAATAAAAATCAAGAAAAGTTCATTCAAGATTATACATTAAAGGCAATGAAAGAAACTAGAACGGACTTTATAGTAGTAACGGATAAAGATTTTGTCAGGTATTCACATCCAAAAGAAGAGTTGATAGGAAATAAGTTCTCAAATATCCAAGATATCGAAGCAACATTTACTGAAGGAGATCATTTTAGTAAGCAGACCGGTACTTTAGGAGAAGGGGTTAGATATTTTACAGCTTTAAAAGATGAAAGTGGTAATAATATAGGAGTTGTCTGTGTAGGTTATACTAAAAAAACAGTAGAAAGCCAAATTTTAGAAGCACAGAAAAACTTATTTTTCTCATTATTAATTGGACTTGGTGCAGCAGTAATTTTATCATTCTTATTTAATGAAAGATTGAAAAAGATTCTTTTGAACTTAAATCCAGAAGAAATAGCTCATTCTTACCTAGAAAAAGAGTTAATAGCTGATCATGTGTCTGAAGGAATAATTGGTATAGATAAAAGTAAAAAAATAATAGTAATAAATAGTAGTGCAAACTATCTACTAAAAAAAGCTAAATTATCTACAAATATAGAAATAAATGAAACTCTTAGTGAAGAAATATATGATTTACTCTTTAAAGATATTTTAGATAGTAGAGAAAATAGTCACGATGAACAAATATTAATAAATCATGTGGATTTATTATTAAATAGAAATCCAATATATTATAAAGGAAAACTATATGGGGCAGTAGTGACTTTACGTGACCAATCTGAAATGAAACAACTAATCACAGAATTAAGTGGTACGGAGAAATATAATGATAGTTTGCGAGAGCAGAGTCATCATTTTATGAATAAACTGCATGTACTTCAAGGTTTAATAGAATTAAAGTCTTATGAAGAAGTAGAGAAATATATAACTTATTTAAAAGATGATTATCATGAGAAAATAGGTCATATTACTGAGAATATAAAAGTTCCTTCTATAGTTGGTTTCTTACTTGCTAAAGCACGTGAGACACGTGAAAAAGGGATACAGCTTGTTGTAGATTCTGATTCGTCATTATATCAACAAGATGGCTTAGAGACTTTTTATAATGAATTGTTAATCATACTAGGCGTGTTAATAGATAATTCAATAGATGCTTTGGAAAATGAAAAGGACGGAAAAATAAACGTATATCTTTATCTTAATCTAGAAGAAAAAGTTTTATTATGTTCAGTAGAAGATAATGGAGCAGGAATTAAGGATATAGATAAAGAAAGAGTATTCGAAAGAGGATATTCTACAAAAGGAGAAAATAGAGGATACGGTTTAGAAGCCGTTGAAACGATTGTTAAGAAATATAACGGTTTAATAGATTTGGACAGTAAAGAAAATAAGGGTACGAAATTTAATATAGAAATACCCGTACTGGAGGATTAAAAGTGAGAGTATTAATAATTGAAGATGATTCCATGGTAGCTATGATTCACAAAGAGTATTTTAATAGAAAAGATGCGGATTTTACAATAGAACATGTATTATCTCTTAAAGATGCTAAAAAGTATTTAGAGAGTAATAATCCAGATTTAATAGTTTTAGATAACTATTTATCTGATGGAAAGGGAGTTGATTTTTTACCGAAATTAAAAGGATATCCTGTTGTTATGATTACAGCGGCTAATGATATTCAAACAGTAGAAGCGGCTCTATCAAATGGTATAGTAGATTATTTAGTAAAACCATTTACTTATGAGAGATTTTCTCAAGCTATAGATAAAGTAGTAAACTTTATATCATTAATGTCTAAAGAAAAAGTTAATCAAGATATGCTAGATGATTATTTAAGTAGTGCCAAAGAACATGAGGAACTTGATGAATTACCTAAAGGATTATCAAGAATAACATTAAAGAAAATAGTAGAAACTCTATTGACTAGAAATGCAGGATTTAATACGCAACAAATAGCTGATGAGTTAGATATCTCAAGAATAACAATTAGAAAATATTTAAATCATATGGTTAACATAAATATACTAAAAGAAGACGCTGATTATTATACATCAGGTAGACCAGTATCTATATATAGTATTGTTTCAAAAGAAAAGTTGAAAAAACTATTATAGTTTAGTATAAAATGTTGATAATAAAAAATATAAGAAAAGGAGGATAATTTTATATTATTTTCTTTTTATATAAATATAATGAATATATATGATATAATTAAATAAATAGTTAGGAGGAGAAAGCTAGTGAGCTTAGTCGATAAATGTGTACTATTATTTTTATTAGCAGGGCATGTATTAGTTCCGTTAGTATTCTTAATAATAATATTTTTTATGAAAAGAAAAAATTCAAAAGGGAATAGAAAACCGATTCCTTGGACAGCGTTACTTATTGTGCAAGCTGTTTTAGATTTTACTATTTTACCTTTTTGGATGTTTATGGGAGTATTTGTTGGTATAATGACTACTGATGCGCCAGGAAGTAGTACATTGTTTGCTAATGCGGCAATGTTTGGTTCAATTGCAACTGTTATTTTAAACGTAATAGCACTTATAATAACTACAGCAGGTTTGAATAAGCAAAGAGTAAAGGAAAATAAACAACCACTAATGTGGCTATATGTTATTATTGCTGCATATGTGCTGGTGGTTCCGGGAAGATTTTTTATAGGAATTTTCTTTTAACCAAACTAATTTTAAAGGGCTTAAATAAGCAAAGAAAAGAGGAATATAGAAATGGTGTATTATGGCCTTATGCTTTAATAATTATATATATTTTAGCACTTCCATTTAGATTTTTGTATGGAGTATTCCATTGGTTTTATTAAAAATTTAGATATAAATAGGAGGAATATATATGAAAGAGGCTGATTATACAGGAGTGTTTTTTATAATAGGTGGACATATACTTGTACCTATTTTTGCATTAGTGATGATTTTTATAATGATTAGAAGTATAAAAAGATATGGTGGAGACCCATATGAAGAAATGCCGTGGGCTAGATTATTTATGTTGTCATTACTTGTAGGGTTGGTGTTTTTACCAATATGGATATTTATTGGGTATCTCTATGGTTTAGAACTTAGATCTATGTTTGGTTCTAGTGGTGCTATATTTATAAATGTTTCTCAAGGAACGGGTGCATTGACAATACTTTTATCTTTGATAATTATAGGTGTTTGTAAAGCTAGCGCTGATGAAAAAGACAAAGCAAGATTCAAAGATGTTGAATAAACAGTAATATGCAGGAGATTATCATGAAGATAATCTCTTTTTTAATAACTTGAGATATGATATAATATACAAAATATTTAGGAGGAATTTCTAATGGTATTGAGTGATATATTAGGTGGATTATTAATTTTATTAATATTGTCAGGATATGTATTAATCCTCTTAATCTTTTTATTAATATTGTCAGGATATGTATTAATCCCCTTAACCTTTTTATTAATAGTATTATTAATGAAAAGAAGTAGAAAAAGAAAAAAACAAAATGGATATAATATTAAACCTATGCCTTGGTCAACGCTACTTGGAATACAATTTGCTATAGATATAACTGTTTCTCCTATATGGATGATTTTGGGATTATTTGTAGGAGCAATGCCTACAGACTCAGCAGAAAGCACCCCGTTTTATTTTTATGCAACAGTAATATGTGCTATAGCAACTGTGATTTTAAACGTAATTTTACTAAGAATATGCATAGTAGGAATAAATAAACAACGAGAAGAGGAAAATATGCAACCTACATTATGGCCATACGCTTTAATAATTATTTATATATTTGCAATTCCAGGTGGATTTATTTATGTAATTTTCCATTAGTTTTATTGGAAATATGTGTTATTTAATAAATATATATGAGAGGTTATCATAAAGATAATCTCTTTTTTTATATAAATATATGATATAATGAAGAAAAGGGATTCTTAAGGAGGGAGATAAATCATGGGTTTTTTCTTTTTTACGGTTATATAATAATATCAATTTTTATATTTATAATATTTTTTGGAACAATTTTAATTATAAAAGCTTCAGGAGAAAATGTATATTTGGAAATGCCGTGGAATAAAATCCTTGTAATATCTATAATTATTGGGTTAGTAATTTCACCGATATGTATATTTATGTGTTTATTTCTTAGTGTATTTGCTGGTAGTGCTGATGCATTGAGATTTACCATAATAGCAAGTTTTATAACGATGATCATATACATAATAATAATAGTTTTTTGCACAGTAGGTAACGATAGAAAGAATAGAATAATACGAAGAAATAATAAAAATTAGTTATTATTACAGTTTTAAATAAACACTTGAAGAGACTATCAGTAAGATAGTCTTTTCTTTTTATACAAATATTAATGTATGTTATAATATAGAAAATAATTTATAGGAAGGATGAGTAAATAATGGCAGAAAATAGAATGAATTTGATATTTTATTATGGCCATATATCCGTACCTATATTTTTTATATTATTAATACTCTTTATGAGATATAGAAGAAAACGTAAGGGATTAGATGTAGATCTAACTATGCCATGGAAACCACTACTTGTAATTCAAGTAGTTTTAACCTGTACACTTTTAGCAATTTGGCTTTCTATAGGCTTGTTATTAGCTGTTGGTTCTGCAATATTAGGTCTTATTGCTTCAGTAAGTGATTTAACATTGTTTGAAAAGTATACAGAATATGTATGGAGCATGCTTTTAAGTGATGCGTTTACAGTAATTTTAAACTATGGTTCTATTTTGATGTGTACTATAGGTTATAATAAAATAAGAATAAGTAACAATAAAGAACCATTAAGAGCATTATATTATATTTTCGCAATATTTTTCTTAGTATTACCATTGTTATTATTCATACCACCACTATTTAGTTATTTACTTTATAAGCTGCAGTATATTTAATATAAAAACAAGGATAGATATAAACAATTAAGTTATATATCTATCCTTATTTTATTTATTTTGTTACAACGAATGAATACCATTCGTTATCTGAAGTTTCTTCTACTAGCTTGAATCCACGTTCTAACATTTTTTCAAGAAGTTCATCTTTTTTATCTTTAATAATACCAGAAGTAATGTAGTATCCACCATCTTCAAGTAACTTATATGCGTCATCTAACATTAATTCGATGATGTGAGCTAGTATATTAGCTACAATAACATTATATTTTTTAGTTTCTTTTGTCAGAAGGCTAGCTTCTTCAACAGCTATTCTGTTTTCTAAGTTATTAAGTGCAAAGTTCTCACGTGATACATCAATAGCTAATTTATCTAAATCAACAGCTTTTATTTCACCGTCTGTTAAGTAACTTGCTGCAATACTAAGAATACCACTTCCACAACCAACATCAATAATATTATCATGATGTTTAACATATTTTTCTAAGTTTTTAATACAAAGTGAAGTAGTTTCATGTCCACCAGTACCAAAAGCCATACCTGGATCAATATTGATTATATATTTGTTTTCGTTATTTTCATATTCACGCCATGTAGGTACAATAACAAATTTCTCACCAATATTAAGAATATCGAAGTAATCTTTCCAAGAATTTTCCCAGTCGCTATCTTTAATAGTAGTAGTTTCTATTTTGAAAAATTCTCCAATGTTAATATTTTGTCCAAGTTGTTCTAATTCACCTTTAAAACGAGTAAAAGTCTCATCATCAAAGTTAAGTTCATTTATATATCCTTTTACAATAACCCCAACTTCTGGATAGTCAGTAGGGCTAAGTTCAACGATAGTCCCAAAATCATCGTGTAAGTTTTCTTCTAGAGTAGTAGGGTCTTCAATAGCGACCCCTGTAGAACCATAATCTAAAAGAATAGATTCAACTATTTCACTAGCTTCATTAGTAGTATGAATAGTAATTTCAATCCAATTTTCCATTTTTTTACCTCACAATATTTTTAAATTATTTATAAGTACTAAAACTATTAAAATTTTAATAATCAATATCCTTAAACATCTTATAATATTTTAATATTATTATCAAATGAAAAGGGTGTAGTAAAGCTAGTAATAGTAAGTATATTAAAAGCTAATAAAGATAATTAGGATTAGGGTTGTACATGCTATTAATATAGCTATACATTCATTAAAAAAATTTGAATTTACTTTTATCTAATTTCTTTAAATCTATTAAAAATCCTTGACAATACTAATGGTTTAGTATAATATAAATTAATAAACCATAAATAATTATGAGTAAGAAGACTTTTATTTCATGTTTTTTTAGAAGAGAGTTTAATCCATAGGCTGAAAGATTAGACATTAATGATTGAAATAAGTAACACTTCTTATAAAACCGAATATAATTTATAGAGGTATCAGTATTCTGATATAAATTAGGGTGGCACCACGAAATTAGCATTCGTCCCATGTAGTTTTAAAACTATGTGGGGCGCTTTTTTATTATAAAGCATTATAGCCCTTGATAAATAATCGGTTATGTACTAGTATGGAATAGAATAATATATAAAAATTGGAGGAACTTATGTCAACTATTACAAAAGAACAAGTAAATCACATTGCACATCTTTCAAGATTAGAAATCCAAGAAGATGAAGTTGATGGTTATATTGAAAAATTAGAGAAAGTTGTAGATTTATTTAATGAGCTAAATAGTGTTGATACAGAAAATATCAAACCAACTTATCACGTTCTAGATTTAGTTAATGTATTTAGAGAAGACGTAGCTCAAGAAGGTATGAATAGAGAAGAAGTTCTTAAAAACTCTAAAGAAACTGAAGCAGGACAATTTAAAGTACCTACTATCATAGAATAAAATTAGTAAGGAGATAATTTGATGAGTTTATTACATGAATCAATCGAAAGTTTAGAAAGTAAACTTAAAAATAAAGAAATTAAACCTAGTGATCTTGTTAAAGAATCATTAGATAGAATTAAAGCTACTGAAGATAAAATCGGTTCATTTATTACAGTAACTGAAGAAGTAGCATTAAAACAAGCTGAAGAATTAGACCGTCGTCAAGAAACAGGAGATGTAGAAGGAAAATTATTCGGTATTCCAATGGGAATTAAAGATAATATCGTAACTAAAGATATCCAAACTACATGTGCTTCTAAAATCTTAGAAGGATTCAATCCAATCTATAGTGCGACAGTAATGGATAAATTAAATGCAGAAAATCCAATTTTAATGGGTAAATTAAACATGGATGAATTCGCAATGGGTGGTTCTACTGAAACATCTTACTATAAACTTACACGTAACCCACATGATTTAGATGCGGTACCTGGAGGATCAAGTGGAGGTTCAGCAACATCTGTAGCTGCAGGACAAGTAAGTTTCGCATTAGGAAGTGATACTGGTGGTTCAGTACGTCAACCAGCTTCATACTGTGGTATCGTAGGATTAAAACCTACATACGGACGTGTATCTCGTTTTGGATTAGTAGCATTCGCTTCATCATTAGACCAAATCGGACCAATGACACGTACAGTAAAAGATAATGCACGTGTATTAGAAATTATTTCAGGATTAGATGCACACGATATGACTAGTGCACCTGTAGAAGTACCAGAATTCAGTAAAATTATTACTGGAGA
>CAUSKO010000024.1:0-19483 GCA_963532255.1 uncultured Gemella sp. | reverse complement strand
AAAGTTGTTTTCCCAGGAACATTTTATGAATATACAAAGTCAGGTTATGGAATGAGGACGCTAGTCCCTAACTTAAAAAAAGTTACGGTGATAACAACTATGAATACTCCCAAATTAGTATATAGATTAATTTACGGTAATGCACTGAAAAATGCGTTGATAAAAGGTACATTTAAAAAAGCAGGAATTAAAAATGTAGAATGGCTAAGTTTTAATATGGTTAAGGCTAGTTCGGTTGAAAAAAGAAATTCTTGGTTAGAAACTGTAAAAAGAAAACTAGCTAAGTAAAACAGATAAATTTTTTAATTAATATTTAGGGGTGAACTCGAAAATCGGTTTTTCATAGAAATAGATTTTCTCGAATACCTCTTTAAGATTATTGGGTATCTAAAAATCTTTTATAAAGCGAGTTTAGATATCAAAAAACCATTGAGTCTTAAGCCTTTTAAAATTTAAGACTGTATAGTTACTACATATTTTTTATAATTATAGTTAAAAAGAATAACAATAAGATTATATATTCATAGATAAATCTTATTGTTATTCTTTTTTGTATTAAACATTATATTAAATATCTTCTATTAAATGTATTTCAATACCATTTGGATCATTAATGATAATTTTATCATCCCATTCAGAGATAATTTTAGTATTGTTAGCTTTGATATTTTCCATAATTTTAGTATAAGCCTCTTCATTTATAAATAGAATTTCAAAATGATCCAAGCCTGGAGTTCCTTTTTTTCTAAGACTTAGGTGAGGTCCTTCCCAATGATTTACTGCGAGATGATGGTGATAATCTCCGTAGGCAATCCAACTTGCACTAGGTACAGTGAATTTATTTTTGAATCCAAGCATTTTTTGATAAAAGAATGATAAATTGCATATTAGTTATATTGAACAAATCGCAGATAATATAATTACATTAAATATTGTTGGAAAAGCAAAAGTTGGAAAAAAACAAAGTGTTGAAACAATGTTAAGAAAAGATTTTTACAATGAATTTAAAGATAAATTAACATTATTAGAAGAAAAGTAGGAGAGTTAAACAATGGAATATGGTTTAAATGATATTGTTGAAATGAAAAAACAACATCCATGTGGTACAAATAGATGGCAAATTACTAGAATAGGTGCCGATATAAAGATAAAATGTTTAAAATGTGACAAATAACATTATGATGCCACGACGTGAGTTTAATAAAAAGATAAAAAAAATATTAGAAAAATATTCTTAATATCAATGAAAGACAACAAACAAATGTTTTGTTGTCTTTTTTGTTATATCATTTTGTCCTTTACAAAATTAACTACTCCATTCGTCATTATATCAGAATAAAAAGTAAATAAGTCATCAATAGATAATTCAGGATGTTGAGTCCAATAATATAAAATAGAATTAAAACAAGATGATTGATAATTATATAATAATTTTTTTTCTGTTTCACTAATATTTAGATGGGCCAGAGAGAATGTTTTTTTAAATAATAAATACATTGTATCGTTTAATTTGTTTTGAAACATTATACTTCCATTCTTACTTAGTAATATTTGTAATGTTGAAAAATGTTTTTCAAAAACTTTAAATAAATTATTATCTAGTGTAATATACTTTCTTATTTGAAAATTTTTATCGATACTGGTTGTATTCCAATTTTTAATAATATTACTATGAAATTCAATTACATCTTCAAGAATAGTATTTTCTATATTTTCTAGAAGTTCATATTTATCAAGGTAATGTCTATAGAAAGTTGAACGATTAACATCTGCAAGTTCTGTAATATCATTAACAGTAATTGCTTCGAATTTTTTTGTTTCCATTAATTTAAGTAGTGATTCTCGAAATTTTTTTTGAGTTTTTGTTATTTTATTAGTATATGGCATAAGAAAGTCTCCTCATTTATAAAAGAAATAATACAATTTTCTAGATTCTGTTGAAAATGCAACAAAACGATGTAATTTGAATCTCGTTTTTTATTTATAAGTATTATATAATATAAACATCTAAAAAGCAACAAGGTGTTGCAAATAAATAAAAAGAAAGTATTCGAGTAGTTAGAATGAAGCTAGCTAAATCGAAAATGAGGAAAAGATAATGAAAAAATATGGGAAAGTAATAGGAATACTTCTTGCTGCAGTATTAGGAATAATTAGTTTATTTGTTTCTACTCAAGTGCCAGTAGTTAACCCTAAAATAACAGATTTACCTTTGGCAATAGTTAATCAAGAAAAGTCAGAAGTTACGACTGCTATGGTAGAAAAACTTAAAGAAAATTCTAATATAAATGAAAAGTTAAGTATAAAATGGGTAGAAGTAGATAGTAAAGATAAAGCTATAGAAAAAATGAATGATGGAGAATTCTATGGTGCATTAGTAATACCTGAGAATTATACACAAAGTATATCAAGTTTAGCAACACCAAATGCTCAAGCTCCTGAATTTACAGTGATTGTTAATCAAGGTAAAAATAGTCAACTTTCAACACAAGTTACTCAAATATTAACACAGATTGCGAATAAAAGTGGAGATGCAGTTAGTGCGCAAATATTAAAAAAAGCTGAAGCGACTAATCAAACGTTACCAGCTAAAGTAGTAGAAAATTTAATGAATCCTGTAAAGGTTAACGTAGAGAATATAAACACTACAGGTGATTTTTCAAGTGCACCAGGGGTATTTTTCTCTCCTATTTGGATTTCTAGTATAATAGGAAGTATATTACTATTTATTCTTGGTAGAAGTCAATCAATTTCTAAAAAAGATAAATCAATTCAAAAAATAATACAACTTGGAATAATATCTTTAGTTTCTGTAGTAGCTGGATTTTCAACGCCTTTGATAGTAGAATGGATTTTAGGAGTGTCAGTTGAAAATTATGTTGTGATTGCATCATTTTTAACAATTTGTGCCTTTACGTTTATAACGTTAATCTTTGGAACAATTAGTTGGACAGGATTTGTAGGGGTACCTTTGTTTATAATATTACTATTCTTTGGACTACCGCTATTGTCACTAGCACCTGAAATGCTAAGTAGTTTCTATACAGATTGGGTGTTACCATGGTTACCAATGCGCATGTTATATGATGGGGTGAAAAATATAATTTTCTTTAATCAAGGAGTTTGGAATGGAGCTACTAAAGAACTACTTTATGTAGCTATATTAGGTATAACACTTATCTTTACAAGTATACTAAAAAAAGAAAAAGTTAAAAATTAATAAAAAAAACCTAGTAAATTTTTTACTAGGTTTTTTATTTAAGGTCTATTTATAAATTTTCCTGAAACTCCAGTTATCGATTTTCTTACTACGAAAATGTAATACTTTATAATCAACATTTTCATAATTATTTTTTGAGTAAAAATGCATATTCTTTTCAATATTTGTTACAAATGATAAAGATTTACCACCATTATCGATAATAAAAGAATCAAGATATACTAAAAATTCGCTACCTATGTTTTGTCCTTGATAATTTGGTGAAACAGCAAGAAGCATTAAATACCAGTCTAGCTCTGTATTTTTTCTAAGATATTCAGTAGTTTTATCATTAAATACAAAGAATGATAAGATATTATATATAGATACATATTTTAATAAAGATATCCCGCCATGAATAATATATTTAAAGAGAGAAATATCTTTTGTATGAAGTAGTGCTACTCCTACAGGAATATTGTCTCTTTCTACGACTATGCATATACCAAATTTTATATATAACTTGATAAGAAGTTTATATAATGCTAATAGATAATCTGCATAGTTTTTATTTTTATAAATATTTGATTTTAACAGTGCGAATAGTGGATAGTCTATAAAAGCTTCTTTACATATATTAGCCAATGTGTCGATTTCATCTATATTTGCTTTGCGATAGTTAATGATAGTTACCTCCAAGTTAAATTATAATATTATATATTGATATCCTTTTATATTTACTATTATAACATATTAGAGTATGTGTCTATCACTAATTTGATTGGTTTACTAAATGAACTTCTATTCCATTAGGATCATTTATTATTATTTTATTAGATAGCTCATTAACAATATTGATATTATATTCTTTTATATTGTTAATAATATCAGTATATACAGAATTATTTACAAATATAATCTCAAAATATGCTAATCCAGGAGTACCTTTTTGACGTAGATTTAGATTAGGTCCAGCCCACTGATTGACAGCTAGGTGATGATGATAATCTCCGTATGCAATCCAACTTGCGCTAGGTACAGTGAATTTATCTTTGAATCCAAGTACTTTTTGATAAAAGTTTGATGATTCTACAGAGTTTCTAACACTAAGGTGGATATGGCCAATAGTAGTACCAATTGGTAATTTATAGGGAATAATTTTTTCTGATATGCTCAATAGATAATCTGCATCAAGTGGGTCTGTAACTCCTACTATTGTACCGTCTTCACGTTTATCCCAAGTACTTTCATCCTTATCATAATATACTTCAATCCCATTACCTTCTATATCAGCTAGATAAAGTGCATTACTATATCCGTGATCAGCACCACCATCTAGAGGGATATGAGTATCTATAAAATGTCGAAGTATATTAGCTAAATCTTGTTTAGTTGGTACTAAATAAGCGATATGGTATAAGCCATATGAACGGACAAGAGGACCATCTACTTTATTTAAATAAAGTAAAGGAGTGTTGTCTTCTGTCCCTAGAATAGCCTCTTGACTATTATTAGATAATAATGTTATTCCTAAAGATTCAGTATAAAATTTAATTTGTTTTTCTAGATTTACTACATTTAATGTTGCAGTTCCTAGTTTAATGTTTGAATTGTATTTTTCCATAAAGTATTACCTTCTTTTTAATTATTAGGTAATTTATTACCTTATAATATAGTTTACACCAAATGATATAATTTGTAAAGTACGTACTTTTATAATAGTTAGTATCTTCTAAGATACTAATAAATTGTAGTAGGGATATAAATTAGAAAAAAAATTTAAATATAGTAATATTAAATGCTAAGATAGAGTTTTTATGATATAATAGTGTAGTTGAGTAGGAAAAACCTAAGAAAAAACGAAATAATTAAGAAAAGGAGTGATTAATACTATGGCATTAACAGCCGGAATAGTAGGATTACCAAACGTAGGAAAAAGTACTCTTTTTAATGCGATAACAAAAGCAGGAGCATTAGCGGCGAACTATCCATTCGCAACTATCGATCCAAACGTAGGAATAGTTGAAGTTCCAGACCATAGATTAAATAAATTAACTGAACTTGTTGAACCTAAAAAAACTGTACCAACTTCATTTGAATTTACTGATATTGCAGGTATTGTTAAAGGAGCATCAAAAGGTGAAGGGCTTGGGAATAAATTTTTAAGCCATATTCGTGAAGTAGATGCAATTTGTCAAGTTGTTAGATGTTTTGAAGATGAAAATATTACACACGTTGCAGGTGGAGTAGATCCATTATATGATATAGAAGTTATTAACTTGGAGTTAATTCTTGCAGACCTAGAAAGTGTAGAAAAACGTATCGGACGTGTAGAAAAACAGGCTAAACAAAAAGATAAAGATGCTTTAGCAGAATTTGGAGTACTATCTAAAGTACGTGATATTCTTAAAGAAGAAAAACCAGCTCGTCTTTTAGAATTAGATAAAGAAGAACAAAAAATTGCTAAAGGATTACACTTACTAACAATGAAACCAATGCTTTATGTAGCAAATGTTAGTGAAGATGATTTATTAGATGTTGATTCTAATAAACATGTAGCAAGTGTACGTGAATTCGCTGCAAGCGAAGGAAGTAAAGTTATCGTTGTTTGTGCGAAGATTGAAGAAGAGATGGCTGCACTTGAAGATGAAGAAAAAGCTATGTTCTTAGAAGAATTAGGAATAGATGAAAGTGGATTAGATAAACTAATTAAAGCAAGTTATAATCTATTAGGGTTAGCAACATACTTTACAGCAGGTGTACAAGAAGTTCGTGCATGGACATTTAAAAAAGGTATGTTAGCTCCTGAATGTGCTGGAATTATCCACTCTGATTTTGAACGTGGATTTATTCGTGCAGAAACAGTAAGCTATGATGATTTAGTAGAATACGGAAGTATGGCAAAAGCAAAAGAAGCTGGTCGTGTTCGACTTGAAGGAAAAGAATACGAAGTAAAAGATGGCGATATAATGCTATTTAGATTTAACGTATAATAAAATAAAAGGATAGAACCTATGTTGTATATTTACATGCATAGGTTTTTTTCTTTATATGTAAAGTATGGTATAATATTATTTATTATAAAACTTTGCAAGGGGGAATTACCATGTTTTTACGCTTTTTCCATAACCCATTATTATTGGCAAAATTGACTTGGTATGAATACTACATTAAAGGTAATAAAAAACAAAGTACAGCAGAATACAAAATAAAAAGAATAATAAAAGAAGTTACAGGTGAAGAAATTACAGAATTTGTTATTTATAATAGTGGTTTATCGACACCTAAATTATCAAAAAATGGATTTCAAGCAACAGCTATTTATATACCAAAATATAAAGAATTGTTAGTAATTTTTAGAGGTAGTGAAAAAGAAGACTTAACCGATTGGTTTTATAACTATACAGGTATAGTCTCAGGAGAAAATACTAGTCAAATAGATTCAGCACTCTCATTTATGAAATATTTGAAAAGAAAAATACCTGATTATGATATATGTTACAAAGTAGCCGCTGGCCATTCTTTAGGTGGTCATTTAGCAACAACTGTTCAATTATTAAAAACTCCATTTCAACGAGTTTATACATACAACACAGCCCTACCACAACTAAATCAGATAAGAAAGTATGATAAGAAATTTAATAAAAAGCTAGAAGAATATTTTTTAGAAAAAGATTTAGAAAATACCAACAAACTTCAAGGTTTTACGGAAAATTATTATATAAAGCATAGTCATCACATATATAATTATGTTAGAAAAAATGATTTTGTTCAATCAATGAACATGACTGTTGGAACATTTTCGGTAGGAAAGACTATAGAATTTCCCCCTATATTAAAAAAATTCGTATCACCAGATGAATTTTTAACTGAAGAAGATTCTTATGAATTAGACCGCTTATTTGGAGATTTTTATAAACTATTGATTTCTAAAGGAATTACGCCGGATATGGTGAGAGAAAAACAAAAAGAGATTGCAGATGAGTTTATGAATTTCCTAATTTCAGAAATTAAAGATCCTATACAAAGTCAGATAGTAAGTTTTGGGAAAAATAATGATGGAGCAGATATAAAAAAATCATATAGAGTATTTAAAGCTTTATATAACTATATGCTTTACCTTGCTCATTCAGGAATAATTCCAGAGGATGTAATAAACAGTGAAGAGAGTAAAGAAGCTAGTTCTATCTACCAAGAAGTATTAGGAAATGCAACTGCTATAAATTTGAAAAATCTCTTAAAACCACTTCAAGAATTTTATACATTAACTAGGGCAATTTATACATTAGTTAATGCAAAAAAATTCGATGATGTTGAGGGTTGGGTTGAATTAGCAGAAGCTCATGACCTACCAATGTTTTACGATGTATTAGAGGATTAAAAAAAAAGTATCTACAATTAAATTGTAGATACTTTTTTTGACTTTTAGATTAGAGTTTTTAAGTACGTTTATTAGAGTTTTGCTTTTGTCTTTCTCTTTCTCTTCGCTGTCTCTCTAATTCTTTCTGTCTTTCGATTTCTCGCTGTCTTTCTTTTTCTAATCTTTCTTTTTCTTTCTTCTGTCTTTCTGCTTCTTGTTGTTGTCTAGCAGTTTCTTGTTGTTGTCTATTAGCTTCTTGTTGTTTTGCAGCGTCTTGTTTTTCTTTTTCTTTAGCTTGCTTCTCTTTTTCCAGTCTTTCTTTTTCTTGTTTTTCTTTGTCAGTAGTTGAAGTTGTTGGTTTTTTAACTACTGCTTTTGTCACTTCACCATAGATAACAGTTTTATCGATATTAGATCCAAATTTAAGATTAACTTTATCTTTAGATAATTCTTGGAAATCACTTGGAACTAAGTCAGCTACGCCACCTTTACCATTGTTTTGTGGATTAATAAATCCTTCAACTACTGAACTTGGTCTTTCGAATGCAGTATCTGGAGAGATTAGGCTACTATCATAAGCATAAATTGCGTTCATAAGATGAGACCACATTTTATGAACGTAAGAATAGTCTGGAACTGTCGCAGGTTTATCGTAACCTGTCCAAGTACCAAGTGTAATCTTCGTAGAACCACCTACAACCCATAAGTCTTTATAGTACTCAGAAGTACCAGTTTTTACAAATAGGTTCTTAGTGTTGAAACTTAGGGCAGCAGCGATATCTGGAGCTGTACCGTAACCTGTGTTAATAACATCATTAAGCATATTTAACATTAAATAACTAGTTGAGTCTTTGTACACTTGAGTAGGTTTTACCTCAGCACTATAAACAACTTTATCATTGTGATCACGAATTTCTTGGATTATATATGCTTTATTATATTTACCATTATTAGCAAAAGTAGAAAATGCAGCTGTATTTTCCGCTACAGACACCCCATAGTTCATACCACCAAGGGCAGTAGCTAGGTTTTTCTGGTCATCTTCAGTAAGACGTTTGAAGTCCATTTTTTCTAAATATTCTTTTGCAGGATTCTCGTTTATAAATGCAGAATATAGACGTACTGTTGCAAGGTTAAGAGATCTTGCTAATGCCTGTCTAGCAGGTAAGTATTTATATTCTGTTAGTGAGAAGTTTTCAGGTTTCCAACCTTCAAAGTTAAATCTCTTATCTAGTAATGTAGAGTTAGGAGTAATATATCCTTTATCCATTGCTGGACCGTAAACTAGAAGAGGTTTAATAGTTGAACCTGGTGAACGGTGAGTACGTGTAGCATGGTTAAGTTGTTGTTTTTGATAATCCATACCACCAACAAACGCTAAAATTTTACCTGTACCATTTTCGATAACAGTTGCTCCAATTTCAAGAGGATAAGTTTTTCCGTCTTGAGTTGAAGTAGGGTAAGAACTAAATTGTTTCTTAGCTTCTTGAAGTTTATCGTATAAATCTTTAATTAACGTTGTTTTTACTTTATAACCACCAGTTATGAATTTAGTTTTATGTTTTTCTACTAAATCATCTCTATATGCACTATCTTCTTTAAATTGTTGCTCTTTATTATTCTTTTTAGCAGTTTGTTCAGCTAAAATTTCTGCAGCAGCAGTTACAACTTCATCACGAATATAAGGATAATCAGTATATTCAGTAGCTTTTTCTTTAATAAAGGCACCTTTTATATTAAATTTTAATGCTTCATTGTATTCATCTCTACTAATAAATCCATTGGCTTTCATTTGTTCTAATACGTATTTTTGACGTTCGAAACCAACTTGTAGTTCTTCATCGCTTTTTACGTTACCTGAACCATCGAAAGGTGTGTATTTATATGGTGATTGAACGAATCCAGCAAGGTATGCAGCTTGAGCAATATTTAAGTCTTTTGAATGAACACCAAAAATACTTTGTGCTGCTGTTTCAATACCACTAATGTTTTGACCTAAACTATTTTTCCCAAAAGGAGCAACGTTTAAGTATGTTACTAAAATTTCTTCTTTAGAGAAAGTATTATCAACTCTTAGAGCAAGCAAAATCTCTTTCGCTTTTCTTTCATAAGAACGAGAATTATCTAGTAATTGGTTTTTAACTAATTGCTGAGTTATTGTACTACCACCAGTATTACCAGATTTAGTTACTTCACTAAAACTAGCACGTACGATAGCTAATGGTTCAACCCCGCTATTTGAGTAGAAGTTAGAGTCCTCACTTGCAATAATAGCGTGTTTAACATTTTCACCGATATTATCATAACTAACAACTTTTCTAATTAATTCTGAGTTAATAGTTCCTAATTTTTCTCCACTTCCAAAGTATACATCACTACTTTTTGAAATGTCATTAACTTGTTCTAGCATCTCTTCGTGACTCATAAGAGGTTGATCTTTTACAAGTCCACCTACATAACCTAAAGCTACTCCAGTCCCAAGAGTTAGGCATACAGCTGTAGGAAGTAGTAATTTTCTTAGAATAGAAGTGCTAATCTTTTTCTTTTCCATTAAAATCTCCTTGATTACTTCTTTATTACTTGATTAAATTTTTTACTTCATAAAATTATAATAATTATATTATAACATAAATCTCTAAAAAATTATAAAATAAAGTGAGAAAAATAAGAACTTTTGTAACTAAAAAAAATGAAAAAGATGAAAGTTATATAAAAAATATGATATAATTGTGTTAAGTGTATGAAAATTTTACTATGGAGGAGTATTGATGAGTAAATTATTAGACGATTTAAAATTTAGAGATTTAGTTTACCAACAAACAGATGAAGAAGGAATAGCAAAATTATTAGAAAGTGAAAGTGTATCAATTTATTGTGGAACAGACCCAACAGGTGATTCTTTACATGTAGGACATTTGCTACCATTTTTAACATTGCGTAGATTTGCTCAACATGGGCATAAGCCTGTTGTCTTAGTTGGTGGAGGAACTGGGATAATTGGGGACCCATCAGGAAGAAGTGAAGAAAGACAACTTCAAAGTTTAGAGACAGTAGCAGAAAATGCTAAAAAATTAGAAAATCAACTTAGAAATATTTTCCGTGGTCATGATAATATTGAATTTGTTAATAATGGGGATTGGTTAGGAAAACTTTCTATGATTGAGTTTTTACGTGATTATGGAAAATTAATTAACGTTAATTACCTATTAGCAAAAGATTCAGTATCAAGCCGTCTAGAAAATGGATTATCATTTACTGAGTTTAGCTATGCTTTACTACAAGGAATCGACTATGCTCATTTAAACGAGCACCATAATGTTAAGATACAATTAGGTGGTTCTGACCAATGGGGTAATATTACTACTGGATTAGAAATTATGAGAAAACTTCGTGGAGATGTTGAAGCATACGGATTTACTATTCCGTTAATGTTAAAATCTGATGGAACTAAATTTGGAAAATCAACTGGAGGAGCTGTTTGGTTAGATCCAGAAAAAACAACTCCATATGAGTTTTATCAATTCTGGTTCAATACAGCAGATAGTGATGTAATCTCTGCAATTAAGAAATTTACATTCTTAGAAAGAGAAGAAATCGAAAAATTAGAAGAAAGTGTAGCAAAAGAACCACATCTACGATTAGCACAAAAAGCATTAGCTGAAGAATTAGTTAAAATTGTTCATGGTGAAAAAGCCTTAGAGAGTGCATTAAATATTACAAAAGCATTATTCTCAGGAAACGTTAAAGAATTAACTCACGATGAACTTAAAGAGGCAGTTAAGGGAATGCCAAAATCAGAAGTTGAAAAAAAAGAATACAATATTGTTGATTTCTTAGTGGAAACTGAACTAGTACAATCTAAACGTCAAGCTAGAGAAGATGTTAATAATGGAGCTATTTATGTAAATGGTGATAGAATTACAGATTTAGATTATGTAGTTGGTGCTGAAGCGCGTTTAGAAGATGCATTTACAGTATTAAGACGTGGTAAGAAAAAATATAAATTAGTAGAATACAAATAATAAAATAATAAAGGAGCAATTTGCTCCTTTATTAAAATAGTAATAACTATATAAAAAGAGGAGAAAGAAAATGAATCTAAAAGAAGTTGTTGGGAAAGAAGCTGTAAAATATGTAGAGGAGGGAATGATTGTTGGTCTTGGAACAGGTTCAACTGTATTTTATTTTGTTCATGCTTTAGCGGATAGAGTAAAAGAAGGCTTGAATATCCAAATGGTATCTACATCAATTCAAACTGTAGAACTAGCAAAAAGTCTAGGTCTTAACATAAAAGAATTAGAAGAAATTGATCATATTGATTTAGCAATTGACGGTGTTGATGAAATCGATAAAAACTTTAATGCTATAAAAGGTGGGGGAGCAGCGCTATTTAGAGAAAAAATAGTTGCAGATATAGCTAAAGAAGTTATTTGGATTTATGACGAAAGTAAGGATGTTGAAAAGCTAGGTAAGTTTAATTTACCAGTAGAAATTCTTCCTTTCGGATACAGCCATACTGTTAGAAAATTGACAGAAGCGGGATTAAATCCTGTAATAAGAAAAAAAGATGGAGAAATTTTAATTACAGATAATCACAATTATATTGCAGATTTACACCTTGGATATGGTTTTGATATAGAAGAGGTAAAAGAAAAATTAGCTAATATAGTAGGTGTAGTCGAACACGGATTATTCTTAAATATGTGTAAGCTATGCATTAAAGGAACACCAGAAGGAGCTGTAATTATAAATAATCCTAATAAATAAAAGGATATTGTATGAGAAAAAATTATTTAAAGGGTACTTTGTTATTTATATTTATGACGTTAGGTGTATGCTTTGCTACAACTATGTTTACAAAAGATAATATACAAAAACTCTCGGAAAGTTTAGAAACTCAGTATTCTAATGGTAGAGCTTTCGAACCAGGAGAGGCTGGCTATGCTGTTATAAAAATTATAAATATTGAAGAAACTAATATAGAAGATGATAAATTGTCAGATGGTGAGAAATTCTATTTGGTAGAACATGATAAAGGTGCTACAATGTTAAAAGCAACCCCCGATGAAGTAAAAAAAATGCTGGGAGACTCTGTTACTAAGGATGCAAAGTTATACAATATAGAAAAGCCTATCTATGCCAAAATTAAAGGTTTTGGACCAAAGACAGGAAGAAAAAATAGAACGATAACAGTACCTGATGAATTAAGAGAAAAATTCGAAGGTGCGTATAAGTCTAGTTATATTAAATCAAAGAAATTAGAGAAAATCTTAGCTGATTATAAAAAAGGTGAAGATACAACTACTATAGAAAAAAGAGCAAAAGAAAGACCTTTTTATGTTGATATTTATATGGAAACTTTAGGAAGTACATATAATTTATTAACATTAGGAGGAAACGCAATAGCAATATTAATTTCTTTATGGATGCTAAAAACAATTTATAGAAGAGTACGATTAAACAAAGAAAGTTACGAGAGATTGTTTGTGGCTTACCCTGAAACTGAACGTGATTTAGATGTTGTCTTAAGAGAAGCAACGTTTTTAGATGAACAGTTGAGTATATTAATATATAAAGACATGTTTATTAGCTATCGAACCGTATTTATAGTAGAATATATAACAGATATACAAAGTATTGAAATTAATAAAACAACGGGTAAAAATAATAGAAAATTTTATCATATGAGAATAAGCACGTATCATAATAAAGCGCAAGTAGTTAATTTCAATAAAAGGGTAACAGAAAAACACTTAAAAATGCTAGTAGACACATTAAGGTTTGATTATGGAATACCAGCAAGATTAACATTTCATATAGATGAAGAAGAAAGGTAGAAGAAAAAATGGAAGATTTAAAAGATAGAGTAATAGAAGCATTAGAGAACGTAATTGACCCTGAGTTAGGTATTGATATTATGAACTTAGGTTTAGTTTATGATGTTAAAATGAGTGATGATAATAAACATGCTATTGTTGACATGACGCTTACATCAATGGGATGTCCATTAGCGCCAGTAATTATTGAGCAGGTTGAAACTGCAATGTTAGGTGTTGATGAAATAGAAAAAGTTGATGTAAATATTGTCTGGGAACCAGCATGGACAAAAGACAAGATGTCACGCTATGCAAAAATTGCATTAGGTGTAATTGATTACGAATAAAATAAAAAATAGGTGATTATTTTAAATTAATAATCACCTATTTTTCTATTTCAAAAGGAACACCTACTAAAATCTGTAGTAGGTGTATGTGCAGATTATATCAGTTTTGTTATACTTCAATGGTGTATTTCCAGTAGAAGATTTTTATATCCCTAAAATCTTTTGCCGAAAATTCTTCTCATAATTACTCCTAAATAAAACTGAATATAAAATGCCCTAGTATATACACTTATATAATAACAGCAAATGTTATATTTGTCAATAGAAAAACTGTAAATTTTCAATAAAAGTACAGAAAATTAGTAAAATGAGAAGAGGTTATTTTCTAACTGAATAGAGAAACAAATTATTATTCTATTTAATAATAAAATTAAAAAAAGTAATAAACTAGAGTAGTCTATCCTAGGTAAATTATGTTATAATAAAAAAGATAAAATTTAGAAAAATTATGAAAGGAGGATCTATGTACAGAGGAGAAAAGCCCAAAAAAGGTGATATAGTAAAAATAATAGCGTATAAACACGATGGTTCAATACATAGAATTTGGCATAAAAACGTTGTTCTAGAAGCAGATGAACAAGTTTTGATTTTGGCGAATAATAGAACCCTTGTTACAGAAAGTGACGGGCGAACATGGGTAACAAAAGAAGTGGCACTAGTGTATTTTCACAATGAATGTTGGTTTAATATAATTTGTATGTTTAGAGAAGATGGTGTGCATTATTACTCTAATTTGAGTAGTCCTTTTGCATATGATGTTGATGGTGTTAAGTATATTGATTATGATTTAGATATAAAAAAATATCCTGACGGTAAGTATTTTTTACTAGATGAGGATGAATATAATCAAAATAAAGAGCGTTATCATTACGGGGAGAAAATTGATAGAATACTAAAATATAACGTTAGTAAATTACAAGAGTGGATAGATAATAAACAAGGTGCATTAGCTCCGGATTTTGCACATGTTTGGTTAGAAAACTATGAAAAAATAAAAGATGAGGGATAAAATGTTAAAAGGTAAATTTAGTATAGAAGTAAGAGACGATGAAACTTCTTCTAAAATAGGTTCAAAGTTACGAGATTTTTTATTAGCTAATGAAATGGAAGAGGATAAAGAAACACCAGATTATGTATTTGCGGTGGGAGGAGATGGTACTGTGTTACGTACTTTTAGCAAATATGTAGACATAATTGAAAGTGTAAAATTTTTATCTATTCATACAGGTCATTTAGGTTTTTATACAGATTATTCTGTAAAAGACTATGAAAAAATATTTTTTGATATGTTGGCCTTAGAACCAAAAGTAGAGCAATATCCACTTTTAAGATTAAAAGCATATTGTAAAGATGGTAGATTAATTGCAGATTGTTATTCATTAAATGAGATAACTGTAAATAGTCACAGTGGCTCTACTTATGCAGCAAAAGTTTTTATTAATGGAGAGCATTTTGAAAATTTTAGAGGCGATGGGTTATGTATTAGCACACCAACTGGATCTACAGCTTACAATAAAAGTTTAGGTGGAGCTGTAATTCATCCTCAAATGGACTTATATCAAATTACAGAAGTAGCTGCATTAAATAATCTTGTATACAGAACGCTAGGCAATTCTATAATACTATCAAAAGAAGACGAGTTAATAATTAAACCATTAAAACTTGATAACCATCGAATAAGTGCTGACTTTAGAACATTTAATTATGATACTGTATCAAAATTGCATATAACATTAGCGAAAGATAAAAAGATTTCATTTATTAGATACAATGATGTTAGTTTTTGGAAGAGAGTTAAGAGATCATTTATAGAAAATGAATAAGTTAAGTTTAAAATATATAGTTGAAAATGAACAATTATTACGAGAATTTTTATTAGAAAATAATATATCTAGAAAAACTTTAACTCGTATAAAGTTCGATAATGACGGCAGTATAAAGGTTAATGGAAAAGAAGAAAATGTTCGATATGTTTTAAAGAAAAATGACATAGTGGAAATAACTTTGCCTAGTGAAAATTTTAGTGAACATGTTAGATTTATAGATGGTGGACTAAATATTATTTATGAAGATGAGTACTTGCTTATAGTAAATAAACCTGCTGCTTTGCCATCCATCCCTTCTCGAAATTTAGAAGATTTATCATTATTAGAAATTGTAAATAATTATTTTAGAAAAAATAATTATAATACAATTCCTCATATTGTCACAAGACTCGATAAAAATACTACAGGATTAGTTTTAATAGCCAAGCATCGTCATATTCATGCATTATTTAGCAAAGAAGAAATTGGAAAATTTTATTTAGCTTTAGTTTCCGGAAAAGTTGAAGATGGAGTAATAGAAGCCAATATAAAAAGGACGGATGATAGTATTATTGCTAGATGCGTGGCTAGTGACGGAGATTATGCAAAAACACAAGTATGGTGTGAGAAATATAATTCAGAAAAAAATATAAGTTTGGTTAAGTTAAAATTATTTACGGGTAGAACGCATCAAATACGTGTACATATGAGTTTTAGAGGGAATCCACTTTTAGGGGATGAACTTTATGGTGGAAATAAAAAAATTATAGATAGGCATGCGCTTCACTGCTATAATTTAAAATTTATTCATCCTATAACTAAGAAACATATTGATGTAATCGCACAATTCCCTAAAGATATGAATAAAATAATAGAAAATTTAGTAGAAGAATAATACTGCTAAGTTTTCTTTTTTTCTATCTAAATAATACATTATTAGAAAATTATATATATAAGTTTGGATAAAAATGATTATTTTCTGAAAATTCAGTACTAAATCTTTTCCAATTTCAAATGTTGTATGATATAATTAAATGTAAATTAAAAATTAACAAGGAGCGATATTATGTTAGCATCATCATTAAAATTTATAGGGAATACGCCTATTTATCAGTTAGAGGACACAAGTATTTTTGTGAAATTAGAAAAATATAACTTAGGTGGTAGTGTTAAGGATCGTGCCGTACTAGGAATGTTAGAAGAAGCACAACGTCAAGGTAAGGTAAATGAGGATACAATAATTGTAGAACCAACTAGTGGTAACACAGGTATTGCTGTAGCGATTCTAGCTTCTATCTTGGGACTGAAAGCAGTAATTATAATGCCAGAGAGTATGAGTTTAGAGCGCCGAACACTAATTAAAGCATATGGAGCTCAATTAATATTAACTCCAAAAGAATTAGGTATCAAAGGTTCAATAGATAAAGCAGCTGAATTAAGAGAGAAATATCCTAATGCTATTTCTCTAAGTCAATTTGATAATCCAGCGAATCCAGCATATCATCACAAAACTACTGGTAAAGAAATTTTAGAACAAGTACCAGATATCGATATTTTTGTTGCTGGAGTTGGTACAGGTGGAACTTTCTCAGGAGTAGCAAAATACTTAAAAGAAAATAAACCAGGAGTATTTGCAGTAGCTTTAGAGCCAGAAGAGTCACCAGCGATTAGTAAAGGTCACGGTGGAGTTCACAAAATTCAAGGTATTGGAACAGGATTTGTCCCAGAAAACTTCGATAAAGAACTAATGGATGAAGTGTATACGGTATCAAGTGATGAAGCTATTGAAGCAACTAAAGAGTTTGTAAGAACAACAGGTATAGGAGTTGGAATTTCATCAGGAGCAGCGATAGCAGGTGCTAAGAAAGTTGCTGCTAAGTATCCAGATAAAAAAATTGTAACTATTCTTCCAGATGGTGTTGATAAATACTTATCAATGCTTGAGTTTGAAGAAGTTACATATGTAGAAGTGTAATGAAATTTTTTGAAAATTTACGTTACAATATAGATAGAGTATTAAGAGAAGATCCTGCTGCGGAGTCAAAATTAATGGTTTATTTAACATATCCGCATATAAAAGCACTAAATTATCATTATGTAGCGCATAAGCTATATAAGAGGCAACGCCACACATTAGCGAGAATGTTAGCTAAACGTGCTAGAAGAATAACAGGAATAGAAATACATCCAGGTGCTAAAATAGGTAAAGGATTATTTATTGATCATGGTATGGGAGTTGTTATAGGAGAGACATCGATAGTTGGAGATAATGTAACAATGTACCATGGAACTACTCTTGGAGGTACAACGTTAGATCCGGTTAAGAGACATCCAACGGTAGGAAACAATGTAATAATAGGTGCAGGAGCAAAAGTCTTAGGAAATATAGAAATAGGGAATAATGTTAAGATAGGATCAAATGCAGTGGTTAAGCATAGTGTACCTGATGACGCTATTGTCTACGAGCCACGCCCTGTAGTAAAGTATTTTGACAAATAATATCTATTTCAATCACTGAAATAAAAAATAAAAGAAAATCTAAGTAGTAATTCTTGGATTTTTCTTTTTTTAATTGTAAAATAAGAATATTAAAGTAGAGAATCTTAGGAGGTGAAATAGTGGAAAATATAAAAAATTTGATTTTTGATTTAGATAATACATTGTATGACTTTAGTAGTATTTGGAAAATATCAAATAAGCGAGTATTTGAATACCTAGGATATGATAAATTAACATCATATGATGAATTTTTCAAAAGGTATAAAAGAATAAATAATGAATTAGTAGATAAAATTCATAGTGGTCAACTGAAAATCATTGATTTAAGGAATGAAAGATTAATAGCAACATTAGCAGATTATAATATTAATCTTACAAAAGAAGAATGTGATTATTATTACAAAAAGCAATTTGAATTTATTTTAGAGGCTATTTCTCCCAATAATAAATTAAATACAATTTTGAAGAAATTATCAAAAGATTATAAATTAATTATCTTAACTAACGGAAAATCATATGAACAAAGAAGTAAATTACAAAAGTTAGGACTAGAAGAAGTATTTAAAATCTATATCTCTGAAGAAGTGCGTATAAGTAAACCCAAACCTCAGGCATTTTTAAATGTACTAGAAAGTGAAGGTATAAAGGCAGAAGAGACAGTTATGGTAGGTGATTCTCTTTTTCATGATATAGAGCCTGCAAAAAAATTAGGTATGAAGACATGTCTAGTTAATAGAAAGTGGCATTTTGATGATAAAAGAAAAGAGTATAACGGTTATAAGGTAAATAATGTTGAAATATTTTTAGAAAAGCTGTTGTAAAAATGATTAAAATAAAAATATTATTATTTTTCTGAACATAAAGAAAAAATAAATATATTAACAAATGTAATACATTGAACAAGTTTATTAGAGAGGAGTTCAATGTATTTTTTATTTAATTTGAAAATAAAAAATAAAAAAATAATTTCTGAGTCCAGGCGTATCAAGGGTTGAAAGGGGTTTATATATTTGATATAATGTTCGAGGAAAGATAATATAAAAGTAGGAAAATATATGTATGAAAAAAATAAATTTTTAGCTGTAAGTATGGCTACAGTACTTTCGGTAACGTAGCATGATATTTACACCCTAATAATTCATCTTCATTTTCTATAAATAGCAACGTAAATACTGAGATAATCATTCAGTAAAAGAGCTACAAAACTTTGCTATACAAATGTTTTTGATGTATGACTATGAAGCAAAGGGACAAGAGTTTAAATTTAAATATTATATAAAAAATAGAACCAATAATTAGCTAAATAGTATTTTTTAGTTTACAATATAGATATTATGTAGATTAATTTATAAAAACACAATATATTATCTATTTTAAATAAGGTTTGAAAGGAACAAATTATATGAAAAAAAATAAATTTTTAGCTGTAAGTATGGCAGCAGTGTTATCATTAACTT
>CAUSKO010000023.1:0-20452 GCA_963532255.1 uncultured Gemella sp. | reverse complement strand
CTGGTCCAAACATAAATGGTCCATAGATAAAGTGGTGTAATCCAGTAGGAATAAGAATTCTTTCTAGGAAAGTATATGAAAATACTCCAATTACACCTGATGTTTTTAGGAATCCTTGTAAGGCAACTATTCCTAATTGAACTTTAGGCCATAATAATGCTGTTAAGTATGCCATAGGAATCATTAATAAGAAACCAATAATAATAACAAATGTAGTACCTTGGAAAATTCCTAATAATTCAGGAAGTTTTTTATCAAAGTATTTATTGTGAATCCAAACGGCAATTGATGCAATAAGGATAGAACCGATAATTGAAGTATCTAGAGTGATTACTCCTGCAATTCTAGTTAAACCTGTTGGTAATTTTAAAGCTGGTGTTACGTCTACTCCAAATGATGGGAATGCTGTTAAGAATCCGTTGATGAAGTAGTTAAACGCCATGTAAATTAAGAATGCTTCAAGTGCTGCACGACCATTTGCTTTTTTAGCAAGACCAATCGGAATACCAAGTGCGAATACTACTGGCATTTGATTGAAGATTGTCCATCCTCCTTGCTCTACTACGAACCAGAAATTATACCATAAAGTACCTTCTGTCGCGATGCTCCCTACTAAGTTAGGGTTTTTAAATATTGAAGTTAAACCTACTACTAATCCAAAGAATGCGAAGATTATCGATGGCATTAGCATAGCTCCTCCAAAACGCTGAATCTTTTGTAACATAACATTATCCTCCTTTTTATTTTTATTTTTCTGCTATTGTTACTTCTAAACCATTGTGATCTGATATTATTGGATAATTAGTATTATTAAAAATAACACTACTTTCCGTAACATTAAGTTCACGATTACTAAATATATAATCTAGCTTTTTCTTGTTCATTGAATCTTCCCAACCACTAATGTTTTTATATACTGTTACACCATCATCTTTTTTCTGAGCCATTTCATAAGTGTCAAAAAGTCCCATTTCTATAATCATGTTGTAATCTTTTTTTTGATTAAAATAATCTGTATTAAAATCACCCATAAAGATTTTTAAATTAGAGTCATCTGTATGGTTAACTAGATTATAAAGATTTTCTCTAATATTTTCATCTTCACAAGTAGGTAGATTCATATGGCAACTATAAAATTCTATTGTCTGATTATTTATTTCTAACGTTACCTTTAATATTTTTCTTGAAGATATAGAGTGGATATCTTGGTGTGATGTACAGTAGAAATCCTCTACATCACACACTTTACCCTTAGCTAATATTGCTAGACCTTCCTCATATTTGTCAAAACCAATATGAGAATAAGTCCAGTAATAACTATAGCCGCTTTCCCCATAACTATTTATTTTATCTAATAACATCTTTCCAAAGTTATCTTTTTTAATGTTTGAATAAACATTTTCACTATTAATCAGCTGATTAACTTCTTGCATTGCGATAACATCATATTTTTTTTCTACGATAGTTTTTGCTAAGATATCAAGTTTTTCAAGCTGATTATTTTCTAACCAACTATGAACGTTAATCGTTAATAGTTTCATATTCTTTCCCTCTTTCATATAGTTATTTATTCCAAATTTCTTTGTTATATTGATCTATTGTACGGTCAGATGAGAAGAATCCGGCCTTAGCAATATTAACAATTACTTTTTTAAGCCATAATTCACGATTTTCATAGTCTGCTAACATTTCTTCTTTTTTAGCATAATATTCTTCAAAATCAATTAGTGTCATAAACCAATCTTTATTTAATAACTCATTGTATAGTCTTTCTAATCTTTCTTTGTTTCCTAGTTTTACTAAGTCATCAGAAACGATAAAATCAACTACTTCTTTTACACCAGCTTTTTTGTAGTAATCTTTAGATACATAACCACTAGTTTCATAAAGTTTAATAATTTCATCACTTTCTTTACCAAAGATATAGATATTTTCACGTCCAACTAACTCATCGATTTCAACATTTGCTCCATCTAGAGTTCCTAATGTTAGTGCTCCATTTAACATAAATTTCATATTACCAGTTCCACTAGCTTCTTTAGATGCTAATGAAATTTGTTCACTAATATCAGTTGCTGGAATTAATTTTTCCGCAACACTTACATTATAGTTTTCAACTAGGAATACATTTAAGTATTTGTTTACTTCTGGATCATTATTAATTAACTCTGATAAACAAAGAATTAAGTGAATAATATCTTGAGCTATAATATAAGCTGGTGCTGCTTTACCACCAAAGAATACAGTAATTTTTCTTTCAGGTAATTTACCATTTTTAATATCTAAGTATTTTTTAATTACATATAAAGCGTTCATTTGTTGACGTTTATACTCATGGAATCTCTTGATTTGTGTATCGATAATACTATTTTCATCTAATTCAATTCCTTGAGTTTCTTTTAGATATTCTTTTAGAACTAGTTTATTTTCATGTTTGATTTCTTCTAGTTTAGCTGCTACTTCTTTGCTGTCAACAAATGCTAATAGTTTTTCTAATTTTGTTGCATCTGTTAAGTACTCATCACCAATTAGTTCTTTTAAATAAGCTGCTAATGGTCTATTAGAGAACTCTAGCCAACGTCTAAAAGTAATACCATTTGTTTTATTATTGAATTTTTCTGGATATAACTCATAGAAGTGTTTTAATTCAGAATTTTTAAGTATTTCTGTGTGTAAGTATGCTACTCCATTTACACTATTTGAGAAGTGAATATCCATATTAGCCATATGTACTTTATCATCTTTATCGATAATTTGGATATCTTCACCTTCATATTTTTCACGAATAACTGCATCAAGTTTTTTAATAATTTTAACAAGGTGCGGAACTACTTCTTCTAAATATTCTATTGGCCATTTTTCTAAAGCCTCTGCTAAAATTGTGTGATTTGTGTAACCAGTCATTTTTTGAACGATTGTGTATGCTTCTTCAAATTCAATTCCATGTTTTTCAGTTAATAATCTAATTAATTCAGGAATTACCATACTTGGATGAGTATCGTTAATTTGAACATAAGCATATTCATATAAATCATGAACATTACTTCCTTTTGCAATAGCTTCATCTAAAATTAATTGGGCTGCATTAGATACCATAAAGTATTGTTGGTAAATACGTAGTAACTCACCATTTTTATCACTATCATCTGGATATAAGAATAGTGTTAAGTTCTTCTCTATTTCTGTTTTATCAAAGCTAATTCCATCTTCAATAATATTACTATCGACTGAATCAATATCGAATAAGTTTAAATAATTCTTTGTATCTTTTTTATATCCTAGAACATCTATTCTTTTTAGTGTAGATGTTAGGTTGAAGTTTTTGAATGGAACTGTATATTTAATATCAGTATCTCTTAACCATGAAGAGTCTTCAATCCAGAAGTTTGGTTCAGCATGTTGTTCATTTTTTACAAATACTTGTCTAAATAAACCACAGTGATAGTTTAATCCAACTCCATCACCATTAATTCCTAATGTTGAAATTGAATCGATAAAACATGAAGCTAGTCGACCTAGACCTCCGTTACCTAATGATGGTTCTAACTCCTCTTCTTCTACCTCACTAAGACGCTTATTAGCTGCTGATAATTCTTTTTCAATTTCTTCATAAATCCCTAAATTTATTAAGTTATTTGATAATAATTTACCAATTAAAAACTCAGCAGAAATATAATAAACTTTTTTCTTATCAGTATTTAACGACTTCTTATCAGCTTCTTCTTTAACAAAGTTTAATAATTGCACATAGATTTCTTTATTATTTAAAGAACTTAATTCTTTACCTGTTTTTTCTAATACATAGTTACTAAATTTCATCATTATCCTCTCTCTCTTGCATATCTATTTGTTATTGCTTTTAAAAATTCTTTCTTCTCTTCTGTAAGATCTTCCGCAAGCATTCTCCATTCCCAGTTTCCTCCAACTGTTGATGGAACATTCATTCTACTGCTTGCATCTTTATCTAATAGATCCTGCATTGTTACAATTGAATAATCACTTACTGATGAATGAATACCACGTATCATTGCTTGTGTAATAGTTTCATCATCTCGCTGATTTAAATATTCAGCTACTAGTTTTTGTTCATCTTCACTTAGTTTTTCATACCAGCCATTCACAACATCATTATCATGTGTACCAGTGTAAGCCACACTATTAGCTGTATAATTATGTGGTAAATCTAAACTATCGTGATCAGGAAATGCAAATTGAAGTATCTTCATACCTGGATATCCTGAATCTTCTAATAATTTTTCTGCTTTCGCATCAATAAATCCAAGGTTTTCTGCAATAATTGGTAAATCACCTAATTGTTCTTTTATTTTTTCAAATAATTCGATACCAGGACCCTCTTCCCATGTACCATTAACAGCGTCTTCTGCATCTCTATCTATTTGCCAAAAATCTGAAAAACCTTTAAAGTGATCTATTCTTAGTACATCATAAATTTTAAAGCTCTCTTGTACTCTATAAACCCACCAAGAATAATTTTGTTCTTTGTGTTTTTTCCAATCATATATTGGATTACCCCAAAGTTGACCAGTAGGACTGAAATCATCAGCTGGACATCCAGCTACATATAGAGATTCATTGTTCTCATCAATTTTAAATAGCTCTGGCATTGTCCACATTTCAACACTGTCACCACTAACATAAATTGGCATGTCCCCTATTATTTTTATACCTTTTTCATTTGCATATTTTTTAAGTTCTAGCCATTGTTTAAAGAAGAAGTATTGAGTTACAGTATAGTATCTAATACTATCTTTTAATTCCGCTCTATATCTTTCTCTAGCTTGTTGTTCACCACGTTTTATATCTTCGTCCCAATGATTAAGGCTTTGATATCCAAAACTTTCTTTTATAGCCATATATTCTGCATAATCAGGTAACCAACTTGTATTTTCTTGTTCAAATTTTTCTATTTCTTCTAAAATGCTGCTATTTTGTTTTGTATTTTCTACCGCTTTTTCTAAAATAGGTCTTCTTGCATTGAATAATAATTCATAATCTACTTTTTCTTTATTATCACCAAAGTTTACTCCTTCGTAATCACCTTTTTCTAATAATCCAGATTCACTAAGTAATTCAAAATCTATTAAATTTAAATTCCCAGCTACTGCAGAAAAACTTTGGTATGGCGAATCTCCATAACTTGTAGTTGTTAATGGTAATATTTGCCAATATGTTTGATCTGTTTCTTCTAAAAAGTCAACAAATTCATAAGCACTTTTACCAAAAGTACCGATACCAAATTCACCTGGTAATGATGTAATATGCATTAAAATACCACTTGAGCGTTTTTTCATCTATAAATCCTCCATAAGTTTGCTATTAACATAATCTTATATCTCAACACTAATTATTATAATTAAAACGGTTTAATTTGTCAATACATTTATGTAATTCTTTTATTATATTTTTTATACATTTACGTATATGTTAGAGTTTTATATTAACTTTTTATTAATAGTTGCTTTTTTTATTAAAGACATTTATAATATTTAATTGATAAATATAAAAGGATAGATATAAAAATGAGTAAATATAAAATAGTATACAATGATATAAAAAACAAAATAGATACACGTTATTATAAACGTAATACAGAATTACCAAGTGAAAATGAATTAGTTAAAGAATATGGATACTCTAAGGATACTATAAGAAAAGCTTTATCTTTACTTGAAATTAATGGCTATATCCAAAAAATAAAAGGAAAAAACTCTTTAATTCTTGGACATGGACGTATAAAAAATAATTATCTTGGAAATATAAAAACTTCTTCGGAATTAAATATTGATGGAAAATATGAAATAACAACAAACCTTGAATCTCTTTATATAATTCAAGGTGAAGAAAAAATAATGAAAATTTTTGGGGCTAAAGAGAACGAAGATTTTTACCGAGTTAGTCGAAGTAGAACTATTAATGGTGAACGTCTAGAATATGAAGTTTCATATTTTAATCGCAAATTGGTACCTTTCTTAAATAAAGAAATAGCCGAATCATCAATTTATAAATATCTAGAAGATGAACTAGGTCTAAAAATTACTCATTCAAGACGAGCGATTTCTTTCCGATACGCTAATGAGGAAGAAAGAACACATATGGACCTAGGAGAATATGATATGGTTGCTGTTGTTGAAAGTACTACATATTTATCAAATGGAAATATACTACAATACGGAACACTAAGTTATCGACCAGATAAATTCACCTTTGTTACTATGGCTAAAAGATAAAAAAGATGCTAATTTTAAATTAGCATCTTTTTTTATGGTTTTATTTTAATCTATCTTCTAATTCTGCTTTTAAATCTTCAAATCCAGGTTTACCTAGTAAAGCAAACATATTTTTCTTATATGCTTCTACTCCTGGTTGGTCAAATGGATTTAATCCTTGCATATATCCAGAAATAGCTACTGCTTTTTCAAAGAAGTATACTAAGTATCCAAATGTAAATTCACTCATATCTGGAAGTTCTACTACAAAGTTAGGTACTCCTCCATCTGTGTGAGCAAGTAACGTCCCTTCGAATGCTTTAGTATTAACAAAGTCCATAGTTTTACCTGCTAAGTAGTTTAGACCATCTAAATTATTATCTGCTTCTTTTAACTCGATATCTTTATTTGGAGTTTTAACCTTAAGAATAGTTTCTAATAAGATACGACGTCCTTCTTGAACATATTGCCCCATTGAGTGTAAGTCTGTTGAGAAGCATACACTTGATGGATATAATGCTTTTCCATCTTTACCTTCAGATTCACCATAAAGTTGTTTCCACCATTCATTAAAGTAAACCATTGAAGGTTCATATGAAACTAATATTTCTATTAATTTTCCTTTTTGTTGAAGAATATTTCGCATTACTGCATATTGGTAAGCAATATTTGTACTTAAATCTGGTGTAGAAAGTTGATCTTGAGCCAATTTAGCTCCAGCCATCATTTTATCAATATCAACTCCACTAACTGCTATAGGTAATAATCCTACCGCTGTAAGAACTGTAAAACGTCCACCTACATCATCAGGTACTACAAATGTTTCATATCCTTCATCATCCGCAAGAGATTTTAGAGCTCCTTTAGCTCTATCTGTTGTAGCAAAGATTCTTTCTTTTGCACCTTCTTTTCCATATTTTTCTTCTAGTAATTCTTTAAAAATACGGAATGCAATTGCAGGTTCAGTAGTAGTTCCTGATTTAGAAATTACATTTACTGAGAAATCTTTACCAGTAGTTTTTAAGTAATTCACTAATTCTGCTGTATATGTTGAAGAAATAGTATGTCCTACAAAGAATACTTGTGGTGCTTTTCTATCTTTTTCATAGAAATTATAGAAATTATCATTTAACATTTCAATAGCTGCACGAGCCCCTAGATAAGAACCTCCAATCCCAATAACTACAAGTACATCAGAATTGTTTTGAATTTTTTTGCTTGCTTCTTTAATTCTAGCAAATTCTTCTTTATCATAATTAGTTGGTAATTCTAACCATCCTAAAAAATCGTTACCTACACCAGTTTTGTTATGTAATTGCTCATGAGCTACTTTTACATAACCTTCCATATTTTTAACTTCTTGTTCATTAAAGAAATTTAATGCTTTTGAATAATCAAAATTTAAATGCATGTTCCTTCTCCTTTTTTTATAACTTTTACTTTTTATTATAAATCATTGTTGGCTTGTCGTCTATAATATAATTATAAATTAATTCAGAAACTTTTTCTGCATTATGTCTAATCGTATTATTCTCAACGATTCCAACATCATAATTTTCTATTAATTTAATACCTAATTCAGCTATTTTTTCATAATCTATTTCAACCGCTTCTTGTTTTTCTTTGCGATATCTTGCTAAAACATCTTCATCAAATACTCTTGAATTAGCTATAACTATATCAAAAATATTCTCTCCTACATGTTTATTGATTGCTTCAATGTGGTCTGAGACTTTAAAATTATCAGTTTCACCATGTTGAGTCATTACATTACTAATATATATTTTTTTTGCAGCACTTTCTCTTATTTTTTCAGAAACTTGCGAAATAACTAAGTTTGGTATTATCGAGGTATATAAGCTACCTGGTCCCATAACTATATAATCAGCATTTTCTATAGCTTTTAGTACGTCTTCATTCGCTTTAACTCTAGATGGTGTTATATATACATGATCAATAACCCCTCCAGCTTTAGTTATAGATGACTCCCCCCTTATTATTTCTCCAGTTGATAGAACCGCATTTAAAGTTGCTATATCATTAGTTGTAGGTAATACAGTACCTCTTACATTTAATATCTTACTCATAACCTTAACCGCAGTTGAAAAATCACCATGTATATCTGTCATGGCTGCTAGCATAAGATTTCCTACTGGATGCCCTTTTACTTCACCACTGTCAAATCTATACTGGAACATTTTTTCCAAATATGGTTCCACATCTGATAATGCAGCTATTACATTTCTTATATCTCCTGGAGATGGAATGTTCATGTCACTTCTGATTTTACCAGAACTTCCTCCATCATCTGCTACAGTAACTATCGCTGTTAAATCAAGGGGATACTTTTTTAATCCTCTAAGAAGAACAGATAATCCTGTTCCCCCTCCTATAGTTACTACTTTTACTTTTGCTCTCATCACTACTCTACCTACCCTTATCTATATCTCTATGTTCAAGATAAACTCTATAGCCTAATTTTGCTATATCTTCATGTAGTTTTCTTGCTACACTTACAGAGCGGTGTTTCCCACCAGTACAACCTACTGCTATAGCCACTTTATCTCGTCCTTCATATTGGTATTTATCTATCATAAAGAATATTAATTCTTTATATTTCTCATAAAATTCTTTTGTTACTTCATCATCAAAAACATAGTTAAACACATCCGCGTCTTGTCCTGTTTTTTCTCTAAGTTCATTTATATAAAATGGATTTTTTAAAAAGCGAACGTCAACAATATTATCAGCATCTATCGGTACTCCATATTTATATCCGAAACTTGAAACCGTAATATGATAACTGTCTTTTTTCTCAATACCAAAATCACCTAAAATTTTACTTTGAAGATCCTTGACGCTAAATGTAGTTGTGTTGTAGATATAATTTGCTAAACCTTTTATATCTTCCATATCTTTTCTTTCCTGTTTAATACCTTCAAGTAAACCAAATTCTAATGAAAGTGGGTGATTTTTTCTTGTCTCTTTATATCTATTTACAATCACTTGATCATCACAATCTAAGAAAATAATTTTTGTATCAAAGTACTCATTTTGCTGGATTTTTTTAAGTACTTCTTTTAAATCTACAAAAAGATGTTTACTTCTTATATCTATACTAATAGCTGTTTTATCTAATTCTTTTTCTTCAATAATTCTTAAAAAATCTTCAACTACAAGTCCAGGTAAATTATCAGTACAAAAATACCCTTGACTTTCAAAAATATTCAATGCTGTATTTTTACCCGCTCCACTCATTCCTGTAATTATTACTAATTTTTTTTTCATAGCTACACATCCATTTGATTAATAATTAATTCTTTTGCATACATGAATGCAAAATTCTATTTCTTATTGTACACTAAATACTTAATTTTGTGAAATATTAAAGAATAAAAACTACAAAGAAGATAATATTTTTCTATATCATCTTCTTTGTAGCTTAATTATTTATTAGTTATTATTGCCGCCCCGTGTACTCGGTTGACTGTTCTTACTGCTATTTTGACTTCGGGAACTATTGGCGTTATTGTTACTTCGACTATTATTTGAGTTAGTATTGTTGCTACTATTACTATTATTATCATTATTGTCGTTGTCATTATTGTCATTATTGTTATCATTATTCTGATTTTTCTTAGAATTTTCTTCTTGTTGACGTTTTTGTTGTTCTTCTATTTGACGTCTTTCACTTTCAGTAATAATTTTAACTCCACCATTTATAGATCCCACATTCTTAGGAACAGAGAATCCACCCGGTCTATGTATACTAACAATATTTTGCATGTTTATTCTATATAGAATTTGTGTCTTTTGTGTATCCGACTCTGTCATATACTTAGTAGGACCATCTATAGAATCAAATCCTTGCCATACTGCTAGTGTATAGTTACTCGTATAACCTACTACCCAAGAGTCCTTAGAGTAGTTGTCAGCATCAAATTTATATTTATCTATTTCTGCTTGACCAAATGTTGTTGTCCCTGTTTTAACCGCCATATCAGCACCACTGATTCTAGCATTTTTTGCAATTCCATTTACAACATTTCTTAACATAGAAGTCATTATATAAGCAGTAGAGTCTTTTATGACTTGTTTTCTATCATCAGTACTAAAGCTTTTAACTTCTTTTCCTTCATTATCATATACTTTTTTAATTGCTTTTGGAGTAGCGTAATATCCATTATTACTAAATGGTACATAGGCTGCCGCCATTTGAAGTGGAGAATATCCATCGCTACTTCCTCCAATAGGTGTGGTTAGAGAGTCATCTGTTACACTCATACCTACTTTACTTGCGTATTCTTTAACCCTGTTAAAGCCGACCTCTTGATAAGCTTTTATAGCAGGTATATTATACGACATCATCAAAGCATTATTAATAGTAATATTTCCATGGAACTGTCTATCCCAGTTTTGAATTTGTGTCCCTTGAATTTTACTATCATTTATAGTGTGATCAGAACCCCAATTTAGATACTCAATAGCTGGTCCATAAGCCAGTATTGGTTTAATAGCTGATCCTGGTTGTAATTTTGACTGAGTAGCTATATTATATCCATTGAATTTTTGATTTTTACCACCATATATAGCTGCTATTCCACTATTGTCATTTTTCAGTACAACCATAGCAACATCACTTGCTTGCTTAATGCCAGCAGAATTATTTGTTACACTATCAGTTACTGATTTTTGAATATCAGGATCTAGATTTGTATAAATTTTTAGACCTAGGTTTAATACGTCACCTTCATAATCTTTATACTCTTTACTATTTTTCAATTCATTAACAATTTGGTTCATATAACCAGTGTATCTACTATCAAATTCACTTGACATAATTACTCGTTCATCTGAGCTTCTAGATACTATACCATCCATTATATTCACTTTCTTAGCTGCTTCTGCTTCTGCTTCTGTTATTTTACCATGGTATTGCATTAAGTAAAGAACTGTATCACGTCGTGCTTTTGCAGCTTCAGGATTGTCATATGGATTATAAGTATTTGGATGCTGTGGAATACCAGCAAGCAATGCTTTTTGTGGTAAAGATAATTGATCTAAATCTTTATTATAATAGTATTTTGCAGCCGTTTTTAAACCATATACACCATCAGAATAATAAATTCTATTAACGTACATAGTAAAAATACTTTCTTTATCATAATTTTGCTCAAGTTTATAAGCTAAATATGCTTCTTGAACTTTACGTTTAACACTCTTATTATCATCTAAAAATGTTCTTTTAATAAGCTGTTGAGAAATAGTTGATCCACCTTGTGAACCAAATCCACTTGTAAGGTTAGATACTACCGCCCCTACTAAACGTCTATAGTCTACTGCACCGTGTTCAAAGAATCTATTATCCTCTGTAGCAAGTATTGCATCTTGCATTTGTTGCGGTATATCAGCCGTCTCTAAGTTTTCTCCCACTTGATTTCCTAGTTTAGCAATTTCATTATTATTAACATCATAAACTATCGTTCTAGAATTATTATCTAATATTTTTGAATCAAATGCAGGTGCTTGATATATCCAAAATACGCATAGGAAAAATATAGCTATTATCGCTGCACTTGCTGCATATAAACCATATTTTAAAGCTTTCATCCATTTACTATTTTTAATTTTTTTAGTATTTGGATTGCTTATTCTATTTGGTTTCTTATTATTTGGATTAGGCCCTTTGCCACCGGCACCTGGTCTTCCCATTTGTTGCTGTCTTAAAGGATTTTGTCTTTGTTGGGAATTTGATCTTTGTTGAGAACTTGATCTTTGATTAGCTCCAATTGGTCTTTGATTATTCCCACTAGACCTAGTTCCACTTCTTCTCATTTCTTCGCCATTTAAAGGTCTTCTTTGTTGACCGCTTGACTGAGAATTATTTCCTCTAGATATATATCCACCTGGCATAACACTTTTCTTACCTTGGGAAATTCTATTCCTCCTTGAAAGACGATTATTATTATTTTCCGCCATTGTATATCCTCTCTTTATCGAATTATTTACTTTCCTTCGCAAAATATAAGTTTACTATATTAATTTTAATTTAAATTAAAAAAAAAATCAATTTTATTAGTATAATATTTCAACTTATCTTTATTTTTTAATATTTTTGTAATATAAATTACTAATTTCAAATAAAAATGGGATAACTTTTTTTTTATAAGTTATCCCCATTATATATCTATAACTGTAAATTATTATTTTTCTTTTTTATATAACTCTACACCTTTTTTAAATCTTAATAGAGCGTCTTCCAGAACTTCTCTAGTACAAGCAAAATTCAATCTTGCTTTTCCTTCTCCACCTTTTCCAAATTCACTACCTGGATTAAGTTTTAATTTTACATTATCATATAAAAAATTACAAAATTCATCAGAATCTGTTGAAATAGCAGAAAAGTCTATCCATTCTAGATAAGTTGCATATGTTGGTGTTAATTTAATTTCTGGTATCTCTCTAGCAAAGAACTCTTTCACATATTCTCTATTTTCTTCTAATACTCCCATTAGTTCATCAAACCATTCTCCACCTTTATTATATGCAGCAGTTGTTACTGGTCCTGATAAAAAGTTATTAGTATTTGTTTTATTCTTAATTAGTACTTTTCTAATTTTTTCACGGTATTGTTCATTTAGAACTATTATATTTGATGTTCTTGCTCCAGCAATATTAAATGTTTTTGTAGGTGCTATATAAGTAATAGTATTATTTTTTGCCCAATCTGATAGAGAATGTGACATTACATGTGTTTTTTCTTTAAACGTTAAATCACAATGAATTTCATCAGAAATTAAAATTACATTATATTTTTCACATAATTTAGTTACTTTTAATATCTCTTCTTTACTCCAAACTCTTCCTAATGGATTATGAGGGCTACATAATATCATCATTTTCACATTACTATTTGATAATTGGTTTTCTAGTCTTTCATAGTTAATATAATAGTCATCTATATAATCTAGTTCACATTGGACAAAGTTTCTTTCACATTCATTAATATTCGTAAAGAAATAAGCGTACACAGGTGTAAAAAGTAAAATCGAATCACCTTTTTCAGTTAAAGCCTCTATTGTAGCGTTAATAGCTGGTCTTACTCCTGTGGCATACAGCAACCAGTCTTTTTCTAAATTAACTTTATATTTTCTTTTATACCAGTTTACCACAGAATCATAGTATTCATTATCTAAAACATCATAGCCATAGATTCCATGGGCGACTCGCCTTAAAATCTCCTCAGTTATTTCTGGGGCAACAGGAAAATCCATATCCGCAACTGTCATTGAGATATATCCTTCTCCCACATTCCATTTTTTTGAGTTTTTTCCAACTCTATCTATAACTTCAGAAAAATTGTATTTCATATTAATGATCTCCTTATCATTTATTGTTTAGTGTTATATTAAAGTTAATTTTGAAAAAAATTAATAATTTATAAAAGCGTTTTACAGCTATATTTTAACATAATCTTAAATGTTTTCCTAGACATTTTGACTCAGAAATACAAATTATTTGTAAACCTTTTCTTGTTTGTATAATGAAGCTCTTTAGCAACATTTATATTTATTTTTTAATTCTTTTTTATAAATTTTTCTGCAATGGCCAAACTTATTACAAGCAATAATATTGCTGCCGACCAAACTAAGACACTTTTTGGATCATCATGTTCTACTATTATAAGCCTAACGATAGCTGTTATACCTATATATATAAAATACCTAAGCGGAAAGTGATAGTTATTTTTAAAGTATTTCACAATAAGAGCTATAAACTCAAAATAAAGAAAGAACACTAATATCTCTTCAATAAAATGTTGGTAACTTCCATTATTTGAGAAAAATTTCATCCCTTCACCAACTATTTCTTTTAATTCAATTAATAATCCAAATGACAAAAGAATACCTACTGTTAATAATCCAATATTCATTATCCATAAAAATAAATTTGATATTTTCCTACTGAAATTTTCCATTGAAACTCCTTTTTATATTTGACTTGTTTAAAAACTAATTCTATCATAAAAAAAATTTAATACATATAATCTTGCTCATTGTATCTTAACATTCAATATGTTATACTTAGTATATTTATATATGGAGGTTTTTATGATAGAATTAAAAAAAATATTACCCGATAACTTAACAGAACTTTATAATATTATCTATACCTCTAAAGAGCCTGAATGGACGAAATTTAACGCACCTTACTTCAATGAATTTAAATTTTTAGACTTAGATACATTTTTACTGAAAAATCACTATGAATTTTTCTTGAGTGATAGAGTACTTGGTATATTTGTAAATAATAACTTAGTAGGCATTGTTACTAAACATTGGGAAAGTTTTATTACAAGATGGCTAGAAGTCGGTATTGTTATTTATAATGAAGAATATTGGTCTAAAGGGATAGGAGAAAAAGCTTTGAAGGAATGGTTTGACATTTGCTTTAAAGAACATCCAGAAATTGCCAGACTAGGTTTAACAACTTGGAGTGGTAATATAGGAATGATGAAACTTTCAGAAAAGTTAGGTTTAAAGCTTGAAGCAAGAATTCGTAAAGTTAGATACTATAAAGATGTCTACTATGATTCTGTAAAATATGGTATTTTAAGAGAAGAATATTATAAATTAAAATAATTTTGGAGGTCTTTTTATGTTATTTCAATATGGTACAATGGCAGGAATAATGGAGGGAGCATTTAGTGGATCTCTTTCACTAGAGGAACTTTTGAAACATGGTAACTTTGGTATCGGTACTTTTGATGGTATCGATGGAGAAATGATAATCGTCGATGGAAATGTATACAAAACAGATTATTATGGAAATTCATCTATCCAACCTGGAGACCTAACTACCCCATTTGCTAGTGTTACAAAATTTAAAACTGGATATCAAAAAATAGATAGTTGCACTTTTAATAATTTGGTAAGCAAAGTAAGTGACCATCTTAATCCAAATTATTTTTATGCTATAAAAATAATTGGCACATTCAAAAAAATGTATACTCGTTCTCCTAAAAAACAAGAGAAGCCTTATCCACCACTTTTAACAGTCTTAGAAACTCAAAATATATTTAATTATGAAAATACAACTGGAGTTATTGTCGGGTTTTACTCTCCCGCATATGCTCATGGTTTAGCAGTCGGAGGCCTGCACTTACATTATATTAGCGATAACCTAAAAAATGGTGGGCATGTATTTGATTTTGAAATAGAAAATGCACAAATAGAAATTTCGAAACCTTTAGATTACTTTTTGAAATTTCCTCAAACGAATGAATATAGGAATCTTAATATCGATACTGAGACTCTTGGTGAGCAAATACATAAAGCTGAAGTGAATATAGAATAAAAAAGATGGCTAGCAATAATAATTGCTAGTCATCTTTCTTTTATAAAAAATTATTTATTTTTTTTCTTAGGTGCATGGATACACATATCGATACAGTCCGCCATTGCTTCATATAAAGCTTCTGAGTATGTTGGGTGACCGTGGATAATATCCATAACATCATCAATTGTCATTTCTGTTTGTAGAAGAGTTGAACCTTCATTAATTAATTCTGCTGCAACTGGTCCTACAATGTGGATACCTAAGATTTCTCTGTATTTAGTATCCATAATAACTTTAACAAATCCTTCACCTTGGTTAGACGCTAATGAACGTCCGTTAGCTGCAAAGTTAAATCTTCCTACTTTAACATCATATTGTTGACGAGCTTGCTCTTCTGTTAAACCAACCATTGCAACTTCTGGATGTGTATAAATTGCTGCAGGAGTAGCTTTAAGATCAACTTTTTTGTGAAGACCCATTGCATTTTCAGCTGCAATTTCTCCCATCTTGAATGCTGCATGAGCTAACATCTTAGTTCCGTTAATATCTCCAGGAGCATAAATTCCTTTAATAGACGTTTCCATGTACTCATCAACTTTAACACGTCCACGTTCCATTTCGAATTTCTCAGCTAATTCACCAAGACAAGTGTTATCTGGAACACGTCCGATTGATAATAATACTTTATCAGCAACGATATCTTCTTTTCCTTCAACTTTAACTACTACTTCGTGACCTTTATCAACGATTTCTAGTAATTTAGTTGATGTAAGAACATTAATCCCTTGTTTTCTAAATTGTTTTTCTAATGCTACAGAAGCATCTTTATCCATAGCAGCGATTAAACGATCTGCCATTTCTATAATAGTAACTTTAGATCCGAAAGTAGCAAATGCTTGACCTAACTCAGATCCGATTACTCCACCACCGATTACTGCTAAACGAGATGGTACTTCTTTAATATCTAAGAATTCATCACTTGTAAGAACTTTATCACTATCCATTCCTGGAATATTGATTCTACTTACTTTAGATCCACCTGCTAAAATTACATTATCTGCATCGATAGTAGTTTTATCATCTACAACAACTTTTTTATCAGCTGTTAATTGCCCTACACCGTTAAATACTTTAACACCGTAAGATTTAAGAAGTCCTGCTACTCCACCTGATAAAGTTTTAGAAACTTTATTTTTTACTGCAACAGTTTGTTCCATGTCAACTGAGAAAGCTTCATTTACAAGTTTAATACCGCGTTCTTTTGCTGAACGAATGTGGTTAATAATTTCTGCATTGTGTAAGAAAGTTTTAGTTGGAATACATCCGCGGTTTAGACATGTACCACCTAATTCACGGTTTTCTACTAATGCTACTTTCCCTCCTAATTGAGCTGCTTTAATAGCTGCTACATAACCAGCAGGACCACCACCAACTACTGCTACATCGTACTCTCCACGACGTTCACGTTTAGGTGCAACCTCTTCTTGTTTTGTTTCAGGAACTTTTACATCTGCTGCTACTTCTTTTACAACCTCTGCTGCAGCTGCTGTAGAACCACTTTCTCCAGGAATTTCTTCACCTGGTTGTCCAATCCATGCAATTGTTTGAACTACAGGTACTGTAGATCCTGCAGGATGAACGATTTTTAATAATGTTCCACTTGCTTCAGCTTCAACTTCCATATTTACTTTATCTGTTACGATTTCAAGAAGAACTTCACCTTCTTTTACCTCGTCACCTTCTTGCTTAAACCATTGTACGATTTCGCCTTCTTCCATTTCACTTCCGGCTTTTGGCATAATAACTTCTACTGCCATCTTATAATCACTCCTTAATACACTTTTCTTATATTTTTTCTTAATATATTATATCACTATTATATTAGTAATGACAATGGATTTTCGATTGCTTCTTTCAGAGTCTTCATGAATTTAGCTCCTTCTAATCCATCTACCACACGGTGGTCAGCTGTTAATGTTAATGTCATAATAGGTCTTACAGTCACTTCACCATTATATACTACTGGTTTTGGTACAGTAGCACTTACACCTAAAATTGCTGTATTAGGTTGGTTAATGATTGGTACGAAACTTTTAACTCCGTACATACCTAAGTTACTAATTGTAAATGTTGAATCAGCCATTTCATCTGGTTTTAATTTACCATTTAAAGCTTTAGTTGTAATTTCTTTAGATGCTACAACAAGCTCTTTAAGGCTCATTTTGTCTGCACCTTTAATTACAGGTACTACTAAACCACTGTCCATACCTACTGCAATTGATAAGTTAACATAGTGGTGTAAGTACATTTCTTTTTCATCACTTGATAATGAAGCATTTACATATGGGTGTTTCATTAATGATTTAATTACAGCTAATGAAATAAAGTCAGTAACTGTTGCTTTTTTACCAGTTTCTTCAATAATAGCGTCAACAACTTTTTTACGTAATGCTAGTAATTCAGTCATATCTACTTCTACGTTTACTACGAATGTAGGAGCACTAAAGTATGATTCACTCATACGTTTAGAAATAACTTTACGCATTGGTGACATTGGTACTGTTTCAACAACACCCCATTGATTTTCGTTTGGAGCTTTCGGTGCTTTAGGAGCTTTTGGTGCAACTTCTGCTTTTGGAGCTGCTTCAACTTTTGGAGCACCGTGAAGAACTGCCATAATATCGGCTTTCATAATTTTACCGTTAGGTCCTGTACCTACAATACTTTCTGTGTTAATTCCTTCGATTTTTGCAATACGTTCTGCAAGTGGAGAAATTTTAACTTTAGAGTTAAGTTTGTAGTCTAATACATCATCTTTATGGATTCTTCCTTTTGGTCCAGATCCTTTTACTTTAGATAAGTCTATTCCTTTTTTACGCGCATAAGCTCTTGCAGCTGGTGTTGCACGTAATCCAGAATAATCTACTTTTTCTACTTCTTTTACTGGAGTATAGTCAACTTTTTTCTCAATAATTGTTTCTGCTGGAGCTACTTCTCCTGATTCGCTTGCTCCTGGAATTTTTTCACCAGGTTCACCAATCCAAGCGATTGTTTGTACTACTGGTACTACATCTCCTGCTTGAGCAAGAATTTTTAATAAAGTCCCTGTAGCTTCAGCTTCAACTTCCATATTTACTTTGTCTGTTACAATTTCAAGTAAGACTTCACCTTCTTCGACATGGTCTCCTTCATTTTTAAACCATTGTACGATTTCGCCTTCTTCCATCTCACTTCCGGCTTTTGGCATTATTACCTCTACTGCCATTATTTTTCACATCCTTCGCTAATTACTTTATTATTTTTTGTTTACAGCTTTTTTAATTGTTTCTTTGATATCTTCTACCTCAGGCACAACTAGTTTTTCTAAGTTTTTAGCTGATGGAATGTTAGTATCTGCACCTGCAACACGGTAAATAGGGCTATCTAAGAAATCAAATGCATCACTTTCAGCGATTCTAGCAACGATTTCTCCACCAAATCCACCTGTTTTGAATGAATCATGGCATACTACTAATTTTCCAGTTTTTTGAACTGATTTTACTATTAAATCAGTATCTAATGGTACTAATGTAATTGGGTCTACTACTTCTACTGAGATACCTTCTTCTTTTAATTCTTCAGCAGCTTGTAAGCTACGTTCTAGCATTCTTCCCCAAGATACTAATGTTACATCATTACCTTCTATCTTAACGTCACCTTTACCGATAACTCCAATTTTACCTACTTCTACTTCACCTTTACGTCCGAATAACGCTTTTGGCTCGATGTAAATAACTGGGTTGTTATCTCTGATAGCTGCTCTTAAGATTGAGTATACATCTCCTGCAGTACCTGGAGCAACAACTTTAAGTCCAGGAATGTGACAGAACCATGCTTCTAGAGCTTTAGTATGTTGAGCCGCGGCACCTGTTCCAGCACCTGATGCACAACGATATACTACTGGCACTTGAACTTCTCCACCTAACATATAACGCATAGGTGCAGCTTGGTTAACAATAGCATCCATTGCGATTGTTACAAAGTCCATAAATGTTACGTCAACGATTGGACGCATACCTACTGATGCAGCTCCTGCAGCAGCTCCTGCGATAGCAGCTTCACTGATAGGTGTATCGATAACACGTTCAGGACCGAATTCTTCTAACATACCAACAGTAGTACCGAAGTCTCCTCCGAATATACCTACATCTTCACCCATTAAAAATACATTTTCATCTTCACGCATTTCGTGAGTCATAGCTTCTTTTATGGCTTCACGAATTGTCATAATTTTTGTTTCTTTAGTCATAACAATTAATCTCCTATTATATAAAATATTATTTAAATTATTTTAGCCTAAAATATTAGTCAGCGTAGTTGTCTTGGAATGCAATAGCACCATCTGCAAATGGTGATTCTTTAGCAAATTCTACAGCATCATCGATAGTTGCTTTTGATCTATCTTCAATTTCTTTTAATTCTGCTTCTGTTGCAATTCCATTTTCTAATAAGTAATTTTTATATTTTACAATAGGATCTTTTAATTTCCATTCTGCAACTTCTTCACGACTACGGTATTTACCAGCGTCTGAAGCAGAGTGTCCGAACCATCTGTAAGATACAGCTTCTACTAATACTGGACCTTTTCCACTTCTAGCATGTTCGATAGCTTCTTGCATTGCATCGTATACAGCTAAAACGTCATTACCATCTTCTACATGAATTCCTTTGATTCTGTATGAAGCCGCACGTTCAGTAATTCTTTCAACACGCATACATCTTTCTTGCGCCATTGAAATACCATATTTATTGTTAATTACATAGAAAATAAGTGGTAAATCCCAGTTAGATGCCATGTTTAAACATTCGTGGAAACTTCCTTCGTTAGTAGCTCCGTCACCCATACA
>CAUSKO010000022.1:0-21338 GCA_963532255.1 uncultured Gemella sp. | reverse complement strand
TGCGTACCGTAGGATACAGAAAAGAAATCAGTGGTTGAGAGATTTCTCCTAGGCAAGACTTTGAAGTAGACGGTGAGCATTTAGAGTGAACATAAGTAGCTTTAAACGTGGTTAGAGCGTTAATCTTATTAAGTGCTAATGATAATTAGAATAAAGGTGGTACCACGGAAACTTTCGTCCTTGTTAGATAGGATGGAGGTTATTTTTTTTATCTAAAATTTGATTTATTTTTAAATAGGTAATAAGATAAAGAAAAATCACCAACTAAGTAAATTGAAATAATAAAACTAATAATACCTAAGGAGGAAAAGTCATGACTGAAATGTCTACAAAATATAATCCAACTCAAGTAGAACATAATCGCTATAACTGGTGGTTAGAAAAAGAAGTATTTAAAGCAGATAATAAAAGCAAGAAAAATCCATATACAATAGTAATTCCACCACCAAACGTAACAGGTAAATTACATATAGGGCATGCTTGGGATACAACATTACAAGATATGTTAACAAGATATAAAAGATTAAAAGGTTTTGATGTGCTTTATCTTCCTGGTATGGACCATGCGGGTATTTCTACTCAAGCAAAAGTAGAAGCGAAAATGCGTGAAGAAGGAATTAGCCGTTATGATTTAGGACGTGAAAAATTCTTAGAGCGTGCATGGGATTGGAAAGAAGAATATGCAGGATATATTCGTGAGCAATGGGCAAAACTAGGATTAGGACTAGATTATACTAGAGAAAGATTTACTCTAGATGAAGGTTTAAATAAAGCTGTAACAAAAATCTTCGTAGATCACTACAAAAATGGGACAATTTATCGTGGTGAAAGAATTATTAACTGGGATCCAGTTCAAAAAACAGCATTATCAAATATAGAAGTAATTCACAAAGATGTTGAAGGTGCATTCTATCACTTAAAATATTTCTTAGCTGATGGAAGCGGAGATTATTTAGAAATAGCAACTACTAGACCTGAAACATTATTTGGTGATACAGCGGTAGCAGTTCATCCAGAAGATGAAAGATATCAAAAATATATTGGGAAAACAGTATTACTGCCAGTAACAAACAAAGAAATTCCTGTTATTGCAGATGAATATGTAGAAAAAGACTTTGGAAGTGGTGTTGTTAAAATCACTCCAGCGCACGATCCAAATGACTTTGAAGTAGGAGAACGTCATAATTTAGAACGTATCATCGTTATGGATGAAGGTGCTGTTATGAATGAACATGCTGATAAATATAATGGTATGGATCGTTTTGAATGTCGTAAAGCATTAATAGCGGACCTACAAGAAAGTGGAGTTTGCTTCAAAATTGAAAAACACCTACACTCTGTAGGACACTCTGAACGTAGTGGAGCAGTAGTAGAGCCATATCTTTCTAAACAATGGTTTGTTGATATGAAACCATTAGCAGATAAAGTATTAGAAAATCAAAAAGATGAAGATGGAAAAGTTAACTTCTATCCACCACGCTTTGAACATACATTAAATACATGGATGGAAAATATTCAAGACTGGTGTATTTCTCGTCAACTTTGGTGGGGACACCGTATACCAGCTTGGTATCACAAAGAAACTGGTGAAGTTTATGTTGATGTAAACCCTCCAAAAGATATAGAGAATTATGTACAAGATGAGGATGTTCTTGATACTTGGTACTCTTCAGCTTTATTCCCATTCTCAACACTAGGATGGCCAGATTTAGAAAGCGAAGATTTCAAACGCTACTATCCAAACAGCTGTTTAGTTACTGGATATGACATTATCTTCTTCTGGGTAGCTCGTATGGTATTCCAAGGATTAGAATTCACTGGTGTACGTCCATTTGAAGATTGTTTAATCCATGGATTAGTTCGTGATGAGCAAGGTCGTAAGATGAGTAAGTCATTAGGTAATGGAGTAGATCCAATGGAAGTAATAGAAGAGTATGGAGCAGACAGCTTACGTTACTTCTTAGCTACTAACTCAACTCCAGGACAAGATTTACGTTATTCAACTGAGAAAATTGAAGCTAGTTGGAACTACATTAACAAAATTTGGAATGCTTCTCGTTTTGTAATTATGAACTTAGAAGGTTTTGAGTATAGTGATATAGATTTAAGCGGAGAAAAAACTCTAGCTGATAAATATATCTTAACTAAATTAGCTAAAACTATAGAAGATTTCGAAAGATTATTTGAAAAATATGAGTTTGGTGAAGCAAGCCGTATTCTTTACAACTTCGTATGGGAAGAGTTCTGTTCATGGTATATTGAAATTGCTAAAATTTCACTAAATGGTGAAGATGAAGCTGCAAAAAATACAACTAAATCTATTTTAGTTTATGTATTAGATGCTTCTCTAAAAATGTTACATCCATTTATGCCATTCGTAACTGAAGAAATCTGGCAACATATTCCACATGAAGGGGATAGTATTGTAACTAGTGAATTCGCTAAAGTTGATGCTTCATTAGTATTTGAAAAAGAAACTGAAGATATGCAATTTATCCAAGATGTTATTACAGCAGTACGTAACATCCGTAGTGAGGTAAATGCTCCAATGTCACGTGAAATTCCTATCAAAATCAAATACTCTCAAGATAGCGTAAAAGATGTACTTCTAAGTGGTAGTGCATATCTAGAAAAATTTGCTCGTCCTAGCGAACTTATTATAGAACGTGAAGTTGAAGCTAATGAAACAGATATAAGTCGAATCTTACCAGGAGCGGAAATCTATGTATCATTAAGTGATTTAATAGATGTAGATAAAGAAAAAGAGCGTCTAGGTAAAGAATTAGATAAACTACAACAAGAATTAGATCGTGTTAATAAAAAACTATCTAATGAGAAGTTTGTAGGTTCAGCACCTGAAGCTGTTGTTGCTAAAGAAAAAGAAAAACAAGCTACATATCAAGAACAATACGATAGTGTAAAAGAGCGTATTGCAGCATTAGATAATCTATAAAAAAATAAAAGGCAGTCAAGAAATTAATCTTGGCTGTCTTTTTTATTTTGTATTCGAAAGTAAAAAACAAATAACAAGGTTAATTATAAGAATATCATAAATACTGTAATTCTGTACAGCTTCATCTATATTAGATAGAGAAGTACTGTATAAAAATTTTATATTCTATTATTCCTCTGTTTTGTTCTCTTCTTTATCTTCTGCTTTTTCTTTATTTAGAACTTCTGTTTTTAATTTTTCATTTACAGAGTTAAGTTTTTCAGTAGTTTCATTTTTGAATTTTTCTACTTTTTCTTGTACTTTGTCATCTTCTACATTTTTTTTAATGTTTGCTACTTGATATTTTATAGCACTTAGTGTTGATTGAACTTGATCTTTGTAGTTATTAATTACTGGTTTAAGTTCGTCACCAGCTGCGCGAGCTGTAGTGATATTTTCTTTAAATTCTTTAGAGTAAGATTTAACATCAGCTGCATGTTCTTTTATTTCTGCAACATTATTTGAAAGTTTTTTTCCATAATCTACTGCATTTTCATAAGTGTTTTCTAGGCTATTTTTAGTACGTTTAACAACATTTTTAAAGTCATTATACATATAATTTACAGCTTCTTCAACACCATTCTTCTTAGTATATCTAATCATACAACGAGTATAACCGTAATAATCTTTTGCTTTTTTCTTAATAAAACTAGCGTGTTCATCCACTTTTTTAGGATTTTTTGTGTAGAAATTAGCTACAGCTACACCACTACCAATTACAAGGAGTTTAGATAATTTTGACATATTTTGTTCACCTCATTTTATTTTTTTATATTATATCATATATCCCTAGAAATTTGAATAAAATAAAAATTTTGTAAAATATTTGTTACATAATTTTCATTAAAAAGATAATAATAGTATCTAAGAAATCGATTTATTTATAGTTTTAAAATATAAAAATTATTTGTAAAAGATATAATAATTGTTAAAAATGATAATTAATTTAGGTTGTTGCGGGTTAATTATTACACACTAATTAAAAATAGTGTTGAATTGATGTGTAAGATATTGTATAATGATATATGTAAAACAATAAAAAGGAGGAACAATGAAACTTACTGATAGACATAAGGCTATAATTGAAATAGTAAAAAGTTTTGAACCAATTACTAGTGATGAAATTGCAGAGAAGCTTTCTTTGGGGAAATCTACATTAAGAAATGATTTGGCTGTTTTGGGAATGCTAGAAGTATTAGAAGCTAAACCAAATGTAGGGTACTATTACAATTATGACTTTTCACCGGGAGAAAAAAAGGAAGAAATTAAAAGTAAATTAGTAAAAGAAGTAATGGGGATTGCAATTACTGCAAAAAGTACAGCAAACTATGCAGATGTATTATCTAAGTTATTTATATATGATGTAGGCACGATTTTCATTGTTAATGAAGAAGGCCATTTAGTAGGAGTTACTTCAAGAAAAGACATGTTAAAATTATCAAGAAATGCAGATGCGGATTCTTTACCTATAGCACTTGCTATGACAAGAGTTCCAAATGTGATTTATATTCATGAAGATGACCTAGTAAGTGATGCGCTTAGAAAAATTATTTTACATGAAATTGATTGTTTACCAGTTGTAAGGGAAGAGGCTGGTGGAAAAGTGATTGTAGGAAAAATTTCTAAAACTACATTAATTAAATTATTATTAGAGATACTGGAGGGATAGGATGTTAACTGTACATATAATATCCGATTCGATAGGGAACACTGCAAAAGATGTTGTAAATGCAGCTTTAGTACAGTTTTCTTATTCGGATGCGAGATATAAGATATTAAAAAATTCTAATGTCAGTACGAAAGACAGAATTGAATCTATAGTAGATAATATAGAAAAAGATGATGTTATTGTACAAACATTAGTAGATAGAGAGTTAGCTGAGTACACTAAGAAGATTGCTGGAGAAAAAGGGGTTAAAGTAATCGATCTACTTAGTGGAATGTTAAATGTTTTTGAAGAAAAATTAGAAGTTAAACCAGAGAATAATCCTGGATTAATAAGAAAAATGGGAGAAGAATATTTCAAACGTGTTGATGCTATAGAATTTGCCGTTAAATATGACGATGGAAAAGATATCAATGGCTTAAAAGAAGCGGATGTAGTAATTCTAGGAGTATCAAGAACTTCAAAGACACCACTAAGCTTATACTTGGCTAATAGAAATATTAAGGTAATGAATGTACCAATTGTACAAGATTTGATATTACCCGAACAACTAAATGAAGTAAAAAGAAAAATTATTGGTTTAACAAATTCGGTTGAGCAACTTAATAAGTTAAGGGAGCAAAGACTTAAAACATTAGGTGTTGAACAAGGGACTGATTATACTGACGAACTTCAAATTTTTGAAGAGTTAGAGTATGCGCTAGAAATAATGGAAAAAATTGGTTGCCCTGTAATAGATGTACAGAATAAGGCAATAGAAGAAACTGCGGAAATTATTATTAATATAATGAGAGAACGTGGTTTAGAGGTTTAAACAAAAAATAATTATTAATTTATGAAAATAGAAATTTTAAATTAATGGGGGAAGAAAAATGTCAAAAAAATATGTTTATAATTTTAGCGAAGGTAATAAAGATATGAGATCTTTATTAGGAGGTAAGGGAGCAAACTTAGCAGAAATGAAAAGTTTGGGAATTAATGTACCTCCTGGATTCACTATAACAACTGAGAGCTGTAATAGCTATTATGAAAATGGTGAAAGAATCAAACCTGAAATACTAAAACAGATTAATGAACAATTAGAAATTTTAGAAAAAACAATGGGTAAAAGATTAGGAAGTTTAGAAAATCCATTGTTAGTATCGGTTCGTAGTGGTGCTGTTTATTCAATGCCAGGTATGATGGATACTGTTTTAAACTTAGGATTGAATGATGAAACAACTATTGTTTTAGCTAAGAAAAATAATAACTATCGTTTTGCTTATGACAGCTATCGTCGTTTTATTCAAATGTTTTCTGACGTAGTAATGAATGTTGAAAAATATAAATTTGAAGAAGTTTTAACGAGAGTAAAAGAAGCTAATGGTTATGCTCAAGATAGTGATATGAATGAAAAAGATTTATTCAAAGTAGTTGAGGAATTTAAAGCTATCTATAGAAAAGAAGTTGGTCGTGAATTCCCAATGAGCGTAAAAGAGCAACTTATGCTAGCAGTAGAAGCTGTATTCAAATCATGGAATAATAACCGTGCTAAAGTATATAGAAGACTACATAATATTAGTGATAACTTAGGTACAGCAGTAAACATTCAAGCAATGGTATTTGGTAATATGGGAGATAACTGTGGTACAGGTGTTTCATTCAGTAGAAACCCTGTAACTGGTGAAGATAAGTTATTTGGGGAGTACTTAATTAATGCACAAGGTGAAGATGTAGTAGCAGGTATAAGAACACCAAAAAATATAAGTGTATTAGAAGAAGATATGCCGCACTTATATAAAGAGTTTGTAGACATTTCTAAAAAATTAGAACACCACTACAAAGATATGCAAGATATTGAGTTTACTATAGAAGATGGTAAATTATATATTCTTCAAACTCGTAATGCTAAGAGAACACCGAATGCAGTAGTAGAAGTAGCTGTTTCATTAGTAGAAGAGGGAATAATTACTAAAGAAGAAGCTATTTTAAGAATTGGTACTGAAGAAATTAATAAACTTTTACATGCTACATTTGAAGAAAAATCGTTAAAAGAAGCAAAACAATTAACACAAGGGTTAGCAGCTTCTCCTGGTGCTGCAGTAGGTAAAATTTACTTTACTGCACAAGAGGCTGTAGAAGCGGCTAAGTCACATCCAGTAGTACTAGTTAGAGAAGAAACTTCTCCGGAAGATATTGAAGGAATGGTAAGTTCTCAAGGTATTGTTACATTACGTGGTGGTATGACTTCTCACGCAGCTGTAGTAGCTCGAGGTATGGGTAAATGTTGTGTATGTGGTTGTCAAAACATGATAATTGATTACAAAGAAAAAACATTAAAAGTATCTGATGTAGTACTTAGAGAAGGTGATACTATTTCTGTAGATGGAAGTAGTGGTAAAGTATATTTAGGTGAAGTTAATAAAGTAGACGCACAGTTCAGTGATAGATTCAAGAAATTATTATCTTGGGCAGATGAAATTAGAGAAATGAAAGTATTTGCTAATGCTGATAATGAGATTGATGCTAAAGTAGCATTTGATTTCGGAGCAGAGGGAATAGGATTATGTAGAACAGAGCATATGTTCTTTGAAGAAGATAGAATTAGTCTTGTAAGAAAAATGATTTTAGCTGCTGATACAAACGAAAGAGTTAAATTCTTAGAAAGATTACAACCTATTCAAAGTGATGATTTCTACAAAATCTTTAAAGCAGCAGAAGGAAAATCTGTTAATATAAGATTATTAGATCCACCTCTACATGAATTCCTGCCAAGAGATGATAAGACTATAGCTATTATTGCCGAAGAAATCGGAGTAACTGTAGAGCAGTTAAAAGCTAAAATTACAAGTATTGCAGAATTCAACCCAATGATGGGACACCGTGGTTGTCGCTTAGGTGTTACATATCCTGAAATCTACTTAATGCAAGCTAAAGCTATTAGCTCAGCTGCAATAAGAGCTAGAAAAGAAGGTATAGTAGTTAATGTTGAAATCATGATTCCTCTTGTTGGACTTGAAAATGAGTTATCAGTACTAAGAGAACAAATTGTTGACTTAGTAGAAAGAGAAATCCACCTATACAATGCTGAATTCAACTACAAAGTAGGAACAATGATAGAGATACCTAGAGCTTGTATAATAGCTGATAGAATAGCTAAACATGCTGACTTCTTCAGCTTTGGCACAAATGACTTAACTCAATTAACTTTCGGATATTCACGTGATGATGCAGAAAAATTCATTGATATTTATAAAAAGAAAAATATCTTAGAATCTGATCCATTCGTACATTTAGATGAAAGTGGAGTATTAGAGTTAATGCATATTGCAGTTGATAAAGCAAGAGCAGTAAAACCTGGAATTAAACTAGGAATTTGTGGTGAACACGGAGGAGATGAAAAATCTATCCTATTATGTTCTAAGTTAGGACTAGGATATGTATCATGTTCTCCATACCGAGTAATAATTGCTCGAATTGCTGCTGCTAAGGCTGCTATTGGGGAAGTTGAAGGAGCTTCAACAAAATAACTTATAAGTAAAAGGACCTCAAGGCTATATTAACCTTGAGGTCTACTTTTTTATTTTACTGTATATTTTCCAGTTTTATAATCGATTGTTACACCTTTTTGGTAGTTGTATATAAATACATTGTATTTAACACTTGCTCCGTTATCTTCAACAGACATAGCTTCCATAATTACTCCTTGTGCTACAAGGTCTTTATCTTTAAATACTGGTGTAACTCTATAACGAACATGTTTTTTAGTCTTTTTAACATAATCGGCAACTTGATTTTCAAAAGGAATCATATTTAGATTCATAAATCTTGTACCAGTCATAAGGTTTTTCTCATTATCATTTTCACCTGCTAGTTGGAATGCTATTAAGTGTGAACGGTCGTATACATGAGTTCCTTTATTACTTTGCCATCCACTTGGGCGAACGTTTAAAATTTCTGAACGTTTTTCTGTCGGCATAAGATCAGTACCAATAATTGCATTTGCTTGACCTACACGTTTTAAACTATCTAAATCACTATAGCTTTCATATGATTTTGTAGAAAGGTCATCTTTTGTGAAGTAAGGTGTATTATTATTTAATACTTTATATTTATTATCATCCGATGCTTCACTTTCGCTTGGTGCAGATAATGAATTAATGACGTCTTGTGGAATAGATGAAACATTAGAATATGTTGTTTTACTTGATGATTTATTAGTAGTGTAATATGTAATTGCAAAAGCAGCTACAATAACTAAAATTATAGAAACAATAGTAAATAGAGATATTTGTTGTTTTTTTCTTTTAGCCATAAATCCTCCTTTAAATTTTGACAGTTAAGAGAGCGACTTACAAATAATCTTTAACAATTTTGCTTAGTCGCTCGAGTATAATAATTTAGAAGATGTTTACTTCTAAATTATAGTTTATTAAAATTATATTATTTTTTAAAGTAATTGATACCCATAGCATCTTTTACTTCATCAAGAGTAGAAGCAGCTACGCTTTCTGCTTTCTCACTTCCAGCTTTAAGCATATTATAAACTTCTGCTTTATCTTTCGCAAATTCTTCACGACGTTCTCTTATTGGGCGAAGGAACTCTTGCATAACTTCGTTAAGACGTTTTTTAAGTTTAACATCTCCAAGTCCACCACGAGAGTAATGTTCTTTAAGTTCAGCTACTTCGTCAACACGAGGATCAAAAATATCAAGATATTTAAATACTACATTACCTTCTACTTGACCTGGATCTTCTACACGAATGTGGTTAGGGTCAGTGTACATTTTCATTACTTTATCTTTGATGTCTTTTTCGCTATCTCCTAAATATATACCATTATTAAGACTTTTACTCATTTTTCCTTTTCCGTCTATACCTACTAAACGAGCATGTTCTTTAGGGGGTAGAATTATTTCTGGTAAAACAAGAACATCTTTATTATAGATTCTATTAAAATCACGTACAATTTCACGTGTTTGTTCAAGCATTGGTTTTTGGTCTTCACCAACAGGAACATGCGTAGCTTTAAAAGCTGTTATATCCGCTGCTTGGCTAACAGGATAAGTGAAAAATCCGGCTGGAATACTTTCTCCAAATTTTTTATCACTGATTTCTTGTTTTACCGTAGGATTACGGTGTAGTCTAGAAACTGTTACTAAGTTTAGATAATACATATTTAATTCAGCTAGTTGTGGAATTTGTGATTGAATAAATATTGTAGTTTTTGATGGATCAAGTCCAACAGCAAGATAATCAAGTGCTACTTCTGTAATATTTTCTATAACTTTACCAGGATTATCGGCATTATCTGTAAGTGCTTGTTGATCGGCAATCATTACGAATATTTCTGTATTTTCTTCATTTTGTAGAGCTACACGATTTTTTAAAGAACCAACATAGTGTCCTAAATGTAATTTTCCAGTAGGTCTATCTCCAGTTAAAATAATTTTTGACATAAGTGAGTAAACTCCTTCAATGTAAAATTTTGTTTTTCTCTTAATTATACCATATATTTAGAAAAGTTTGTTTGAATAGGTTTAAAAAAATTATTTTATGTGTTTTTTTGTTTAGAAAAAATGAATTTTGTATTATAATATATATATTAAGAAATAAGTTTATTAATTAAGGAGATTAATATGATATATATTGAATCAAAAAGTAATGACCCACGCTATAATACTGCACTGGAGTTATACGCTTTTAATGAGTTAGCAAAAAAAGATGATGTTTTTATGTTATGGATTAACGAACCTTGTATTGTTGTTGGTAAAAACCAAAATACAAGAGAAGAAGTTAACCAAAAATTCTGTGATGATAACGGAATAAAAATTGTTCGCCGTGTAAGTGGTGGGGGAGCAGTTTACCATGATTTAAACAACTTAAACTATACTATCATTTCTAATGGTAGAAGTGGAGAAGAATTCGACTTTAAATCATTCTCTCAACCAGTAATTGATGCATTAGCTTCTCTAGGTGTTAAAGCAGAATTCACAGGTCGTAATGACTTAGAAATTGATGGAAGAAAATTCTGTGGTAATGCTCAATACGTTCGTTCTGGAAGAATTATGCACCACGGTTGTTTAATGTTTGATGTTGATACTACAGTTCTTGCAGATGCACTAAAAGTATCTAAAGATAAAATTGAATCAAAAGGTATTAAATCAGTTCGTTCACGTGTAACTAACATTAAAGAACACTTACCAAACCAAGACATGACAGTTCTTGACTTCGTAGCAGCACTTAAAAAATATATGAGTGAAAAATATGAAATGACTGACTTTGTAGCTACAAAAGAAGATGAAGAGGCTATTTTAGCAATCCAAGAAGAAAGAAATAACTCTTGGGATTGGGTATATGGTAAAAACCCAGACTTTAATATTAAACGTAATAGAAGACTTAAAACTGGTAAAATTGAAGCTAATATCATGGTAGAACATGGTGTAATTACTAGTATTAAATTTTATGGAGACTTTTTCGGGGTTATGGATGTAGAAGACATAGCTAAGAAATTAGTTGGTGTAAAATACCAAAAAGATGATATTAAAAAAGCTTTAGAAGAAGTTGATATTAACTCATACTTCTTAGGAGCTTCTCTGGATGAAGTAGTAGATATACTGGTAGATTAATATTAATTAAGGAAGATAAAATTATGATTATAACAACAATACAAGATGTACCAGGAATGGAAATTGTAGAATATAGAGGTCTTGCTACTGGAGAAGTAGTAGCGGGAATTAATGTTATTAAAGATATTGGAGCAGGTCTTCGAAACCTTTTTGGTGGAAGAATCAAAGGGTACGAAGATGAAATTATTCAAGCACGTATTCACGCACTAAAAGAATTAGAAGAGCGAGCAGCTGCTATGGGTGCTAATGCTGTTATCGGAGTTAGAATTGATTTTGATGCTCTAGGAAGTGACGGTAACAATATGCTTTTAGTTACAGCTACAGGGACAGCGGTAGTAGTAAAATAAAAATACAATTAATAAAATATTATAGAGGAAAAATTAATGAAAAAAGTATTTAATTTTAAAAAGATTTTTTCTGTCTTACTTTTAGCAATTACTTTAGTATTTTCTGTAGTATTTGTTTCAGGATGTAGCAAATCGAGTAGTACAGAAACTTCAACTGAATCAACGTATAAAGTAAGTCAAGAAGAAAAAGATTATTTATCAAAACGTTTTTCTGAGTTGTCGAAGAAAAATAATGAAGTTGTTGCATATATTTATGCGCCTGGAACTGATTTAGATGAGCCTGTAGTTCAAACAAATGATAACGAAACATATTTAGATAAAACTTTTGAAGGTGGTCACGTTCCATTCTTAGGTACAGTTTTTATGGATATGGATAACAAAAAGGATTTTAAAGATAGATTAACATGGTTATTCGGTCATGCTCGTGGAAGTAAGTTAAACGATCATCGTATGTTTAATGATGTAAACTATTATGATAAGCAAGATTATATGGATAAACATAAATATGTTGTTATTGAAACTCCAGAGAGAACTTACTACTATGAAGCTGCATTTTTAACTATTGTTCCTGAAACAACATCATTCTATCGTATTGATTTTGAAAATGATGAAGATTTCTTGAAACAGTTAACTGATGTTAAAAAAGATGCAAAGACTAAAAATGATAATGTTGAGCTTAAAGGTACTGATAAATACGTAGTATTATCAACATGTCGTGAAGAAGACGAGACAATTAGAGCAAATCTATATTTACGTCAAATTCCAGATAAAGAAATGGATGACTTTTTAGCTAAACATAAAGATGAATTAAAATATGTAGCAAAAAGATAAAAAAATAAGCTTATGACAAACATCATAAGCTTATTTTTATGCTGCATCCATGTTGGTTTTAGGCATGTTTCTAAATTCTCTAGTTAAGAAGAATAATGAAACTGAGAATGCACAAATATCAGTAATAGGTGTTGCGTAAATTATTCCATTTAATCCAAATATATGAGATAAAACAAGTAACATAGGTAATAGTATTACTATTTGTTTTGCTAAAGCAATTGTAACACCAATTTTTGGTTTTCCAATAGCAGCAAAGAATGTTGAACTTGAAATTTGGATACCATTAATAAAAGTAAATAGTAAGAAAAACCTCATATATTTAACCGCAAATTCGAAATATAGCTCATTACCGTTACCAAAGACTGAAATTATTTGTTTAGGAAATGCTTCAAATATAATAAAGAATAATATAGAAATAATTATTGCATATTTCATCATGTATCTCATAGTTTCTCGTACACGTTCATATTTTTTAGCTCCATAATTGAAGCCGAAAATAGGTTGTGCTCCTTGTACAAGTCCTATAATAATTGAAATAAAAATTATATTTATTTTAGTAACAATTCCTGCCACGGCTATAGGTATGTCATTCCCATATACACTTTCAGATCCGTATATGTTAAGTAAATTATTTGTTACAATTTGAATAATCATATTAGAACCTTGAAATACAAATGATGTCATTCCAAGAGATACTGCTATTTTTAAAAGTGAAAATTTTGGTATAAAATCTTCTTTTTTAAATTTTACACTTTTGAATCTAGGGAAGTAGAATAATAAAATAACAGCAGATAAAAATTGACTTATTACTGTAGCCCATGCTGAACCAGCAATTCCCCATTTAAATCCAAATATAAAGATAGGATTTAAAATCATATTCAAAACAGCTCCAAAAACTATAGCAAACATTGAGTATTTTGGGCTATTATCCGAACGGACAATAGGATTAGTACTAATAGATATTAGTAAGAATGGAATACCTAACGATGTTATTCCTGCAAAAGTTTTTGCATATTCTAGTATTTCATCCGTCGAACCAAATGCGTACATTAGTGGCTCTAGAAATATATTTATTAATACTGTTAGAATAATACCTATTAAGAATAATGAGCTAACAGACGTACCAACAACTGATTTAGCTTTATCTGGATTACCACGACCTAATTCTAAATTGAAATTTGCTGCTGCTCCAATCCCAATCATAAGACCAAGTGCAAGACAAATAGTAGTAAGAGGAAAAGCAACATTAGTTGCAGCATTTCCTAAATAGCCAACACCTTGTCCTATAAATATTTGGTCAACAATACTATAAAGTGCATTGACTATATTAGCTGTAATAGCAGGCCATGCAAATGAGATAAGTAATTCTTTTATGGATTTTGTTCCAAGTGGATTTTGGACTGTTGAATCATTCATAAATTTTTCCTCCAAAGTAATTACGTAGTTTTATTTAAAAGTGTATATAATAAAGTAATCTCATCTTTTGATAGATTACTTAGTGCTTCTTGTTCACTTTTTTTTAGTAAATCTTTATGAGTAGAAAGCATAGAGCGGCCTGTGTCAGTTAAGTGTATTGTGAAAGAACGTCTATCTGTAATTCCACGTTTTCTTATTACAAAACCTTTATCTTCTAAAACATCTATATTTCTACTTACAATGTTACGATCTTTTCTATGAATTTCAGCAAGTTTAGCTTGCGTCACACCTTCATTTTCTGAAATATATAATAATGTAATAAAGTGGCCATGAGTTATACCAAGCTTGGCCAATGGCTCTTTTGTGTAGTTTCTCATTGCTTCAAGTATGGTTATAAGTTTATGACCTAATGAATCTTCTAACATATATTCTTCTCCTAAATTAATATACTTTATATATTGTATACCTAGTATATTATTTTGTCAATAAAAATAAAGAGTAAATTTTCTAAAATAAACTCTTTATATATTATCAAGTATTATTTATAGCTAATGTTCTTTTCCACCAGATATTTTAATATCGTTTTTTTGATAATACTCAACAGATTTAACAATAATAAGCTTTAGTGCGGAAATAATAGTATCTAGTTCCATAAAAGGGGTGTTAGGTTTACCTTTAATTTGTTCTTTAATATATGGTATATGAATAAAACCAGATTTTATATCAGTATATTTAGTATTAGCTAAATATAGACTTTCATACATAATATGATTACAAACAAATGTGCCGGCTGTATTCGAAATAGATGCGGGGATATTATTTTTAATAAGAGTATCGACAATAGCTTTAATAGGAAGTGTTGAAAAATATGCACTTTCTCCATCATGACGTATTTGTTCATCTACTGGCTTATTATTATAATTATCAGGAATTCTAGCATCATCAATGTTGATAGCTACCCGTTCAATAGTAATATTGTCTCTGCCACCTGCTTGTCCAACACATATTATAATGTTTGGTGAAAATTCTATTATATTTTTTTCTAAAACTCTTGAACTTTCTTTAAAAACAGTAGGTAAAGTTATTTTTTTTATAGTAATGTTATCGATGTGCTCTGGTAGTGAACTTACTGCAAGACTTGAAGGATTTATAGGTTCTCCTCCAAAACTGTCAAAACCTGTTATTAAAACTTTCATTTGATAAACCTCTCTTCATATTACTATTAAATAATATATATTATATGATATTTTTAAAATAATTTAAATACGAAATAAATATTTATATAAATTATTTTTCTATATATTATAAATACAAATTGTAAATAAATTTTAAAAATGATATTATTAATAATAGAGGTGAGGGAAGTGTCGAGAGAAGAAAAATTAAGGACGATTATTAGTACAATTGATAATTCGGAGTATAGTAATAATAAAGATAATAATATACAACATAATTGCAAGATGAAAACTTTTAAAGATCCTCAAGAAACATGGCTTTCAAGTACTTTTTCAAAAATGAAATATGCTGATTATAAACCGTTTCAATTTGTAGATGGGGAAGGGGTAAGGTGTTCAATATATCTAAGTGGATGCTTATTTGCTTGTAAAGAGTGTTTTAATGAAAGTATTCAAAATTTCAATGCAGGAAGTCCTTATACAATGGAACTTGAAGACAAAATCATAGAAGATTTAGGAAATTCTTACGTTCAAGGATTAACTCTTTTGGGAGGAGAGCCTTTTTTAAATACACAAGTTGCTATACAGTTGGTAGAGCGTGTTAGAAAAGAGTTTGGAGATAAAAAAGATATTTGGGTTTATAGTGGGTATACATATGAACAACTTCTTAGAAGCAGTGAAGATAAAAAGAAGTTATTGGATCTTTGTGATGTATTGGTAGACGGACCATTTATGATATTTTTAAAAGATTTAAGCTTGAGATTTAGAGGGAGTAGTAACCAACGTATAATAGATATAAAAAAATCAACAATTGATAATGTTGTTTTATATCTTGATTAAGAAATACTTTTTTGATAATATTTTGTATACAATTAAAATTAAGGATATATAATATCTCTAATTTTTCGTTTTTATTTAAAGAGAGGAGTCTTGACTTTGAAACAAATTTTTGAAATTTTCAAAAGTGATATTAAGGAAATTTTTCGTAAAGTAAACACATGGATAATAATTATAGGATTGATTTTTTTACCTTCTATGTATGCATGGCCTAATATACTATCATCGTGGGACCCATATAGTTATACGAACAATATAAAGGTTGCTGTTATTTCAGAAGATGAAGGTGCAACTGTAGAGGGGAAAAATGTTAATTTAGGTGAAAGCCTTATAACTAATTTAAAAGGCAATAAAAATTTAGATTGGCAATTTGTTTCATCAAAACAACAAGCAGAAGATGGAGTTAAAATTGGAGATTATTATGCGAGTATTGTAATTCCTAAAAGCTTTAGTTCGGATATAACCTCTATAACACGAGGAGAACTTAAGAAGGCTACAATTGAATATACAGTTAATGAGAAGATAAATGCAATAAGTCCAAAAATTACTAATAGTGGTGCTTCAGCCTTAGCCAATAATATTGCTAAGAATTTCGTAGAAGTTGCGAATGGGGTTATATTTGAAAAATTACATGATGCAGGAATTAAACTTGAAGAAAATCTTCCAACAATTGAACAAGTTAAAGAAAAAATTAATAATTTAAATGATAACTTTAGTCATTATGAAAATTCACTAAATGAACTGATTGGTAAAGTAGATCGAGGGTATAATGTTTTAAATACTATACAGGGAACTTTACCAGAAATAGATAGAGCAGCTACTAATAGTATAATGCTTGCTAATAAAACAAATGTTACTATTAAAAATATTGAGAATTTTAATGAAATTATGCTTAAAAATATTAATACTCAATTAGATAAAGTAATAGAAATATCGGGAGAAGTGGTTAAAGTAGCGGAGTTAATTCAAAAGAAACCAACTAATCCTGAAGAGACAAAAGCCAAAATGAAGGCATTAGATAGTAGGCTTGAAGCTGCAGAAAAAAGGTTAGATATAGCAAAAGATATTTTTGAATATCTTAATTCGTTATCAGATCAAAATCTTTTCCAAAAACAGTTGACGAAGATAAATACTATGGAAAGCGACATAACTAAATTACGTTCATTAAATAAAAAAATATATAGTAATATTGATAATTATAATGCAATATCTGCTAAAGTAAAAGCTGATTTCTTAACAACAGCCAAAAGAGTTAATTATAATTCAATTGATTTCAAGAAAAAACTTAACACAGAAGTAGCGCCACTTATAAAACGAGTTCTTACTAATGCTGATACAAAAATAAGAAATGTAAGTAGTGTTATATCACGAGCCCAAGCTCAAATACCAACAATAAACGCAAAAATTAGTGAAGCAGAGGTTAAGATTCAAACAGTTCAAGGGAAATTACTAAAACTACAAGGTGAGATGCCAGAAATTAAAGAGAAAGTACAGAAACTAACCGGTATTGTAAATAAGGCTGATGGTGAAATTGATACTAATGCACTATTTAATTTATTAAAAGTTGACTATAAACAACAAGCAGAATTTTTTGCAAATCCAGTACAGCTTAAAGAAAATCAGTTATACCATATAAAAAACTATGGTTCAGCGATGACTCCATTTTATACTGTGCTATCTATTTGGGTAGGTGCATTATTAATGTCTTCTTTACTTACAACTAAAGTAGAAGATGAAGAAAAGAAATATAAACCATATCAAAAGTATTTTGGACGAGGTTTATTGTTTATGATAATTTCGTTACTGCAAACATTAATAATAACTCTGGGGGATATGTATTTACTAGGAACTCAGGCGAATTCACCATATAGATTTGTGATATATGCACTGCTGATTTCATTATTATTCTCAGCAATTATATATACAACGGTATGCTTATTAGGAAATGTTGGTAAAGCAGTATGTATTATCTTATTAGTGCTTCAAATTGGTAGTTCAGGAGGAACATTCCCAATCCAGATGACTTCAAGTTTCTTCCAAGCACTATATCCTAAAGTTCCATTTACTTATTCGATAAGTTTACTTAGAGAAGCAGTGGGTGGAGTTTATATACCTGCCGTTAATCGTGATATGAAGATATTATTAACATATCTTGTTATTACTTTAGTAGGTGGAGCTATTTTAGTTAGCTTAAAAGCACGTTCTGCTAAATTAAGTAGAGAAAGAGAAAGATCTAAGCTATTTTTATAATATTAAAATAAAATATATATGGGAATATATAATTAATAAGACTATCTTAAAAGAGTAAAATAAACTTATTCTTTCAAGATAGTTTTTTTGTTGATAAATGAAATTTAAAAAGATTTATGTTATAATTATTAAAATATAAACCTTATAATATATAGAGGAAAAATTATGGCAAAAACATTAGACAGAACCAAAGACATATTTTTAGATACTATGCTTTTGGGGAATGAAATTTTAATAAAAAAAATTAAAACAACAAGTAAAACAAAAATTACAGTCGTATTAGCGGCATTTAGAAATCTTGATCACTTAAGTAAAATTCTTAAGGATTTATTTAAACAAACTTTTATGGATTTTGAAATTATTATTGTTGATGACTCATCAACATTTGAAATTGAAGAATTTGTTGCAATTAATGATAATAGAAAAATTAACTATATTAAAAAACAATTGGGGTCTAACTCATCAGCAAAGAATTGTGCATTAGAATTTGCTAAGGGTGACTATATTGTTTTTGTTGAAGAAAATGTAAGATTAAGAAGTAACTATCTAGAAAGTTTATATTCATTTGCTGAAGAAAAAAACTTAGATATATCAATACTCACTCGTGAGGGGTATACTTGCTTTTTACAAGAGAAAGTAGTCACTGGAATAGAGTACTTAGAAGAAGAAATAACACGATTTAAAAGTGATTTAGATTACAATCTAACGTCATGTTTATTTAAGAAAAAATTCTTAGATGTATATAATTTAAGATTCCAAGAAGACATGCTTTCTTTAGAAAATTTATATTTTAAATTAAAAGCTTTTAATCAAGCTACAAAAGTGTGTCAAAGAGCAAGAATGGGTTATAAAGAGCTTAGTGATGATAAGACTGTGCGAAATCAAGCAATGATAGATGCATCAGTTCGCCGAATAATGACTGCAACTGAAAAAATAGAAGAGTTTAAAGTTGGCAAAAAATATGAAACTTCACTAAATCTATTATGTGGTTATTTACTTTTCGATGTACTAAGAATAAGTAATAACATAGAAGATGAAACAGAATTAATAGAATTAATTAAATCTAAAAAAGATTACTTTGCTAGTGATACTTTTATGAATAGAACTATGATTGCCATGTCACCAATTATTTTTGCTAATCATTTGAATAGAAAGGATAGGCAGTAGTATGAGGAGAATATTACATAATGTTTTTTCATATGCATTTATTTCGTTATTCACAGTTGCATTAATATGGGCATATGTAGCTCCATTTGTTTATGAACGTATATTAAATCCATTGGCACTTTTACTTGGTGTGCCAGTGGTATTTATCCTATTTATTTATGCAGTAAAGAAGATTTTAGCAACTGAAGAACTAGGTTTAAAGAAATATAATCGTATAATTGTTGTCTTGTATCTAATCTTCCAGGCAATAATTTTGTCAATGGATACATTAAACTTTTCTGATGGTGCAGAAATAGAAAATGAAGCCCACTATATGTTAAACTATGGTAAATTTTCTGGCGAAAGATATTTCCTAGTTTATCCTAATAATATTAATCCTACGATTATCCTATATTGGCTATATCGTATCGCAAACTATCTTCATATATCAGAAGTTTGGATTTTACATATATTTTGCTTCGCAATTACCTCTCTAACAATGTATTTAACATTCAAAACAGCAGGTAAGCTACTTAGTAAACAAAAACAAACAATTATTTTAGGATTAATGTTAGTATACATTCCATTTCAAATGTATAGTCTGTTTTATTATTCAGACAGTTTAATGGTTGTACTGGTAGCACTTATTATCTATGTGCTTATCCCATCTGATGGTAGCTTTATTTTTAGAACTAAGCATATTATGGCGGTAGCTATAATAGTTGCATTTGGTTGGAATTTAAGATCAAATATTATCATTATAATTCCAGCATTAATTATTTATATGTTATTCTTTAAATGGTATAGAAATTTACTAATTTTACTAGTTACTTTTGGTATAGCATTTGTTGCCTTTGGAAAAGGTTTTGGTATGCTGTGGAATCACTACGGATTTATACAAGATGATGGATATAGATTTCCAATGTTACATTGGGTTATGATGGGAATGAGTATTCAAGGTGGTAGTTACAACTGGCAAGACTTCCAATATACATATCTTAGTCAGAATAAGGCGGCAGATGATTTAGGATTATTCTTTAATCGATTAACTCACAGACCAATTTTCTTAAATTTACTAATGGTAGTGCTAAAGATTAGAGGAAATTGGAGTGATGGTACAATAAATTATACAAATGGAACTCGTGCATTACGAGATGGAGATGGATTCTTATGGCAACTATTCTATGGAAGTAATAATAGTTTTGTTGTCTATATTTCTCAAATGATGTATGTAGCAATACTATTCGGAATGGTTTATTATATATATAAACGCAGAAAAGAATATATTACGTCTTGCTTCCTATTCCAAATAATTATTTTTGGAGTATTTATGTTCCATTTAATATGGGAAGCTAAACCTAGATATGTCTATGCATGGATGCCTATTATCTTTATTTTAGGTGCGAAAGGATTAATTCTTTTTGCAGAACGATATGAAGTAATAATATTTGACAAATATAAGAAAAAACTATTTATAGCTTTTGGTGTTGTTTTTGCACTTCAAATAGGAAGCGATAGTTTCTTACGACCTTCTTACTCAATGAATTTAGACTATGATTCACGTGTTATTAATGGTATTAGTATTTATGCTACTGATAACTATTTAAGAGATGGTATCGTAAGGGTAAATAGAGATACAGAAGTAGAACAAACATTTAAAGCTACAAGAAGTTTTAACTATATTCGTGGATATATTTCGTCATATGATGAGAAAAATAATTCCAAATATAAAGTAGAAATAATAGATAAGAAAACTAATCAAGTAGTTAGAGAACACGAATTTATATATCGTGAGTTATATTGGGAAATTCCACTTCAAACTTATACATTACGCTGGTATTTTGATGATTTACCAGCTGGTGATTACAGTGTAAAATTTTCACAAATTGAAAGTGATAATAATGGAAGTATCGTTATTTCAAGTGTACCTAATGAGATGGTGGATATGTATGAAGCAGGGAAGCTTTATATAAACGGTGCGGATCAAAATAAAAAAGATTTATCACTTCAAATTGGACATAGATACAAAAAACTATGGTGGTATTAAAATATTTAAAAATAAATAATTA
>CAUSKO010000021.1:0-23440 GCA_963532255.1 uncultured Gemella sp. | reverse complement strand
CACCAAATCAGCTTGCGCTCGCGGACTATAACCGCCGGTCGGGAATTTCACCCTGCCCCGAAGATAATTTAATTTTATAGTTTTATTATAAACCTAAATGAAAGTGTTGTAAATAGAAAGTGCTTAAACTTAAAAAAATATTTGATAGTAGTTTTGATCTACTATCAAATATTTTTCTATTTAATAATTTAAAATTTATATAACTTGTTTTTATTAAGCAAGGTATGCTTTTAGCATCCAAACATTTTTCTCAAGTTGTGTTTTAACACCTAAAGCAAAATCAGATGTTCCTTGGTCTCCTTCTGCCTCAGATACTTCCATAAGTTTAGATAAATCGCTAATTAATAATTCAAAATCGTGGAATACTTCTGCAACCATTTCAGCAGTAGTTTCTTTTTCTGTTGCTTCTTTGATTGTAGCTAGCTCTAAAGCTCCTTTAAGTGTAGAAACTGGACGTCCTCCAATTGCTAGTAATCTTTCTGCAGCCTCATCAAGAGTTTCTGTAGTGTAGTTATAATAATTTTCGAATACTCCGTGTAAAGTATAGAAACTACGACCAGTTACATACCAGTGGAAGCTGTGTAATTTTGTATAAAGAACTGTTAAGTTCGCTACAAGTTTGTTTAATTCTGTTTTATGTGCCATAATGTTATCTCCTTTAAATTTTTTATTTAAATTTTTATTTAAATTTTTTATATTTAAATTATAGCACCACAAAAAAATGTTGTAAAGTGTAGTTGCTCGTGAAGGTATTGATAATTAATATTCATCTTAGAATTTTGTTAAAGGTTTATCGTGGATTATAGGGTTCCCATGAGTTCCAAGTTTGCATTATTTAATCTATGTTGTTAGAATAAAAGAAAACAAAGGAGGAGAACATGGCTAGAATATGCATATTTTTAATTAATTTATACAGAAAATATATATCACGTTATACGAAGCCTCGCTGTAGATTTTCTCCGACTTGCTCAAGTTATGCGGTGGAAAGTTATCAAAAATTTGGTTTCTTTTTAGGTACATATTTAACGGTTAAGAGGTTATTAAAGTGTCATCCTCTTTACAAAGGTGAATATTTCGATAATGTACCTTTATTTAAAGAGGATATATTTAAATTTGGTAAAAAAAAATAAAAAATAAAACTTTATATTTATGGTAGCTGTAACTGTAAATATAAAGTTTTTTATAATAAAGAGAGGGTTGGCTAAAAATAACCAACCCAGGGGGCGGAATTTTTTTTGAATAAATTTAGAAAATAGGATTGATTTTTGCCGAGGTGGTTAACTAGTGTTAAGTTGCCCAGCAATAATAACTGTTTGTTTTAACCCTATGTTATATAAAAAGTATTTGTGAGGTAACTCCTCATTATTATCCACAAATTCCAACTGTAAATATGTTATTTTTCAACACTGTTTCCTGCATCTAACCATGCCGCAATTCCGCCCGGGAATCTATAGACATTTTTGTATCCTGCTTCTTTCGCTAAAAGAGCTCCAACATGACTTCGTTCACAACCTACGAAACCACAATAAAGAACAATTTTTTTGTCTTTATCATCACCTAATGCTTTTAAGAATGCTTCTTTTTCTTCTGGTTTTACTTCGTCAAGTTTAGTTGGTAAAACAGCGTTAACAGCTGATTTAATATGAGATTTTTTAAAGCTATCGGCTGGCATAGTATCAACAAGCACCATACTTTCATTTGCATCTAGAGCTTTTTTAAGTTCATCAGCACTCATAAGATTATAATTGCCAGTTTTAACGGCGTTTACTAGTTTGATGGCTGCTTTTTCTACATCAGCTTCTTTTCCATCTTTATAAGTACGAACAGTGCTGTCTCCACAACCTGCTAACGTGACTGCTAATAAAATCCCAGATAAACCAAGTGATAGTTTTTTATTTTTTTTCATAAGAAAGATTCCTCCTATTGTTCTTTACACTTTTATTATAACATATAGCATGGTAAAAATAAACGATGTACAGCGTTTCAAAGGTGTTGCTATAAGATTTAAAGGTGATTATATTTTTAGAATAACAAAGTAATATTATAATTATTATTACATAAAAAACAAAAAATTATATTTTATAAAATATTCATTTTATTAAAATATTATGCTTTATTTTTAATGTTAAAGTGATAACGGGAAAATAGTATAAATATATTAAAAAAAGCTAGAAAGTAAAAGAGAAAAAAATAATAAACAAAATAATTATTATTTTTTTCTTTATATTTTTTTTAAAATAAACAAAAAGTCCAGAGACTTAAGTAGTTTCTAGACTTTTAATTGATATTAATTATTCTTATTTAATCCCAACATTGCCTTAACATGTTCAGGCATTTCTTGGCTGTTGCCTTGATTTAGAGAATTATTACTTGCGTTTCTTTTTGCTAACATTTCTTTAACGAAATCAGGCATCTTCAATCCATCTTCCTCAAACTCATTAAAAGTTGATTTTTCAGGGTTATGGAAAGAATATTTATTGTTTTCGTGTTTTCTAACAGTTGAAACTAGCGCTTTGATTAATCTAGGATCATAATTAGGCATAGGAGGGCGATGGTAGTTGACGTTAAGTTCTTCGCAAAGCTCTTTGCATTCAACATCATTATCAAACAGAACTTCTACATGCTCGCTTATAAAACTTAGTGGAACAAAGATATAGTTTTCAGGGTGTTCTTCTTGAGCGCGTAAATATTCAAGAACATCAGGTTTTATCCACGGCATACCTATATCACTTTCACTTTGCCAAGTATTTACATAGTTATCGGGATGTAAATCTAGTTTATTAGCTATCATATCCGTCATATTATAAACTTGTTCAACGTAGGGGTCATTAAATTTAAAAGCTATTTTTGGTACGCTATGAGCAGAGAAAATTACTTTATAGCTAGTGTTTTGTATATTGTTGTCTAAAATATTTTTAATTTCATCTACCCAATAATTGATAAGTTCTTCTTCTTCGTACCACGATTTAATAATATTAAACTTGATTTTTTCGCTTTTAATAAATCGTTCATAACCCATAATCGAGTAAAAAGAGTAGTGTGGTTCTAATATTAAACAAATACATTGTTCTATCCCATCATCTTCCATTGTTTTTATAACGTCAGGAATAAAAGGTTGAGAAAATTTGTTCGCAAAGTATATCGAATACTCTTCACCTAACTCTTCTCTAAGTAACTCTACTTCTTTTTTTGTTATTTCTTGAAGTGGTGATTGCTTAATTTTTAAATAGTTTTCTAGTAATAAGTTAATTTCATCGTCGCTAGGACGTTTTCCTCTTCTAATATTTGTGAAAAATTCACATATTCCTTCGAAATCATAACTTTCAGGTGAGCCATAAGTCATAACGAGAATAGATTTTTTCATAAAATAAACACCTCATAATTGATTTATAAATTTATTATAGCACTCTACAAAAGAGAACGCACTATTTTTTTCTAAAAAAGTTCCTAGAAATATAATTGTCGATTTAGAATAGTGCTGAAAATGTAAATTTATAGTTGAAAAAAAACTGAAAAAGAGATATTATAAATAGTAAAGTATTAAGAATGCTTTTTGTGGATGTTTGATATCCATATTGTTTTTATAAAGATGTAGTTTTATTGGTTTGCAAAGGAGGCAGAACTATGAAAAAAAGATTTTTGGGAGCGATGACGTTAATCACTGCGGTAGCGGGGGTTATATACATGAAAAACAATCCAAAATATAAAGAAGTAGTCCAAAAAGTAAAGAATGCAGATGCTAGAGGACTTTATGAAAAAATTATTTTGGAAAAAGATAAACTAGCTTTTACAAGTAAAGCAAAAATTAAAGACTATAAGGTAGATTATGAAAGTATAAGAAATATCGGAGAAAAGATATTTGCTAGATTGATTATTAATAATAACGAAAAAGCAAATATTGAAATTCTTATGAGTGACGATGCTCAACAAATTGAGGAAGTGAGTCAGTCAGAAGAAGTGGATAAAATATTAGAAAGTAAAGAAGAAGAGTAAGAAAATTCCCTGAAGCATGAAGTTTCAGGGGGTTTTATTTGTAAAGAGATATTATAAAAACTAAAATCAAAAATATTTATAGAAATTAGATAAGAAATTATATCGAAAATTGTTTTAAAATAGTAGGTCATAATAAAATTTTTTAACGAAGAAATATCGGAAAAATTGATGAAAAAAAATAATATTTGAAAAGCGAATAAAAAATAAGAAATTAGATAAGAATTATCTGAAAATAACGTGATGTTTTTCCGTTATAAAACACTAATTTATCAGTGATTTTAGCCTACTTTTATATTCTTAAAAATTAACTAAAAAATTGCAATTTATTAATGCTTCTAACTAGTTTTAAGTTATGAAATATTATATAATGAATAGTGAGAAAGTGTTTTTTTAGAAAGGGTAAGATGATTGAAATAATTGTAAATACTAATAGCAAAAATTCTGTAAAAAAATTATCTGAACTAGAAAAAATATTTAATGCAGAAAGAATAGATTTCAAAGTTCATAGAACGACAAAATCTATTACTGCAAAAGAGCTTATGAATGATGTTTCAGAAAAAGAATTAATAGTTATAGGGGGAGACGGAACGATAAATGAAGTCATTAATAACTATCATGGTGAAGAAATCATTTATTTAGCACGAGGTTCAGGTAATGATTTAGCAAAATCGCTAGCTCTTGATTCAGAAAATTTAATAGAGTTATTAAAATCGAATAAAATAAAAAAATATGATGCGGCTAGTGTGAATGGGGAGAAGTTTTGTTCTGGATTTGATATAGGTTTTAATGCGGATATTATAAAACGCGAGAAACATTCTAAAGTAAAAAAGTATTTGAAGAAATATATTTACATTTATTGTGGGATTTTGAGCTTATTATCGCTAAAAAAATACTATGTAAAGGCGGAATATGATGGGGGAAAATTAGAAAGTAGAGATATCTATCTGTTTAATGTCATGGTTCAGCCTTATGAAGGTGGAGGAATAAAGTTTTCCAACACTGCAAATGGTCAAGATGGACTTCTTCATGTTATGGTAATGGATAAGATGAGTTGTATTACTTTTGTTTATAATTACATATGTCTTCTTTTTAAAAAACATCAAAAGATGAAAGGTGTAAAGTATATAAAAACAAAAAACATCAAAATACAAACTAATCAAAAATATTATCAAATAGATGGGGAATTAAAGAAGGTGCAAGGAATTTTGGATATACATTGTATAGAAAAATTCTATAAGATTAAAAGAAAATAAGGGAATAATTTAAGTAAATAATTAAAAGCAGGACATACTGGCTATATACTGTTTATTAGAGTTGTTTACATTTAAAATTATCCCTTGTTTTTTGTGGAGTTTTAATTATTATCAAAAATAAAAAGATTAAGGAAGAGAAGGTAAGATGACTAAAAAACCGAGTAATAATGGCGTAGAAGGGTCTAAGTTAGACGTGTTTAGAATAGTTAATGGAGTTTTAACTATTATTTTATTAGTTTTAGGAGTTATAGTTTTATGGACGATGTTTTCAAATAATTTCCTAGACTTTAGAGGTGTTAACTACATCTTAACAATAAGTGTATTAATAGTATTAATACTGGGAATTTATTCAGTAATAAAAAGCAGAGTAAAAATACTAAGTACGATATTACTAATTTTAATGAATATAGTTCTTATATTCACATATTCACAATTTAGAACTGCGATTAACCTATTTGATAACTTGAATAGTACGGCTGCAATAAGTGAATATACTATGAGTGTAGTAGTGCCGAAAGATAGTGAAGTTAATTCTATAAGTGATTTAGGTGACGAAGATGTTGCTGCTCCTGTATCGAGTGATGGAGAGAGTATTAATAAGCTTATGAAAAATATTCGTGAAAAAAATAATAATAAGTCGTTAAACCTAGTAGAGGAAAAGAGTTATATTAGTGCCTATGAAAGATTAGAAAAAGGTACTAGTAAAGCTATGATATTAAATAGTGCGCATGAAAGTTTTGTAACTAGTCAGTACGCAGATTTTAATGACAAGACTAAAAAAATATATGAATTTAAAATAACAAAACAAGTAGGTTCAAAAGGAAGTGCAAATGTTGGAGATACATTCAATGTTTATATAAGTGGTATAGATACGCATGGACCTATATCATCGGTATCTCGTTCAGATGTGAATATAATAATGACTGTAAATAAAAAGACAGGTAAAATTTTATTAACTACGACACCTAGGGATTCATACGTGAAAATAGCTGATGGCGGAAATAATCAATATGATAAACTAACGCATGCAGGTATCTACGGAGTAGATGCATCTATCCACACTTTAGAGAATTTATATGATATAAAAATAGATTATTACGCTAGACTTAATTTCACATCATTTACTAAGATAATTGATGTTATAGGTGGAGTGGATGTCTATAATGACCAAAGTTTTGTATCACATATAGGGAACTATAATTTTGAACCAGGTATGCTACACCTTGATTCAGCACATGCATTAGCGTTTGTAAGAGAACGTTATAGTCTTACTGATGGGGATAATGATCGTGGTAAAAACCAAGAAAAAGTTATTGCAGCTATGATTAAGAAGTTATCAACAAAAGAAGGACTTTCAAATTATAACAGTGTTATTAAAGAGTTAACAGAATCTATTCAAACTAATATGCCGATAGAAACTGCAATGAGTCTTGCGAATGAGCAGTTAAGCGCAGGAAAAGATTACATTGTTAGTTCTCAGGCGTTAACTGGAACGGGAAGTATGGGATTAACGTCTTATGCTATGCCAGAAGCAAATCTATATATGACAAAAATAGACGATAAGAGTCTAAGTGAAGTAAAAGAAAATATTAAAAATGTATTGGAAGGAAAATAAATGAGAGAAGGAATAAGGATAGTTGATATTCATTCACACATAATATTTGGTGTTGATGATGGCGCTGGTAGTGAGAATGATACAAGAGAACTATTAGAAGAAAGTTATAAACAAGGTGTGCGAACTATTATAGCTACACCACATAGAAGACGTGGGATGTTTGAAACATCTAACGAGGTAATTAAAGAAAACTTCGCGAGAGTTGAGGAAATTGCTCGCGAAGTAGCGGATGATTTAGAAGTATATTTAGGAAGTGAAGTGTTTTATAGAGAAGGGGAAATAGCTAAAATAGAAAGTGGAAGTTACGCGACATTAGCGCAGACAGATTATATTTTAGTGGAGTTTTCTTACGAGATAAGATACAAAGAAATGTACAATGCATTAAACAACATACTTCAACTTGGTCTTACACCGGTAATTGCTCATATTGAAAGGTACAACAATCTTGATGAGAAAAAAGCTCAGGAATTAGTTAATATGGGATGTTTAGTACAAGTGAATGCAGCAAGTATATTAAAACCGAAGTTATTCGGAGATAAGCACAAAAATTATAAAAAACGTGCTAAAAAATATCTAGACGCTGAGTTAGTTCATTTTATTGCTAGTGATATGCATAATATGACTACTAGACGAACATATATGGAAGAAGCATACGATATTATTGAGAAAAAATATGGAACATCATATGCGTTTGAACTATTTTCAAAAAACCAAGAACGATTATTAATGAATAAAATTATATAAGGAAAAGAGGAGAAGTGAAGAATGGATAATCAAGAAAAAGATTTGGTACAAATAGATGTAATGCTGTTATTAAGAAGAGTATGGAGTAAAAAATTAATAATACTTTTAACAACGCTAGTTTTCACTGCAGGAGCGTTGGTGTACAGTCTATTTATTGCAACACCAAAATACAATAGTACAACTAGAGTATATGTAGTAAATCAGAAAAAAGATAATCAAGCTATTACTACACAAGACGTTCAATTAGGAACATTATTAGTAAAAGACTATAAAGAAATTATCTTATCAAATAATGTTATGAGTGATGTTGTAGCAAAAAACAACTTATCAATAACACCAGGAGAGCTTGCTAAAAAAATTAGTGTTGATGCTCCAAAAGATACACGTATAATTTCTATTACTGCAACGGATAAAGATCCTGAAAAAGCTCGTGATTTAGCTAACGCTGTAAGAGAAGTTTCAGCTGATAAAATCAAAGAAGTTACAAAAATTGAAGATGTAACAACTTTAGAAGCAGCAGAAGCGGCTTTAAAACCAAGCTCACCTAATGTATTTAAAAATTCAGTTTTAGCAGCTTTATTAGGTCTAATTTTAGCTGTTGGTGGAGTAGTATTGTCAGAGTTAATGGATGATAGAATCAAACGTCCAGAGGATATTGAAGAAGCAATGGATTTAGTGCTTTTAGGTGTTATTCCAAGTACAAGTAAGAAATAGGAGAAGATTATGTCGCAAATCAATTTATTAACAAATGAAAGAATAGTAGATAGAACTAATACAGAGTATTATAATGCGTTAAGAACAAATATTCAGTTTTTAGGAAAAGATATAAAAGTTATAGCTTTAACATCAATAAGTGAAAATGAAGGGAAAAGTACAGTTTCTGTAAATTTGGCGATTTCACTAGCTGAACTAGGATATAAAACTATATTAGTAGATGCTGATACAAGAAAATCTGTTATGGCAGGTAGATTTAAATTTACTAATAAAATAACAGGTCTTACTAATTACTTATCTGGAGTATCAGATATAGAAGATGTTATTTATGAAACAGATGTAGAAAACTTAAATACTATACCTGCAGGGAAAGTACCACCAAGTCCAACAAGTTTACTACAAAATAAAAACTTCAATATTATGATTGATGTATTTAAAGAATATTATGACTATATAATCATTGATACACCACCGATTGGTGCAGTTATCGATGCAGCGATTATTGCGAAAAAATGTGATGGTTTTATAACTGTAGTAGAAATAAATAAAGTTAAGAAAAAAGCTTTAGAAAAGGCAAAAGATCAACTTGAAAAAGCTGGTTCAAAATTCCTTGGAGTTATCTTAAATAAAGTTGAAGCTCGTGATTTAGGATACGGTGGTTATGGTAGCTATGGTGGTTACGGGGATTATGGTAAAACCGAAGATAAAAAGAAAAAAAGAAAATAAGTAGGTAGCAAATATGTATTATGTAAGAAAAAATAATAAAGTTTTATTCTTGCTTTTTGACATACTTGGTTTGTTAATATCATATATTACTACATTTAACTTTAATATGAGTTCTAGGGTAAGTGTATATCTAGCTGTAGTATTAGTAGTTATTAGCGCTGCTATAATAGTTATGGGAGAAGAATATTCTACAATTGGAGAACGTGGATATTTGGTGGAATTGAAAATGGTGTTTATCTATACTGTTAAACTAGTTTCACTATTCTCCCTTTATACGGCAATGTTTGAAAGAGAGTATTTCTATAATCTTTCATCAAGCTTTGAATTACCTAAATTCATGGTATTGATTTTTGTATTCACGTATATATTTAGAACAGTTATAAAAAGAATTAATTCAAAGTATAATGATGATAGTAGAAATATAATTATCTTATCTGAGTTTGAAGACCTTGATAAAATTGGAGAATTACCACCAAATTATAATGTATTAGGATATGCTAATAATTCAGAAAAATATATTTATAATAATAAACCTGTGATTCATGGTTTAGATCAAATTAGATACTTTTTATCAACGCATAGGGTAGATGAAATATATGTCAATTTATCTTCTCATAACAACTTGCGTGAAACATATCAAATGTTTGAATTACTAGGTATTCCGATGAAAATTAATATTACTCCTATAATCAATGAAGTAGGAGCTAATACGGTAGTAACATTCCAAGGGGATAATGTTTATTTAACATCAGCAATGAAAATAGCCACATTAAGACAGATGATATTTAAACGTTTGATGGATATAGTTTTATCTATTGCTGGAATTATTTTAACAGGGATAGTTGCTATAATAATATATCCAATTGTGAGAAAAGAAGCCCCAGGACCGTTGATATTCAAACAAACTAGGATGGGACAAAACGGGAAAAAATTCCAAATATATAAATTTAGAAGTATGTATATGGATGCTGAGGAAAGAAAAAAAGAGTTGATGGAACAAAATCAACTATCATCAGATTTAATGTTCAAAATGGATAATGATCCTAGGATTTTCCCATTTGGACAAAAACTACGTGATTGGTCTCTAGATGAACTGCCACAATTCATAAATGTTTTAAAAGGGGATATGAGTGTTGTAGGTACTAGACCACCAACTTACGATGAGTATAAAAAATATGAACTACATCATTTTAAGAGAATGCAAGTTAAACCAGGAATCACTGGTATGTGGCAAACAAGTGGTCGTAGTAATATATTAGATTTTGAAGAAGTTGTAAAACTAGATTTAAAATATATTGAAGAATGGTCATTAAGACTAGACATAAAAATTATAATTAGAACTATACTAGTTGTTTTAAAACGAGAAGGAAGTAAATAAAAAATAAAAAGCCTATGTTTATGTCGGCAAACAAGAAACATAGACCTTAATATTCAATAGAGACATTATAGCATAAAATAAAAAGAAATGGAAGATGATAGTATGGACGTAAGTGGAAAAGTAAGAATAATACAAGAAAAAGAAGTAGAATTATTAAAGGTATTTTCAGATATTTGCGAAAGAAATAACTTAACATATTATGCGCTAGGAGGAACTTTATTAGGTGCAATAAGGCATGGTGGGTTCATACCTTGGGATGATGATATGGATTTAGGTATGCCTAGAGATGATTATGATAAATTTATAAAAATTGCTGATAAGGAATTACCAGAACATATCTTATTAAAAACACATACTGATAATTTAGGAAATACTTCAATCCGCGATACTTCTACTGTAGTAACATTTGGTACTACAGACTGTAATCCATTTTTAGATATCTTCCCACTAGATGGCTTCCCAGATAAAGGATTCTCTCAGTGGAAACACGAAAAACATATTTTATTCTATAGAATGTTATCAAAACTATCTGTTGTCCATGAAATTTCTGATAGAGATAGAGGAAAGTTTGAAAATGCGTTAGTAAAAGTAGCTAAAGCAACTAAAATAGATAGATTTTTAAATACGGAAAAAATTAATAAAAAACTTCATAAAGTAATTAGAAAATATGGTTTTTATAATAGCCCTAGAGGCGGTAATGTATTAGGGACTTATCGAGATAGAGAGATTGTTCCAATTGAAGTATTTGGAACACCTAAAAAAATGGAGTTTGAAGGTATGCAATTAAGTGTGCATAACCAACCGGAGAAATATTTAGAAAATATTTATGGGGATTTTATGAGATTACCAAAAGAAGAAGACAGGGTTGGGCATTTTGAATCAGCTTACGGAAAATAGGAGGAAGATTATGAGCAAAGTAAATATTATGGGAATAGATATTGATTCGCTGACGAATCAAGAAACAATAAATAAAGTAGAAGAGTATATTATTAACAAAAAACCACTGCACCTAATGGGTGTAAATGCAGATAAACTAAACCTATGTAAAACAGATAAAAAGTTAGAAGAGATTGTAAAAAAATCAGAAATAATAAATGCAGACGGTGCCTCTGTAATTTTAGCTTCTAAATATTTAGGTAAACCTCTACCAGAAAGAGTAGCGGGAATAGATTTAATGCAAGATCTTCTAAAACTATCTTGTGATAAAGGATATAGTGCATACTTCTTTGGAGCAAAACAAGAAGTTGTAGATAAAATGTTAGAGAATTTTAAAGAAACGTATCCTAATTTAAAAATTGTTGGAGCTAGAAATGGATATTTTACTGATGAAGAATTAAAAGATATCGAAGCGGATATAGCTGAGAAAAATCCAGATATAGTATACATTGGTATAACATCACCTAAAAAAGAATATATCGTTCAAGAGTTCTTAGATAATGGTCTAAATAGTGTGTTTATGGGTGTTGGAGGAAGCTTTGATGTTCTTTCAGGAACAATTCCAAGAGCTCCAGAATGGATGCAAAAAGCTAATTTAGAATGGTTGTTTAGAGTAGCGAATGAACCAAGAAGACTATTCAAACGTTATTTCGTTGGGAATGTTACATTTATAAAAGAGATAGTAAAAGAAAAGAGAAGTCAAAATGGCTAATATACTATACATTTCACGCACAATGGATATAGGTGGAGCCGAGAAGATTGTATATCAATTGGCTACTGATTTAAAAGAAGAATTTGATAGTGTTCATATTGCTTCTACAGGTGGATTGTGGGAAGATGAGTTAAAGAAAAAAGGTATCCAACATCATAAAATACTAGATGTTGAATCAAAATCACCAAAAACACTTGCAAAAAATTTTAAAATATTATGTAGTATTGTAAAAAAATATAAAATTGATATTATTCATACACATCATAGAATGGCAGCTTTTTATGCCAAATTGTTAATGTATTTATTCCCAAAAGTAAGACATGTATATACAGCTCATAATATTTTTGATAATAGATTAAAACTTTATAAATATTCTGTGCAAGGTGCCAAAGTGATAGCTGTAAGTATAGCTGTAAAAGAGCATTTGAAAAAACAGTTAAATTTAAATAATGTAGAAATTATTTACAACGGTATAAAAATAGATGATTCTAAAGAAACATCGCCTGAGGTTACAGATTTTGCAGGAATAAAAATAGGTTTTATAGGACGATTAGATTATCAAAAAGGTGTGGATTTATTAATAAAAGCGCTAGCTCATCTAGATTATAGTGATTATAAAATGTATATAATTGGTACGGGACAAATGAAAGATGAGTTGCAAAAATTAGTTTCTACTTATGATTTAACTAATAATGTAGAATTTTTAGGTTATAGAGACAACATTTCTGATTTGATAAATAGTTTCGATTTCTTAGTATTTCCTTCTAGATTTGAAGGATTTGGATTAGCGTTAGCGGAAACCTTCCTACGTGAAAAAACAGCTGTTGTGACAAACATTCTAGGTTTTAGTGATTTGATAAATGAAAATAATTCTGTAATAGTTGAATCGGAAAACATCGATAAAATAAAAGAAGGTATAGAATTATTAATTAGAGATGAAGAAAAAAGAATAACGTTAGGGCAAAAGGCTAGAGTTAGTACACTTGATATGGTAGAGTATGATGTATTTTTAAAAAAATATTCTCGAGTATATAAAAATAGTAAATAGAAAATCATAATGCCTATTAAAAGTTAATAGGTTAACAGTATTTATTTAAAACCGAAGGAGATATACAGATGAAAAAAGTAATGTTGGTTTTTGGAACAAGGCCAGAAGCTATAAAGATGTGCCCGTTAGTTAATGAATTAAAGAAGAATGGAAATTTTGATGTAAAGGTATGTGTTACTGGTCAACACCGTGAAATGTTAAATCAAGTATTAGATGTTTTCAAGGTAGTTCCAGATTATAATTTGGATATAATGAGAGACAATCAAACTCTATTTACTATTACAACATCAATATTAGATAAAATAAAACCAGTATTAGAAGATGAAAAACCAGATGTTGTCTTAGTTCATGGAGATACTACGACAACTTTCGCTACTGCTTTAGCTGCATTTTATCTTGGTATAAAAGTAGGACATGTAGAAGCTGGATTAAGAACATACAATATTTATAGTCCGTTCCCAGAGGAGTTCAATCGTCAAGTGGTATCTATAGTATCTAATTTTAATTTTGCACCAACAGAAAAAGCAAAAGAAAATCTATTGGTTGAGAAGAGAGATGAAAATACTATCTATGTTACAGGTAACACAGGTATTGATGCGTTAAAAACAACTATTAATGCTGAATATAAACATGAACTATTTGATTGGATTGGAGATGATCGCCTAATTATGTTAACGGCGCATAGACGTGAAAATCTAGGTGAACCGATGGAAAATATGTTCAAAGCTATAAAAAGAGTATTACAAGAACATAGCAATGTAAAAGTTATTTATCCGATTCATAAAAACCCAAGAGTAAGAGAAGTAGCTAATAGAATTTTTGGTGATGAAGATAGAGTGAAATTAATTGAACCTCTAGAAGTTATTGACTTCCATAACTTCCTTAATAAGAGTTATTTAATCTTAACAGATTCTGGTGGAATTCAAGAAGAAGCACCATCATTAGGAAAACCAGTTCTTGTTTTAAGAGATACTACTGAAAGGCCAGAAGGTGTTGCTGCAGGAACGTTGAAGCTTGTAGGGACAAAAGAAGAAGACATTTATAACAACTTCAAATTATTATTAGAAAATAATGAAGAATACAAAAAAATGAGCCAGGCAAGCAATCCTTATGGAGATGGTAGAGCGAGTGAAAGAATAGCAGAAGTGCTATTAAAGGAGATATAGATTGTGGAAAAAGTAGCGATTATCGTTCCAGTTTATAATGCAGAAAAGTTTTTAAAATATAGTGTAGAAAGTATGATTAACCAAACATATAGTAATCTGGAGATTGTTTTGGTAAATGACGGTTCTACAGATAACTCAGGGTTACTATGTGATGAATATGCAAAAAAAGATAGTCGTATTAAAGTTGTTCATGTCGATAATGGTGGGCAAAGTAAAGCTAGAAATATTGGTGTTAAAAATGCAACCGCTGATTGGGTTATGTTCTTAGATTCTGATGACTATTATGAAAAGATAACGGTAGAATATTTAGTAGCTTTGCGAGATAAGTTTAATGCGGATATGGCTGCAACTACGGTAGTAGAGGTAAGAAACTACGAGGTAAAAGATGCTTTGGATAGAGTTGATTTAGAAGGAGCTACTGTACTTAATAGGGAGACTGCTCTAGAAGAAATGTTCTATGGAAATACAGTAGGAACTCATCCAGGTGGAAAATTATATAAAAAAGAAATAGTTGAAAAATACCCATTTCCAGAAGGTGTAATTTATGAAGATTTGGCTATTGCTTATGAACATATAAATGCTTGTGAGAAAATAGCTGTAGGTAAGCATAATCTATATAAATATTATAGACGAGTAGGAAGTACGGTGAATTCAGAATTTAATCCAAAAATACTAAATTTCTTTAATGCGATGGATTGCAATTTTGGTTATGTTGATAGAGATTTTCCGAATAATTCTAATATGAGAAGCGCTGTTAATAGCCGTTATGTCTTAAATGGATTACATGTAGTAAATGCGATGTTAAAATCAAATATGACTGCAGAATTAAAAAAACAAAGAAAAGATTTTTCTAAGTATTGGAAGGATGTTATGAGAAATCCTAGAGTTATAAAGAAAAACAAAGTAAAATATGGATTATTTATAATCTCTCCAAAACTTTATAATTTAGTTCGAACTAAATATTTAAAAGATTAGGCTTAGAAAAGGTATTATAGGAGGAAAGATGATATATTATATAAATGCGCTTAAAACTGATGATAATACGGCCGGTCCTAAGGCGCCGAATGATATATATAAGTTGACAAAAGAATATAATGGTAAAGAAATAATTTTTAATCCTTTTCCAGTAAATAAAGGTAGATTATATCAAAAAGCATGGTTATTATCTAAAGGGATAATGCAATGGATGAAGGTATTTTCTAGTGCTAAAGAAGGAGATGTTGTAATTTATCAACACCCTACTTATGGTATAGGATTAAATGCTAAACTTATTCCTTTGATTCAAAAACATAAAAAAGCGAAGTTTATAGCTGTCATCCACGATTTGGAGTCTCTTAGAATGGGGGTTCAAAAAGGGGTAGAACATAATCAGGAGTTAACTGATGTCGCAGATAATAAAGTATTGAGATGCTTTGATAAGATTATCTGTCATAATGATTTTATGAAAAAATACCTTATTGAAAAAGGTTTTGAGGAAGATAAATTAGTTTCGTTAGAGATTTTTGACTACTTAACTGATGCACAGATGAATGATCAAGTAACAGATGGGTTAGCAATAGCGGGAAATCTTTCAAAAGGTAAAAGTACGTATATTTATGAGTTGTTAAAAACAAATCCTAATTATAAGTTAAACCTATTTGGACCTAACTTTGATAAAAGTATTGAGCTAGGGGAAAAAATAGAATATTTTGGTAGTTTTAAACCAGAAGTTCTTCCAGGCGAATTAAGAGGTAAGTTTGGTTTAGTTTGGGATGGAGAAAGTTTAGAAACTTGTAGTGGGAACACTGGAAACTATTTGAGATATAATAATCCTCATAAAACTTCATTGTATTTAGCTTCTGGGATTCCTGTTATTATATGGAAAGAAGCGGCAATAGCAAGATTTATAGAAGAAAACAATGCAGGTGTTGTCGTTGGTAGTTTGTTAGAAGTGGAAAACGTCCTTAATAATATTTCTGAAGAGGAGTATACTCAAATTAAGAAAAATGCCAAAGAAATTGGTGCTAAACTTAGAGAAGGATATTATTACAAAAAGGCATTGGAAAAATGTCTTGCAGAGGATAAAGTTAATGAGTAGAAATGGTGGGAAATTATGAATATAGTAATAAGAAGAGATTCTTTGAAAAATATGTTGTTTTATATACCATATGTAGCTTATTTGCTATATGGTTTATTAAATACATCATTTTACGCTAAGTATATAAATAGTTATGGAAAAATATTGTTTGTTTTTTGTTTTTTACTATTGCTTTTAAAGGAATTTGTGGGTGCTAGATTTACTTCTAGAGATGGACTTCTTGCCTTGGTACTAATAGTAATTACGGGATATTTTTATATGTATTTTGGATTAACTCAAACACTACTTCCAATATTTATCTATTCTGCTCGTAATATGGAGGTTAATAAAATATTAAGAATCTCGTGTATTATCAGCTTATTTATGTTAGTATTTATTATTTTAAGTAGTTATTTGGGAATAATACAAAATTATATTTCTTATTCTGTGCTAAGGGAAAGGCAGTACTTAGGATTTAGATATGCATTATATCCATCATCTATTTTATGTAATATTATATTTTTAAAGATTTATTTGGAAAAAGAGAATATTTCTTGGTTATCTCTAGTTTGTCTTTTAGTAGGTAACTATATACTATTCCAATATACAGACTCTCGACTAACATTTATACTAGGTTTAGTATTAATTGTTTTTTCTGCAATAATGAAAAAATCTTCTGGATTTAGAAGAGCTATAGTAAATAGAACATTTATATGGTCGTTTCTTGTGCTAGCTTTATTAAGTATATATGCCACATTAAATTACGATTATTTAAGTGATTGGCAATCAGATCTAAATGATCAATTAGGTGGTAGATTATCGCTAGGAAACAGTACTTTGAAATTTTATGGGTATGGATTGTTTGGTAAATCACTTTCGTTATCTGGTAATGGATTAGACGAAAATGGGCTGCTTAACACATCAACCTATGACTATGTAGATAACTTATATGTGTTATTACTGCTGAGAGCAGGGATAATTTTCTTATTTATATTCCTAGTAGCTATGACTATAATAATGAAAAAAATATATATTCAAAAAGATAGTTATTTATATATTATATTTATTTTATTAGCATTCCACGGAATTATAGATGATTTAATAATGCTACCTCAATACAATAGTTTTTGGTTTGTAGTAGGAGCTCTTTTTATGGGAAGAAGTTTTAGTAAGACAACAAATAATGAAAATACCGAATAGTATTTGCTATTTAGACAGTTTAAAGACATAATTAGAAAGGAATAACTATGTACGATTATTTAATAGTAGGAGCGGGATTGTCAGGTGCAATTTTTGCCCGCGAAGCAACAAAAAAAGGAAAAAAAGTAAAAGTAATAGATAAACGTGATCATATTGGTGGAAATATCTACTGTGAGAATGTAGAAGGTATTAATGTTCATAAATATGGTGCGCACATCTTCCACACGTCTAATAAAGAGGTATGGGAATATGTAAACCAGTTTGCTGAATTTAATAATTATATTAATTCACCAGTGGCAAACTACAAAGGTAAGCTATACAATTTACCATTCAATATGAATACTTTTTATGGATTATGGGGAACAAAAACTCCAAAAGAAGTGAAAGCAAAAATTGCTGAACAAACTGTTCATCTTAAAGACACTGAACCTAAAAATTTAGAAGAACAAGCTATTAAACTTATAGGAACAGATGTGTATGAAACTTTGATTAAAGGTTACACAGAAAAACAATGGGGACGCAGTGCTACAGAACTACCGCCATTTATTATTAAACGTCTTCCTGTTCGTTTTACATTTGATAATAACTATTTTAATGATAGATACCAAGGTATTCCTATTGGTGGTTACAATGTTATTATTGAGAATATGTTAAAAGGTATTGAAGTTGAGCTTAACGTTGATTTCTTTGCAAATCGTGAAGAGTTAGAAGCAAGTGCTAAAAAAGTAGTGTTTACAGGTATGATAGACCAATACTTTGACTATAAATACGGTGAATTAGAATATAGAAGTTTACGCTTTGAGCATGAAGTATTAGATGAAGATAATTTCCAAGGAAATGCTGTGGTAAACTATACAGAACGCGAGGTACCTTATACACGTATTATTGAACATAAGCACTTTGAAAAAGGTACTCAAGAAAAAACAGTTATTACTCGTGAATATTCAGTGGATTGGAAACGTGGGGATGAACCATATTACCCAATTAACGATGAAAAAAATAATGCAATATACCAACAATATTTAGAAGAAGCTAAAGATAAAGATGTAATATTCTGTGGACGTTTAGCGGACTATAAATACTATGATATGCATGTAGTAATAGAAAGAGCGCTTAATGTAGTTCGTGAAGAGTTAGGCGAGTAGTAATAAAGATTACTTTAAATTATTATTTGTAAGATATGTGCTTATAAATACATCTATCTATAAACCTACCATTGCATGTTTGTGGTGGTAGGTTTTTAAGGGGAAATAAAGCAAAGGAGGAACTTAGGTGAAAGTAATTAGAAATTATTTGTACAATTTATCGTATCAAATATTAAATATAATATTACCGATTATTACTGTACCTTATGTCACACGTATATTTACTAGTGAAGAATTAGGGAATTACGGTTTTTACAATTCAATAGTAAGTTATTTTGCTTTGTTTGCGATGTTAGGGATTAGTATTTATGGTACAAAGCAAATAGCTGCTTCCAGAGATGTAAGTAGCACTTTTTGGAATATTTACATCATTCAAGTTACTACAAGTGGTATAGCAATAGTAATATACTTCTTTATAATAAAATTAATACCAGGAATGTCAGGTATGATACCATTAATATTAGCGATTAGCTTATTCGGAAAACTAGTCGATATATCTTGGTTATTCTCTGGTAAGGAAGATTTTAAAAAGATTACTATTCGTAATGGGATAGTAAAACTAGCGGGTGTAATAAGTATCTTCGCTTTTATTAAAAGCCAAGACCAATTATATCTTTATGTATTTTTCTTAGTAATCTTTGATTTTCTAGGACAATTAGTAATGTGGGTACCTGCGAGAAAATTTTTAAGAAAACCTACATTTAATAAAGAAGTTATAAAAACTCATATTAAACCGACGGTAATGCTATTCTTACCGCAAGTTGCGATTTCACTATATGTTGTATTAGATAGAACGTTGCTAGGGGTTTTAGGTTCATACTCTGATGTAGGTATTTATGAACAAGGTCAAAAGCTAACGAGTATATTATTAACAGTAGTAAGTTCGTTGGGAACAGTTATGCTGCCAAGGGTGTCGAATTTACTCTCAGATAATAAGTATAAAGAAGCGGAAAATATGGTTAAGTTCTCTTTTACATTGTATAACTTAATAATTTTCCCAATGGTGTTTGGATTATTAGCTGTTAATGAAATATTCATTAAACTGTTTTTAGGTGACAGTTTCCAAGATGTAAAATATGTTATTTACATAATAACTATAAATATTATGTTTATAGGCTGGACGAATATACTAGGGTTCCAAGTGCTGGTAGTAAGAGATAAAAATAAAGAGTTTATGTTATCTACAACAATACCCGCTGTGGTGAGTGTGCTTGTTAACTTAGTTATGATACCATGGCTTGGTTATATTGGAGCTAGTATAACATCAGTAATCGTAGAGTTTTTAGTCTTCGCGATACAGTGGTACTATAGTCGAAACATTATTAATAAAGGATTATTATTTAATAAAGAATTACTAAAAATTATAATTGCTGCATTAGGTATGTTCGCTGTTATTGAAGGTGCGAAAATGCTATTTAGTCTCAGCGGATTAATAGGATTAGCGGTATATGTTTTAGTAGGAGGAGCTATATATCTATTTGTGCTATTATTATTAAAAGCTATAAATATTCGAGAAATAAAAGCAACATTAAAACATTAAAAAGAATATAATAAAAAAATATAAAAGAAAATTATAAAATAATATTTTAAAAGTCGACTGAGGACATATTCAGTTGGTTTTTTATATTAATAGATAGAATATACTTTTTATCAAAATAAAGTTTTCGTTAATGGGTAAATTATGAGAGTAAGAATTTTCTTTTGAAAAAATATAATAATGATAAAAAAAGAGTCTTAAATAATAAAAAAATCATATTTAATTTAGTTATATAAACTTTGAAAACGTATTAATTGATACTTAAAATTAGATGTTGGAATTAAAGAAAACGTTGTAATATTAATGAAATAAGTTGAATTACATGAAAATATAATATAATAAAAAAAAATTTAAAAAAAACGCGATTTTTGAGTTTAATTATTTTACTCATTGTACCCCAAAATGTTATAATAGCTAATGCAAATAGCGAACTAGTGCTAAAATACTAGTTATATACAAGTTTTTTATGAAAATATTATTAAAAAAAGGTAAAGGAGAAAAAACGTGATCGGAAAAAATAATTTATTAAAGAAACAACAAAAACAAGGAACGCGCGTTGAAACTTACTCAATTAAAAAATTTAAAGTAGGAGCAGCGAGTGTTCTTGTCGGTGTAGGTATTTTCTTTGGAGCAGGAGCAGCTCAAGCGAGTGACCAAACTGCAGAAAATACAGCCGGAAAAAATACTAATGTAGATGCAGGTGCAAGCAATGCTAATGTTGTCGCTAATGCAAATGTAGCGACAGAAGCTAAAGTAGAAGCTAACACAAATGCTGCTACAGAAGTAAAAGTAGAAACTAAAGAAGAAGCAAAAGCAGAAGTAAATGCAAATGCTACTGCAGAAACAAAAGTTGAAGCAGATAAAAACACTGCAGCAGAAACAAAAGTAGATGCTGAAAACAAAGAAGTTGAGGCAAAAGCTGAAACTAAAGAAGATAAAAAAGAAGAAGCTAAACCAGCTGCAAAAGTAGATAATAAAGAAGTAAAAGTAGATAATACAAAATTATCAAACTATATTTCTAATATTAAATCAAATATTCAAAGCGGAAAATACGCTAATAAAACTGATGAGAGTTTAGATGAACTTAAAAAAGCTTTAGCTAATGCTGAAATTACAGCAGGTACAGCTACATCTCAATCACAATTAGATAAAGCTTACCAAACATTAGTTACTACTGCTAACTCAAGATTAAGAAACAGATCTAAAGATGCAGTAGAAAGCAAAGTAAAAGTTAAACCAGAAGACAAAACAGAACCAAAACCAGAAACAAACGCTATTGCTAACACTGGGAAAAATGACCCGCGTAATGGAAAAGAAATTAATAAAAATGCAGCATTCCGTGCAGATGTAGCGGGAGCAGGATCAGGAATCGGTGCAGATGTTGAAGATGCAACAGCAACACCAAAAGCAGAAAAACCAACAGAATTTTCTAAAATTAATGCAAAAGAACTAGTTAAGCAAATTAACTGGTTAGATTTTGGAGATACAAGTGCTTGGACAAATACTACAACAACTAAAGACGGTAGAACAGCTCTTCAAGTAGGATCGACTTTCACTAAAGAAATTATGCCTGGATATATAGTTAACATTAAGGTTAAGAGTCTTAAACCATTCCAAGCAACTGAAATCTATAAAAACCGTATGGAAGCGGAAGGTGCTACAGAAGCAGAAAAAGCTACATATGATCCAAATGCAAAAAATGGATACATTGGAACTATTGGAGATCCTAAAACTAAAGCAGCGTTCAACAACTCAGAAGAAGCTCTAGTAGCAGCAGATGCTCAAAACCGATGGACTGAAATTCGTCTTGAAGGAATTGATACTGGTTCAAAAAGAACAACAATATCATCAGAGTATAATGGTGCGAATATCGGTGTTCAATTTGAGATTTCTGCAACATTCCGAGGTAAATCAGTAAAACCGGCAGTAGTAGCTGCTGATGGTGAGTCAGCTAACCCAGGTGAATTAGTAATGTTCACAACGAATGGTACTGGTTGGAAACATATCGGAGAATGGAAAAAAGCTGCTAATTCTGAATTGTATGCAGTTCAAGACACACATAATTATTTTGATCCTGCAAATAACTACAGTAGAAGTAAACCAATTAATGTAAATGGAACTAATATTAACGGACTAAACTTGGAATTACTTCGTAATGCTAATGAGGTTGGCCCAGATAAAAAACCAGTAGCGTGGAAATATTTTGGTAGTCCAGATCAAGTTACGGGTGGATTAGGAACTGGAGTTTTCGGACCAAACGTGTCTGCTAGCCGTTTTTCAGTACCTCTAGTTATGACTCAAGGAGCTTCAGAAGTTGGATTATATATCGCATCATCAGGTAAACAATCTGCAATGCTTGGATTCTTCCCTCTTGATGAAGGAGATGCTCCAGAAAGTTATGGAAAAGCACAACACTCAATTGGAACAGTAGACGGTGTAACAGGTACAAAACTTGCTCAACCATACTTAGGAAGTGTAAGTCCTGATATGGATGAAAATAACGCAAAAGACTGGACAGGTGATGATAACACTATTTCTGCTGATGAAGGTGTTGATCAAATCTTACCAGATAACTTAAAAGGTCAAACTAATGATATGATCAAATTAGACCGTACTCGTCCAGGAACGTATACTTTAGATGTTGAAGCACATACTGGTGGAGCAGCTAAAGCATATGTTTACGGTTGGATTGACTTTAACCAAAATGGAAAATTCGATGAGGATGAGCGTTCTGACTTAGCGACAATTACGCAAGATGGACCAGTTAGACTTCATTTTAACAATGCAAAAACAATGATTGATCCAAGTATTACTGAATTAGGTACACGTGTTCGTATTGCTAGTAATCAATCAGATATTGAAAACCCAACAGGTTTAGCTTTATCTGGAGAAGTAGAAGACTTTAAAACTCAAATTACGTTCCCGCCAAAAGGTGAGCGTAAAGAAACAATAGATGTTCAAGGAGCGACACAAACAGCAACAGTTGCATTCACGGCTCAAGGACTATCTAAGTACAGCCGTGATAAAAATGCAGAGATCGATCAAACTGTAGCTCCAGTTATTATTGATAATAGAACAAAACAAGTAATAAATCCAAAAGCTGATGGATATTATGTGATACCAGGAGAAGGTAAATATAAAGTTACTCCAAATGGTAATAACGTGGATATTGAATTTACTCCAGAAGATAACTTTGTAGGAACTGCAAGCGGTATAA
>CAUSKO010000020.1:0-24966 GCA_963532255.1 uncultured Gemella sp. | reverse complement strand
GTAGGTGAGTAGTTTAAAAGAAATTCAAAATAAAAGTTTAGAAATGGCTGAATATTTTGTAGAATTTTGTCGTGAACATGACTTACTTTGTTACCTTTGTGGTGGTGGAGCAATAGGTGGTTTAAGAAATAAAGGGTTTATTCCTTGGGATGATGATTTGGATTTCTTTATGCCGAGAAAAGATTATGAAAAACTGCCTGAATTATGGAATAAATATGCTAAAAAAGAGTACTTTTTATCTAAAAGTGATTCAAAGTTTGTAGATAGAAACTTATTTATTACAATAAGAGATACTCAAACAACATGTATAAAACCATATCAACAAGATTTAGATATGCCTCATGGGTTAGCATTAGATATTATTCCTTTGGATTATTATCCAAAAGATGAAACTAGTAGAAAAAAACAAGTGCGCTGGGCACTAATTTACTCACTGTTTTGTGCACAAACTATTCCAGAAAAACATGGAGCTATTATGAAGTGGGGTAGTACGATATTATTAGGTCTTACACCAAAATCACTACGCTATAAAATTTGGAAAAAAGCTGAACGTGAGATGACTAAATATACACGTGAGGAAAGTGACGGTATAACTGAGCTTTGCACAGGACCAGGATATATGAAGAAAAAATATCCGATAGAAGCATTTGATGATAATATTTTTATAGACTTTGAAAATACTAAAATGCCAATACCTGTAGGGTATGATGTTTACTTGAAAACAGCTTTCGGTGATTATATGACACCACCTCCAAAGGAGAAGCAAGTACCTCATCATGATGCAGTAATAACTGATATGGAGAATAGTTATATTAAGTATAAAGGGGAATATTATGGCTAAGAAAAAAGTATTATTTTTTATGTGGTCTTACTCATTGGGAGGAGGAGCCGAAAAGATACTTTCTACTGTAATTAGAAATCTTCCAAAGGATAAGTATGATATAGATATATTAGAGATTGAGCATTTTGATAAAGGATACGAACCTATATCAGATAATGTAACTATATTAAAATCATTACAAAGTTATAAGCAATCTAGACTGATACGTGCAATTTTATGGAGACTGCGTATATACTTTCCAAATCTAGTGAGAAGATTATTGGTAAAAGATGAGTATGATATAGAAGTATCGTTTACTATTATGAATCCGCCTTTTAATTTTTCAAAAAGAAACAATGTAAAAAAAATAGCATGGATACATGGAAGTATAGAAGAGTTTCTTAAAGATACAGAAAAAAGAGAGTCTCATAAAAAACATTTGAAAGATGTCGATAATATTGTTGCTATATCAAAGAAAACTAGAGAATCTATTGAAGAAGTATTTCCAGAATATAAAAGCAAATTATGTACAATTTATAACGGCTATAATTTTGATGACATTATAGAGAAATCAAAAGAAAGTCTAGATATTGAAATTAATTCTAATAGTATTTGTTCGGTAGGAAGAATTGAAGAGAATAAAGGTTCAGACAGAGTGTTAGAGGTTGTTCGCTTATTGCATAAGCAAAATAAAAAGTATCATTTGTACTTTATTGGTACTGGAACACTAGAAGAAGAACTGAAAAAAAGAGTAGATCAATACGGATTACAACAATACGTTCACTTTTTAGGCTATCAAAAAAATCCATATAAGTATTTAAAAGATATGGAGTTATTATTATCTATGTCTAAACAAGAAGGTTTTCCAGGAGTATATGTTGAAGCCTTAAGTTTGGGTATCCCATTCGTTTCAACAGATGTGGGAGGTGCTGAGGAACTATCTCAGTCAGGACGTTTTGGAAAAATAATAAATACGAACGAGCAAGCAACAGAAGAAATTATTAACTATGTAGAAGGTTTTGAAGTATTTAATAAGGATGAAGCTAGAGAATTTCTATCGACTTTTACTATAGAAAAACAGATAGAGAATATTGAAAAAATATTTAAATAATGAGGAAGTTATGAACAAAGAATTAATTAGCGTAATAGTACCAGTTTTTAATGTAGAAAAATACTTAGAGCGTTGCGTAGAATCAATTATAAATCAAACATATAAGAAGTTAGAGATAATTCTTGTAAATGATGGTTCAACAGATAATAGTGGAGAACTATGTGATGAATTAGCAAAAAGAGATGATAGAATTAAGGTAATCCACAAAGTAAATGGAGGATTATCAGATGCAAGAAATGCTGGTGAAAGAGAATCAACAGGAGAATACGTAATTTTTATTGATTCAGATGACTATATTCACCATGAAATGTTAAATACACTATATAATCAAATAGTGGAAAAAAATGCTGATGTGTCTATCTGTGGGGTAATGAATGTTTATTCAAATAGTGAAACCCCTCAGTGCAGTGATACAAATATGAGTTTTGTTTGTGATAGGGAAGGTTTTCTAAAAGAGTATCTAATAGGACAAAAGATACCTGGAAGTATTTGTAATAAATTATTAAAGAGATCAATTGCAGATAAGTTAGTATTTCCAGTAGGAAAGATATACGAAGATGCATTTTATCATTATGATTTAATAAATTATGCGGATAAATACGCTGTTACAACTAAACCTTATTATTATTATTTTCATAGAGGAGACAGCATTACAACTAAACCATATAAGAAAATAGATTTGGTATATATAGATATTTATAAAAAGTATTATGATTTAATATCTAAAGAATATAGAGGATTGCTAGAGGAAGCATTCTTTAGACTTTCATATGCTCATTTCTTTATTTTAGATAAGATGCTTCTAGAAAAAGATTATAGAAAACTAGATCACTATGAAGAAGTTGTGAGTTTTTTAAAGAAAAATGCTATAAAAATATCTAAAAATACTATTTTTAGAAGAAATAGAAGAATTGCAGCGTTAATATTACTCGTTAACGTTAAATTGTATCGAAAATTACTGTTTTCTAATATTGAAAATAGTAAAAGAGTACATGATTAGAGGAGGTAAGTAGATTGAGTATAGAAGGCAAAAAGTTATATTTTGTACTAACTATGCTTAGTTATTTTATAACTATTATTATTGGTATATTATATATATATACTAATGAATTGAAGTTATTGTTGTATGCATTGTTAGGGCTACTAATTAGTAGTGTTCTATATACGTTCAATAACATAAAGTATTATATTATACACCTAATCTTTTATTTAACTATTTTTGTGTTTCTAGTCTCGAGACCTACAATAGATTATTTTAAAGATGGAGCGTTAAACACTTATCAAGCAGAAGCATATAAATTTTCATTTTTAATTATAGCTGTTTCAATAATTGGTCTGTTTTTAGGAGGAATATTGGTTTCTAAAAAAGATCAAATAAAGGAGAAAGTAACGAACCAGGTGTATGTAAAGAATGTAAGGTTAGTTTCTTTGGCAGTATTTCTAATATCTTATCCATTTTATACTTTAAGATTAATAGAAAGACTGATTTTCAGATTAAATACAACGTATTATGATTATTATGCCAACTTCAAAAGTGAATTACCTTATTTTACTTATACAATATCAACATTTATGCTATATGCGTTGTGTATATATTTAGCTACAAAACCTAAAAAATTACAGTCAGCAATAGTTTTATTAATGCTTATTGCAGCAAATGGTATTCATCTGTTTATAGGTACAAGGAATCCATTCGTACTAAGTTTAATTTTTGCGTTTGTATATTATTTTATGAGAAATCAGACTGAAAAAGGCAAATGGATTGGTTTTAAAGAGAAAATTATCTTATATGTAGGTACTCCGTTAATGATGATACTTATGGGGCTTTTAAATTATATTAGAGATGATGCGGAGATTAAAGATGGAGGAATAGGTAATTTAATCTTAGATTTCTTATATAAACAAGGTACTAGCTTTGGGGTATTAACTAGAGGATATCTATACAATAGTAATATACCGGTAAGAGATACTGTGAATTTTACTTTTGGACCTATTTTAGAATATTATACAAAAGGAAGTTTAGGTGTTTTCTTTGGAGCTAAGCCTTTCGTTAATACTACTAATAGTGTAGAATTAGCACTGGAAAGTAATAGTTATTCGCACAATATATCATATATAGTTTTAGAAAATAAATATTTAGACGGACATGGTATAGGCAGTAGTTATATAATGGAAATATATACAGATTATGGGTTTTTTGGAGTGTTTTTATTTAATATTTTATTAGGAATATTATTTATATACATGATGAAAATAGCGTATGGAAAGCAAATTTTAGCGTTTGGAATAACTCTTTTAATTATAAATAACTTATTCTTTATGCCAAGAAGTAGCTTCTCAGAAGCCTTTTTAAGCCTATTTACTATGCAATATTGGGGAATAATATTACTTATTTTTCTAGGAGCAGGATTACTTAATAAAAAAATAAAACATACAGTCAATAACAAAGGAGAACGATAATGTTTGAAAATTATTCAATAGCAGATTTATTTGCTAATATTTACAAAAAAAAGATAATCAATTTTATAGCGTTAGTATTAATATTTTGTTTGATGGCGATACCTTATACTTATAAAGTAATAAATAATAAAACAATTGTAAAAGATACAACAAATTATTATACATATATTACTTATAAGATTACATCTCCATTAGAAGAACAACAGAATACTGATAAAGGTAAAATAGGAGGATATAGTGACTTCTATGGGAAACTAGTTACAGCAAATATAAATGGTGCATACTTATTTAATGATATATCTGAAAAAGATATGAAAGTGATAGAAAGAGAATTAGATACTAGTGCAAATACGCTAAAAAACTCTGATTTTGATTATTGGAGCAAGAAAGTAACGGTAAATCCATTAGTTAATAACGCAGGGGTAACTGTTAAAATACTAACTCCTAGTAAATTAACTAATGATATTATTGAGAAGAAATTAGAAGGTGTAGTTAATAAATTTAAAGACACTTATACAAATGTTAAAATAGAGAAATTAGAAACAATAAATTCTCAAGAATTAGTAGCAAAAGGTGGTAAAGAATCTGGGGTTAATAAAGTAAGTTTATTAATTAGATTGGTTGTTCTTGGAATAGGTGCACTTCTTATAACTATTCTAGGTAATATTGTTGCGTATATATTTAATCCAACAATTAATAGAGCGGGAGACTACAGTAAATATGATATCAACCTTGTTACTAAGCTAAGTACTGTATCTAATCTAAAAGAATTGATTGAATATAAAACAGGAAACAGTGCAGTAGCGGTATTATCTTCGAATAAAAAAATCCTAGAAAAATTTTCTAAGCAGTATAGTGATATATTGACTGATAATATAAAAATAGGAGATGTTGAGGATATATCAACAATAATAAAAGCTGATAGCGTTCTGTTTGTTGAGGAATATGGGGTAACTAGATATAAAAGCTTTGAAGAAACACTGCAAACAGTTCAAAATGTAGGCAAAAAAGTAGTCGGAGTAGCTACTTATAAATTATAAGAGACAAAGATGAAAACACCATAGACATTAGATTTGGAAGAATCTAGTATCTATGGTGTTTTTTATATTTTGAAATAAGAAGTAAAACTTTGATGTGATTATTTTTTATATGCTTGAATATTGTGACTATACCATTGTTGTTCTTCTGCTGATGGAGGTGTCATATAGTCGTCATAATATTGTGTAAGACATGTATCATAATTTTTAGGGATTGGTAATTTTCTTCCTTCGAATTCAACATATATAATATCTTTAAGTGTGCCAGAAGGGAAAATTTCTTTCATGCCACCCTTACTTACTCCCACTGCTCCTTCATACTTTCCATTTTTTCTGGAGTTACTGCTAACTAATTTTTCTATTTTTTTATAGAAAAAGCGGGGATTAACTAGTCTTAGTACATACCAGCAAACAACACGAATAAAGTCTTTTATTTTGCTGTCTCCATAAGTTGCGTTCTCTTTTTTTATATAACATAATTGTCTGAGTGCCGCTAATCTATAGCCTTTTTTAACGATGCTCAAATCATCAAAAGTGTCTACAGGAAATACATCAACAAAAACGCTAGTATCGTGTGGTTTATATTTAACCGTATCTTTTATAATAGTAGTAGTATCTATAATAGCTGCAAAATTGTGAAAGTACCAATCAGAATTATAATAGTCTAAAACTTTGTATTTAGGATGATTACATTTATTAATTTGATCAATAAGTTTATTATAGTCTTCTCTAAATAAAGATATGTCTATATCATCATCCCATGGAATCATTCCTTTGTGTCTAACAGCACCTAGCATAGTACCGTAGTTAAGAAAATAAGGTATATCATTTTTTTTGCAAATATCATCGATAAAATCTAAAATTTCTAATTGGTGTTTTTTTAAATCTTGTTTTGACATTAATTTCATAATTTACTCCTCCATTTTATATGCTTCAAATTCGTGAATATTAATTTGTTTCTCTTTAGGAGGTAGTTCAAAATAATTTCCGTAATATTGCTTTAGAACAGTATCATAATTTTTTGGTGCAGGGAGCGTTAAGTGTTCAAATTCCAATTCGATAAGCTCGTTAAAAGTTTGAGCGCTAAATATTTCTTTCTCCTTTAATTTAGAAGGAATAAACGCAATATACTTCCCGCTTTTATTTGTATATTGTGATATTTGTTTTTCAATTTTTTTGGCAAATATTCTAGGAGAGACTGGAAGGAATAAGCCCCAGAAACTACTTCTAATTATATCTTTTATGAAGCTATCTTTATAGACAATATTTTTTCTTTTACTAAAAGATAATAGCTTCAAGCTTTCTAAAACATAACAGGTATTTATTATTTTTTTATTATCAAATTTATCCATAGGGAAAATATCTACAAATATTCCACTAGAAAAAGTTTTATAATTTCTATTATCTATTATTTTAGTAGTAGAATCAACGACCTTAATAAAGTTATTATAGTATTTTTTATCAGTATCCAGGGATAAAATTTTATATTTAGAAGAATCATTGTTGAATTTTTCTATAAACTTATTATAATTTTCTCTGTCCATTGAAATATCTATATCGTCATCCCAAGGTATAAACCCCTTGTGTCTCACAGCCCCTAGCAGAGTACCGTAATTAATAAAATATGAAATATCATTTTTTTTGCAGAATGAGTCTATATAAGTAAGTATTTCAAGTTCTATTTTTTTTACTTCGTCTAGAGTAAGTTTTTTCATCTGTTTTAGGACCTCCTATTTTTAATAAATTTATTTTTAAGTGCTAACAAATTGTTAAATAGTTCTAAAAACACACTATCTCTATTTATAGCTAATACTATTATATAAGAACATATCGATAATAAAATAATACTAGCAGTATTAATCAAGAATCGTACATTAATTACTAATTCTACTGGATAGATATAATTCACAGCGAAATATACAAGTAAAAAAGTAGAGCTGAATAATGTATATTTTAATGTGTATTTAAATATGTTTTTAAGATTAAATAATTTTTTCTTATTAATAAAAATAATGTAAATAATAAGTAAAATTACTTCTGAAATTATTGTAGTAATTAAATAAAATTCAGGTTCAAAGATTTTATTATAGAATAATAAGAAATTTAGTGATAAATTTAATAATCCTGTACATAGTGTATATACTGTTATTCTTTTTTCAAAACCATTAACAAATAGTATTTGAGAACCTAAAATAGTATCTAATGCTGATATTATTGTTCTGAACGCAAATAATGATGTAAGAGTCCCTGCTGCTACATATTTTTCACTACCATAAAGTAAGATTGCATTTGGCCCAAGGAGCATTAAACCGAAACTTAGGGGTATGATAAAGAAATTGAATACTCGGCTACCTTTATTTACCAAGTATGTATATGATTCTCGATCATTATTACCTAAGTAATACCCTAGGCGAGGTAAACTTACGCCTATCGCTCCTGTTATTACACCAGCTAGTACATTAACTATTCTTTGTGACATTGTATAGTATGTAACGTATATTGATTCTCCAGTTTTAACAAGAAACATTCTATCTAAAAATGTATATAGCATATTTGCATTTGCAAATAATAACATAGCAAAAAGTGGTAAAAGCAACGGCTTTAAATCTCTAATTCTAATTTTAACAAATTTAACATCTCTTTTTATCCAAAAATAACTTAGTACATAGTTTAAAGCGGTTGATAAACTCATTATAAGAGTATATATTATAATGTCATGTTCATCTTTCACAAAAGCAAAAATAGATATTAGCATTAATACTCTAATAACAGCTGTTTTATAAAATAGAAAACTATAGTTTTCTAATGCTTCATTAACCCATTCTATAGAAAATACTTGGGCAACTAATTGCACGCCCATTACCAAATATACTTTTTTAAGGACGGGATTATTCTCAAAAAATAAATTATAAGTCGTAAAGTAGACAATAGTAGTCATAACTGTGCAAAACATACACAGGTAAAATAGTTGAGAAAATACCGTATTAGTTTTATCTTTATTATCTCGAACATTACTTATTGCCCTTAAACCATAGGTGTAGACTCCAAAAGTGGCGAAAGGTAAGAAAAATGATAGGATTGTATCTACGGAGTTAAAATACCCATAGTAAGTCTTATCAAGAACACGCGCCACATAAGTTCCAGTTAAGATAGGGAAAATTATATTAAGAATTCGTATACCCATGAAAGCTAAGGCGTTCATTTTTATGCTCTTCATTTAAGCAAAAATCCTTTCTTAGAAATTCTATTAAACATTATATCATATTTTCAAGATATCGACTCATAATATCTAAAAAATGTAAAGTTTTTTGTTGAATATCTTAATATATGATATAATAAAATTGATGGAATATAAATTAAAATAGAAAATAAATAACTAAGGAGAAAAACATGATTTACGCAGGAATATTAGCTGGTGGAACAGGAACTAGAATGGGAATTAGCAACATGCCGAAACAGTTTCTAGATTTAGGTAGTAAACCTATAATAATTCACACTATTGAAAAATTTCTATTAGAACCGGAAATAGAGAAGATAGTAGTAGGAGTTCATGAAGACTGGATTTCACATGCAGAAGATTTAGTTGAAAAATACGTACCTACTTTTAGTGATAGAATAATTATTACACCAGGAGGTGTAGATAGAAATACAACAATTGAAAATATTATAAATACAATCAATGAATATAAAGAACTAACAGATGAAGATATCGTAATTACACACGACTCTGTTCGTCCATTTATTACACTTAGAATTATTAAAGATAATATTAGATTAGCTAAAGAAAGTGATGCTGTAGATACAGTAGTAGAAGCGGTAGATACAATAGTTGAAAGTACAACGGGAGAGTATATTTCTAATATTCCAAATAGAGCATATTATTATCAAGGACAAACTCCTCAAAGTTTCCGTTGTAAAGATTTCTTAGACTTATATACATCGTTAGATGCTGAAGAGAAAAAAATATTAACAGATGCATGTAAAATATTTGTTATTAAAGGGAAAAAAGTAGCTCTAGCTCATGGAGAATACTCAAATCTTAAGATAACTACCGTAACAGATCTTAAAATAGCTAAGAGCATGTTAGAGGACGAATAATATGATTAATCAAATATACCAATTAATAAAGCCGAAATTTATTAATGTAAAATACAATGAAGAAAATTTAAATGATAAAGATAAAATAGTTATTAGACCTAATTTTATGGCACTTTGTCATGCGGACCAAAGATACTATCAAGGGAAAAGAGATCCAAAGGTACTATCTAAAAAACTACCTATGGCTCTTATTCACGAGTGTGTGGGGATTGTTATTTCTGACCCTACAAACACGTATGAAGTAGGACAAAAAGTAGTAATGATTCCTAACCAGCCACCTAGAGCAAGTGATGAAGAATTCTATGAAAATTATATGAGTGGAACACATTTCTTATCAAGCGGATTCGATGGTTTTATGAGAGAATTTGTAGCATTACCAAAAGATAGGGTAGTTGCGTATGATGGTGTGGAAGACAGTGTTGCAGCTATTACAGAGTTTATTAGTGTTGGTATGCACGCTATGGATAGATTCATGAAAAATTCTCATAGTAAAAGAGATAGAATCGCTATAATAGGTGATGGAAGCTTAGCGTACGTTATGGCTAATATAATTAACTATACTTTACCTAACTGTGAGATTATTGTTATAGGTCGTCACTGGGAAAAATTAGAATTGTTTAGTTTTGCGAAAGAATGTTATATTACTGATCATATTCCAGATAATTTAAGTTTTGATCATGGTGTAGAGTGTTGTGGTGGAGATGGTAGTGGATATGCTATTAATGACATTATTAAATATATAAAACCACAAGGTAGTTTAGTACTAATGGGTGTTAGTGAGTATAAAGTTAACATTAATACTCGTGATGTATTAGAAAAAGGTCTAACATTATTAGGTTCATCACGTTCAGGAAGAATTGATTTTGAAAAAGCAGTAGAAATGTTAAGTAATAAAAAATTTGAAAGAAGATTTAAAAATATCATTTATTTAGAAACTCCAGCGAAAAATATTAATGATATTCATAGAGTATTTGCTACTGATTTAAATACAGCATTTAAGACTGTATTTAAGTGGGAAGTGTAGAATGGATATTTTTGTTTTATTGATAATTTCTGGATTTGCTTATTTGTTACCAAAAAATCCAAGAGATTATTTAAATCCAGTTTCAACTAAAGGTTTAAAAGGGATTTTGGCTATAGGTATAATACTACATCATTTATCACAAGAAGTTACTACAGGGGATGTTTTTACTAACTTTGCTTATATGGGAAGTTATATAGTGTCTATTTTCTTCTTTTTATCGGGATATGGATTATACGTTCAAAATAGCAAGAGTAAAACATATTTAGATAATTTTTTTAGAAAAAGATTATTAAAAATTTTAGTTCCATTTATAAGCATATGGATGATTTATTTGATATATAGAATAGGTGTGAATAAAGAATCAATTAATATTAATTATTTTATTAAGCTGTTCACAGTTGGAAAAACAGTTATATATAATGGTTGGTTTATAGACGTCATAATTCTTATATATGTATTATTTTATTTATCATTCAAATTTGTAGAAAATAAAAGAGTAGCTATCATTATTAATAGTATACTTATTATTATTTATATCATTGTAGCTATTAAATTACATTATTCATTTTGGTGGTATAATAGTATTTTAACATTTATTTTAGGATTAGTATGGGCAAAGAATAAAGATAAAATAGATGAAGTTATAGAGAACAATTTATTCATGACTTTAGTAAGTGCTACATTTTTTATGTTCATATTTCATAATTATGATATTGTATTAACTAAGCTTGGTCTTACAAGTAGTTACATGTATGCTTTAGCAGCAAATATGGACAATCTTATTTTTACTCTTTACTTTATATTATTGATAAAAAATATAAATTTTGATAATAAATATTTACTAGCTCTAGGGGGAATCTCTTTTGAGTTATATATGATTCATGGGTTAGTAATACATTATTTTGGAAGATATTATATTTCGTCAAAAGTAAATGATGTTATTTTCACGATAATAGTTTTAGTTATTAGTATTATACTTGCAAAACTTATTAATTTTGGATTGAAAAAAGCTACAGTAAAATCCAACATTTAATTTGTTGCAGATAAACTTCAATATTATATATTTTTCTAAACTAAGTTAAGGTGAAAGTGTGAATAATCTAATTATGCAATAGGAATTATAAATGTTTAGATAAATTGGACTTTTATTAATAAGTATGTTACAATAAATAAGCTTGAGATTTAATTTTTTAATTAGATCTCTGTTTTTTGCCACAGTGTTCAAAAAACAACTATAAACTTGGGGAAATGAACAAATAGAGAGGTACTTTATGATTAAATTATCAGAATTTGAAGTGTTGATGAAATTATTACAAAATTCTAATAAAACACAAAGAGAAATAGCAGAGGAGTTAAATATCTCATTAGGGAAAGTTAACTCGGTAATTGCAGAACTAAAAGATAAAGGCTTAATTGATAAATATAATAAAATTACAGAATATGGTATAGATTCCCTTGAACCGTATAAAGTTAATAATGCAGTTATATTAGCTGCAGGTATGAGTACTAGATTTGCTCCATTATCTTATGAAAAACCTAAAGGACTACTTAATGTGAAGGGAGAAGTTTTAATAGAAAGACAAATTAAACAATTACATTCTGTAGGGATAAAAGATATAACGTTAGTTGTTGGTTATATGAAGGAAAAAATGTTTTATTTAGAAGAGAAATATGGAGTAGAGATTGTTGTGAATGAAGATTATTATAAATACAACAATACTTCTTCAATGATTCTAGTAGCAGATAAATTATCTAATACATATATATGTTCATCTGATAATTATTTTGAAAAAAATCCATTTGAAAAATACGTTTATAAAGGGTATTATTCGTCTGTGTATATAGACGGAGAAACTGATGAGTATTGTATAACTCTTGATAAAAAAGATAGAATAATTGATGCAAAAGCAGGTGGTTCTGACTCTTGGGTAATGTTAGGTCATGTATATTTTGATCGAGAATTTAGTAATAAGTTTTCTTCGATTCTTAGAGAAGAATTTAAAAAACAAGCGGTAAGAGAATCATTGTGGGAAGACTTATATATTAAATTCATGTCAGAATTAGATTTACGTATAAGAAGATATAGCAAAGATATTATAAGAGAGTTTGATTCTTTAGAGGAATTAAGACAGTTCGACAAAGATTATTTAAAGAATACTAATTCGAAAATTTTATCTAATATTTCAAAAATATTAGAGTGTAGAGAAGAGGAAATCGAACAAATAAGTCCGATAAAAGAAGGTTTAACGAATACATCATTTAAGTTTTCTGTTTTAGGAAAACAATACGTGTATAGACATCCTGGTAAGGGAACGGAAGAGTATATTAATAGGAAAAGTGAAGCTGCGTCAATGGAGATAGCTAAGAAATTAGGTATTGATAATACTCATATTTATATAGATGAGAAAGGTTGGAAGATTTCTCATTTTGTAGATGATGCTAGAAATCTAGATTACCATAATAAAGAAGATGTCTCTCGAGCTTTAAAATATCTTAAGTTATTACATAATAGTGGAGAAAAAACAGAATATAAGTTTGATATATGGAAGCAGATAGATGGTTTCCGCCACCTATTAGCAGAAAATAATAGAGATGACTTCGAAGATATGAATGATTTAGTAGATTTAGTAGAGACATTAAAGAATAAATTATCAGATGATGAAGAATATTGCTTATGTCACTGTGATAGTTATGACCCTAACTTTTTAATAGATAAAGAAAATAATATGTATCTTATAGACTGGGAGTACTCAGGTATGACTCACCCAGCAGTTGACTTAGGAACATTTATTGCTTGTTCAGATTATAAAGTAGAAGAGGCTATTGAGGTGATTAAAGAATATTTAGGAGAGAGTTATACTCTTAATAAGTTAAAAACTTATTTAGGATATACTGCGATTATATCATTCTATTGGTTTTTATGGGCACTACATCAAGATAGCTTAGGAAAAAATGTAGGTAAATATTTATACATATGGTATAAGTATACGAAAACATATGGAAAAGAAGCATTAGAATTAAAAGGAGTCAATAGTAATGAGTAAAAATCTAGAAGAATTAATATATGAAGAAACAAAAAGAAAACTAGATATAATGGAAAGTAAGGAGTATAAATTTCCAAAAAGAATTACTAAGGTAGATGGTTATGTTATAGCAAGTATAATAATTACAAGCCTAGTACTAATAGTATTATGTATGAGTGAGGTGATTAAGTAATGCAAGGTAGTTATATAGAAAGAGAGACAATTACGGGAGTAGTACCAGTTTTAAGTAGTGAAAGAAAATATTCATTTATGGATTTATTTTTATCTACAAGTGGATTTGCTATTGCTACATGGTGTTATACTCAAGGGGCGTACGTGGCTCAGTTTTTAGGATTTAAACAAATGTTAATTAACATTTTTGCATTTAACTTAATCTGGGTATCAGTAAGTTGTTTACCAATTTTCTTTGCGGTAAGATATGGTATTGATTTATGGATATGGTTAAGGGCTGTCTTAGGAAATAAAGGAGTTGCAATATTATCAATTGTAATTAGCTTAGCGAATTTCGGATGGTATGCAGTTGCTGCTAATTTGTTTTCTTCTTCTATGATTAATCTAATGAAGAACTTTGGAGTAGTGTTAAATGAAGATTTATGGAATCCTATATTAGGTGTAATGTGTGTTGTTTTAGGAACTCTAATAGCTATAGGTGGACCTGAAGTGATAAAGTGGACTAATAGATTTCTTGTTGGTGCACTGCTAGTAGTAGGTGTAATAGTCTTCTTCATCAGTATAACATCTGTGCCATTTTCAGAAATATTAGCAGTAAAACCTGTTAATCAAGATGAAATTAGTGCGCTAGAGCGTTTTATGATGTCGGCTGAAGGAAATGTTGCTTTTGCATTTTCTTGGTCAACACAAGCATTAGTTATGCCTAGATTAGCTAAAACAGAAAGAAGTGGATATTGGGGAACAACACTTTCTTATGGTGTTGTAGCACCGTTCTTTGTTGCAACTGGTGGAGTTATGACTTTAGCAATGTTTGTAAAAACAGGTGTTTATGAAAGTGATCCTACAACAATGTTATCAGTATTAGCAACGCCAACATTAGGTCTTTTAAGTTTATTACTAGTAGCATTTGCTAATATAGGTACTCAAGGGACAGGGTCATATGTAAATTGTATGATTGTGAAGAGTGGATTACCTAAAGTTAGCTATAAGTTACTAGTTATAATAGCGATGATTTATGTAAGTGTTCTTACTGTATGGGGAGGCGTTGAAAAGTATTTTGGTGCTTTCATCTCGCTTGCAGCATATGTACAAGGGCCAATTATTGGTATGATATTAGTAGACTATTTTATAATTAGAAAAAGAAAATTATCGTTAAAATCAGCTTATAATTTAAAAGGGCATGATGCTTATAAGTATAGTAATGGATATAATCTTGTTGGGTTATTGTGTATAATAATTTCATGTGTAGTAACAATGTTATTTGTATATAATCCATACAATGGTTCAATAAAAAGTAATATATTCTTACTTACAACAGGAAGTGGATTTACGGCTATACTTGGTGCTTTATTATACTACTTAGCTAGTGTAACATTATTTAAAAGATATATGGTTAGAGATAGGGGAGATCTTGAAATAGTTTAATTTAAGATTCAATTATATACGTACTATTAGTGAATAGTAATATTAGTAGGCTGAGAAAAAGGCTTGTATTGGGAAAAAATATTATTATAACTTAAGAATAAAATTAAATATTAAAGAACAAAAATACAGAATTTTTTAATTAAAATTCTGTATTTTTTATTAGTAAAGTAGATGACATAATATGTAATATATTTGTAATTAAGTGGTAACTGTGCAGTAATGGAAAAAATGTATAATGTATAATGATTTAAAAGATATATTAAAAGAAAATTAGTATAGGAGATTGGAAATAACTATGAAAAACAATTTGAAAATGGGATTAGGAATATTAACAGTATTAGCAACACCACTTGCTGTTGATGTTGCAACTGGTTCTAATGAAGCTCATGCAGCTGAAACTCATGCAGCACAAGATAAAGTTAAAACTGCACCGGTAGTTAAAACTGCTGACAAAGATGGAAAAGTTCAAAAAACAACGACTCCAGTAAAACAAGCAGAAAGCACAAAGAAAACAGAGACTACTAAAACAGAAAATACTAAGAAAGAAGATGCTGCTAAAAAAGATGCATCAAAAGAAAAAACAACTAGCTCTGTAAAAACAGTATCAGGTAAGGCTCAAGCCCCTGAAACTAACTCTGCAGAAAAGAAAACAGGTTGGACATCAAATGGAACATATTACGTAAATGGTAAGGTAGCCAACTGGTGGTATGATGACGGAAAAGACTGGTATTTCTTCCAAAATGGTAAAAAACACACAGGAGAAGGAAAAGATAATGCTGGTAAGCACTACTTTGTCAATGGTAAATATGCCAACGGTTATCAAAAAGATATATATTATGTAAAAGGAGAAGCTGCTAACTGGTGGTACGATGATGGAAAAGATTGGTATTTCTTCCAAAAAGGTAAAAAACACACAGGAGAAGGAAAAGATAACGCAGGAAAACACTACTTCTCAAATGGAAAATATGCTAACGGTAATGTAAACGGAACATACTATGTAAAAGGACAAGCTGCTAACGGATACCAAAATGGAACATATTATGATAAAGGAAAAGCAGCCAACTGGTGGTATGATGATGGAAAAGACTGGTATTTCTTCCAAAATGGTAAAAAACACACAGGAGAAGGAAAAGATAACGCAGGAAAACACTACTTCTCAAATGGAAAATATGCTAACGGTAATGTAAACGGAACATACTATGTAAAAGGACAAGCTGCTAACGGATACCAAAATGGAACATATTATGATAAAGGAAAAGCAGCCAACTGGTGGTATGATGATGGAAAAGACTGGTATTTCTTCCAAAATGGTAAAAAACACACAGGAGAAGGAAAAGATAACGCAGGAAAACACTACTTCTCAAATGGAAAATATGCTAACGGTAATGTAAACGGAACATACTATGTAAAAGGACAAGCTGCTAACGGATACCAAAATGGAATATACTATGTAAAAGGAAAAGCAGCCAACTGGTGGTATGATGATGGAAAAGATTGGTATTATTTCAAAGATGGTAAGAAGTTTACTGGTATAGCAAATGATAGTTCAGGGAAACACGAATTTGTTAATGGTAAATATGCTCAAAAAGGTGGGAAAACACAATCTAGTCAAGCTACTAGTAACCAATATACTGGACACTACAAAGTAACTGGGCTTTATATTCCAGTATATGATGGTAATGGTAAAATATTATCTCACATTTCACAAGGAACTATAGTATTTAAAGATAACAGAGCTTCAGCTTCAGGAAGAATTCCAGTTCAAGTAGCTGGATTAGTAGGATACGTTAATCCTTCACAAGTTCAAGCAGTTAACTCTAGTACAACATTTATTCCTGACTATGTAAGTGATGGTAAATATGTATATCATAGATACTCTAAATATAGTAGTATAAAAGTTGCATACCACAATTCAAGTATGCAAGTTGGTAAATCATACTATTCAGCAGATGGAATTAACTTTGGTTCATTCAAATTAGAACATCCGTTCCAATTTAGTAATTTAAAATCAAAAACAAACTATACTGCTGCAGATATAAATAAACTTTATACACTAATGGGAGCAAGCGATAGTATGTTAGCAGGTAAAGGTGCTGCATTCAAAGCTGCAGAACAAAAATATGGTGTAAATGCACTATACTTAGTAGCTCACAGTGCTTTAGAGAGTGCATGGGGTAGAAGTAATATAGCTAAAGCTAAAAATAACTTCTTCGGGATTGCTGCTTATGATTCAAGTCCATATACATCAGCAACTAGGTTTGATAATGTAGATGCAGGTATTTTAGGAGCTGCTCGTTGGATTAATGAAAAATATCTAAGCAATTCAAGCTTCCCAGCAAGAGGAGCTTACTTAGGAAACAAAGTAAGTGGAATGAACGTTAACTATGCAACTGCGCCTTATTGGGGAGAGTCTATTGCAAGTATAATGTTCGATGCTAATGATAGATTAGGTAATAAAGATAAATAATAAATTTTAGGCTAGATTAATAAGTTAATCTAGCCTGATTTGTGGAAGGAGAAAGTATGCTAGTATCCATTATTATTAGTGCATATAATGAAGAAAAATATCTACCAGGATTAATAGATGATTTAAACAATCAAACTTATCCACATAATCTAATAGAAATAATTCTTATTAATGCAATGTCTACAGATAAAACTAAAGAAATTATGGAGAACTTTCAAAAAAGTAATAATGATTTCTATAAAATAAAAGTAATTGATAACCCTAAAAAAGTTCAACCTAGTGGGTTCAATTTAGGGGTGAAAAATTCAGAGGGAGATGTAGTTTTAAAAATTGATGCTCACTCAAAAGTGACTAGTAATTTTGTAGAGAAAAATATTAATGTAATAAATACAGGTGAATATGTTTGCGGTGGTAAGAGACCTACAATTGTAGAAACTTCTGATAATTTCTCTAAGACACTTCATTTAGTAGAAGAAAATATGTTTGGTAGTAGTATAGCTAATTATAGGAAATCTGATGAAGATAGATATGTAGACTCAATTTTTCACGGAATGTATAGAAAAGAAGTGTTCGAAAAAGCAGGTTTATTAAATGAAAAATTAATTCGTACAGAAGACAATGAGATACATTATAGAATTAGAAAAAATGGTTTTAAAATTAAATATAGTAAAGATATACTATCGTATCAATACATTAGGCCTACTTTAAAGAAAATGCTAAAACAAAAATATTCTAATGGATATTGGATTGGTTTAACATCTCATGTTGAATTTAAATGTTTATCTATATTTCACTTTGTACCACTAGTATTTGTCTTGGCTATTATATTTAGTTTATTGATGATACCAATTACATCGCTATTTATTATTTTATTAAGTAGTATTTACTTTTTATTTACAATAATTATTACTATTATGACAATAATTAATAATAAGTTTAATTTTACAATATTACTTATGCCTATAATACTATTTTTAATTCATGTTTCTTATGGAGTTGGAACATTAGTAGGATTAATAAAAGGATTTAGTTGGAAAAAAGAGTATTATTCTAATTCGAAATAAAATTAATATAAAAAATAAAAATACAGAATTTTTTAATAATAAAATGGATGACATAAGATGTAATACATTTGTAACTTAGTGGTAACTGTGCAGTAATGGAAATAGTGGTATAATAAATAATGATTTTATTGAAAATGTTTCGATAAACTATTGAAAAAAGTAATAGGAGATTAAATATAACTATGAAAAATAATATAAAAATGGGATTAGGAATTTTAACAGTATTAGCAACACCCCTTGCTGTTGATGCGGCAACTGGTTCTAATGAAGCTCATGCTGCACAAGATAATGTGAAGAATACACCAGTAGTTAAAAATACTAATAAAGAAGGAGAAGTTCAAAAAACAACGGCTCCAGCGAAACAAGTAGAAAGTACAAAGAAAACAGAAAATACTCAAAAAACAGAAAGTACTAAAAAAGTAGATACTGTAAAAAAAGAAGAAGTTACTAAAAAAGAAGATGTTGTAAAAAAAGAAGAAACTACTAAGAAGGAAGTAACTTCTGAAAATGAAAAGAAAGCTAGTTCTAAAAAAACAGTATCAGGTAAACCTCAAGCACCTGAAACTAATTCTGCAGAAAAGAAAACAGGTTGGACATCAAATGGAACATACTATGTAGATGGTAAGATAGCCAACTGGTGGCATGCTGACGGAAAAGACTGGTACTTCTTCCAAAATGGTAAAAAACATACTGGAGAAGGAAAAGATAATGCAGGAAAGCACTACTTTGTTAATGGAAAATATGCTAACGGTTATCAAAAAGATACATATTATGTAAAAGGACAAGCTGCTAACTGGTGGTATGATGACGGAAAAGATTGGTACTTCTTCCAAAAAGGTAAAAAACTTACAGGAGAAGGAAAAGATAATGCAGGAAAGCATTACTTTTCTAATGGAAAATACGCCAACGGTTATCACGATGATACATATTATGTAAAAGGTAAGTTAGGTGACTGGTGGCTTGATGATGGTCAAGATTGGTATTTCTTCAAAGAAGGTAAGAAATATACAGGAGAAGCTAACGACAGTGCAGGTAAACATTTATTTACAAATGGAAAATATGCTAATGGAACTGAAAACGGGCTATTTTATGTAAAAGGAAAAAAAGCGCACGGTTACGAAAAAGGAACATATTATGTAAATGGTAAGTTAGGTGACTGGTGGGTTAATGATGGTCAAGATTGGTATTTCTTCAAACATGGTTTGAAATATACAGGAGAAGCTAACGATAGCTCAGGTAAGCATTATTTTGTAAATGGTAAATATGCTAACGGTACTGAAAAAGGAATTCACTATGTAAATGGTGAAGTAGCCAACGGTTATCATAATGATACATATTATGTAAAAGGTAAGTTAGGCGACTGGTGGCTTGATGATGGTCAAGATTGGTATTTCTTCAAAGAAGGTAAAAAATTCACAGGAGTTGCGAAGGATGCTACAGGTGAGCGTAAGTTTGTAAATGGTAAGTATGCTTTAGCAACTGGTAATGGATCTTCTGGACTAAGTAACGTACTAAGTATAGCTCAAAGTTACTTAGGTGTTGAAATGGGTTCAGCTGAACATAAAAAAATCGTTGATGCATACAACTCAGTTAAACCAAGACCAGTAGGATATACAGCTAATTATTCAGATGACTGGTGTGATATTTTTGTAACTACTGTATTCCAACAAGCAGGATTAAGTGATCTAATTGGTAGAGAATGTGGAGTTCAACGTCATATCGGAATTATGCAACAAAAAGGAATTTGGCAAGGTAAAGTTTTACCAAAAGCAGGAGATGTTATAACATTTGACTGGGATGGTGGAGGTTTTGCCGACCACATCGGAATTGTTGAATCTGTAAAAGATGGAGTTGTAACAACTATCGAAGGTAACTCTTCAACTTACGGAAGTTCAGCAAAAACAAAAGTTAAAAGAAATACATATAACTGGAATGCAAGCTATATTAAAGGTTATGCAAGACCAAATTTCTAAGATTTAGACTAATAACGTTAATAAGTAAATAAAATAGGAGAAATTAGAATTGTGATTATTAATCATAGTTTATAATTTCTCCTATTTGTTTGTTTTAAATTTTAAAAAATAGTATAATATAATGACTTAAATTTTTAGAAGTTAAGGAGTGCTGTTTTGTTAAGGAAAGTAATGGTGGCTTTAGCTTTTTGCTTAATGTTTACTAATGTTACAGCTGTCGCTAAAGCAGAATGGATAAAAGATCAACAAAATAAATGGGTATATGATGATAATGACTCTAATAAATTAAAATATAATGTTACGGAAAAATATTTAGCTCCGATAAAGATGCCTCAGTATTATCAGGCAGATGAAAGATGGGCTAGGAAAAGATATGGTTTATCAAATATGAAATTAACAGGGTGTGTACCGACAGCATTAGCTATGGCTATATCAGGGCTTAAGGAGAATGTTACACCGGTTCAGGTTGCAGATTATATATACAGCTTGACTATGGAAATGAATACTACCTTTCTTGGAACGTCTAGTTTAGGTGTCCAAGAAGTAGTGACAAAATGGGGATTAAACTATAAAGTAATAGATTCAAAAGAAGAGTTAGAGAAAACTCTAAAAAGTGGTACATTAGTTTACGGAGCAGTAGGTCATGGAATATTTGTAAATGGTTATAGTACACATGCAATTATTATGACAGGTTATGAGAACGGAAAAACAAAGGTGTTTGATCCTGATAATATGGCAAAAACAAACAAGTGGTACAATATAGATGATATTTGGAAAGAGCGCAGTTTAGCCCCTGAGGATAATATGACCGGAGGAGCATTTATAGCTATTTATAAATAAAATAAAAAACTAGTCTAAAAATTTAGACTAGTTTTTTATTTTATTATTCGTCAAATCCATTAGGATGTTTGTTTTGCCATCTCCAAGAATCTTCACACATACGTTTAACATCGTATTGAGCTTCCCATCCAAGTTCTTCTTTTGCTTTTGTAGCATCTGCGTAACATGCGGCGATATCTCCAGCACGACGAGGTGCAATAACGTAAGGGATGTCGTGTCCTACTGCTGCAGAAGCACTCTTAATAATATCTAAAACAGAATATCCAACTCCTGTTCCAAGGTTATATTTAGAAAGTCCGCTACCTTTTTCAAGTTTTTTAAGAGCAGCAACATGTCCGCGAGCTAAGTCAACTACGTGGATATAGTCACGTACACCAGTTCCATCATGTGTATCAAAGTCATCACCAAATACATTAACTTTTTTTAGTTTTCCGACAGCTACTTGCATTACATATGGAAGTAAGTTGTTAGGAATACCCGATGGATCTTCACCAATATCTCCACTTTCATGTGCTCCAATTGGATTGAAGTAACGAAGTAATACAACATTCCATTCGTTATCAGCAGTATAAACGTCCCCAAGAATTTCTTCAAGCATAAGTTTTGTGCGTCCATAAGGGTTAGTTACTGATAATGGGAAGTCTTCTTTAATTGGAAGAGCATGTGGATCCCCATATACAGTAGCTGAAGAACTGAAAATAATATTTTTACAGTTATTTTTTTCCATAACACGGCAAAGAGTTGTAGTACCTGCTACGTTATTATCATAATATTTTAGAGGTAAAGCACAAGATTCTCCAACTGCTTTTAATCCAGCAAAATGGATTACTCCAAAAATATCTTTTTCTGTTTCAAAAACTTCGTTTAGTTTTTCTTCATCTCGAATATCAACTTCGTAAAAAGTTACTTTTTTACCAGTTACTTTTTCTACTACTTCTAAACTTTTTTTATTTGCATTGTATAAGTTGTCTACAACAACTACTTCATTTCCATTGTTTAATAATTCTATACAAGTGTGAGAACCTATAAAACCAGCTCCCCCTGTTACTAATATCTTTTTACTCATAATGTAATAATCTCGTTAAACGAGTCCTTCCTATGATTTTATACTTATAATTTTATAGTAAGGGCATTCTTATGTCAATATATTGTAATTTTAAAAACTAAAAATTTTAAGATAATTATAGATTTGTTTTGTAAAAATAATAAAAATATAATAAAATATATTGTATAAATAAAAGTATTATTAGGAGTAATAAAGATTATGGGTGAAAATAGATTAAAAGTTGGATTGGGATTATTAACAGTCCTAGCAACTCCAATTGCAGTTAATTCATTAGCTAGTAATGAAGTACATGCAGCAGAAGAAAAACAAGTAGTTGTTGAAAAACAAGTAACAGCGAAAGAAACTGTAAAGGCTGATAATAAAACGATTGTTGAAAAACAAAAAGTTACTGAAAAAGTAGTAGAAGATAAAAAAATAGAAGTTGTTGAAGAAAAAACACTTACTGAGAAGCCAGCTTCAGTAGATAAGCAAACAATAATTGAGAAAGAAGTAGAAACAAAAAATTCTGTAGTAACAAAAGAAAGTGGAAAACCAGCTGAAGAAAAAAAAGAACAAGTTAAAACTGGTTATGACAATGGAATTTTTTATGATAATGGTAAATTAGCCAACTGGTGGTATGATGATGGAACGGCATGGTATTTCTTCCAAAATGGTAAAAAGCACACAGGAGAAGGAAAAGATAATGCTGGTATCCATTATTTTGTAAATGGTAAATATGCGAATGGAACTGAAAATGGAATATACTATGTAAATGGAAAACAAGCAAATGGATATGAAAAAGATACGTTTTATGATAATGGTAAATTAGCCAACTGGTGGTATGATGATGGAACGGCATGGTATTTCTTCCAAAACGGTAAAAAGTATACAGGAGAAGGAAAAGATAATGCAGGTACGCATTATTTTGCTGATGGTAAATATGCTAATGGATATCAAAATGGAACATATTATGTAAAAGGGGAAGCTGCTAATTGGTGGTATGATGACGGAACAGCATGGTATTTCTTCCAAAATGGTAAAAAGCATACAGGAGAAGGAAAGGATAATGCAGGAGTTCGTTACTTCGTAGAAGGTAAATACGGAACTGGTGAATATAATGGAAAGATATATGTAAACGGAAAAGAAACAACACCAATAAAACATGGCTATAAAAATGGACTATTCTTTGCTGATAGTAAGTTGGCGAATTGGTGGTATGATGATGGAACAGCGTGGTATTTCTTCCAAAATGGTAAAAAGCATACAGGAGAAGGAAAGGATAATGCAGGAGTCCATTACTTTGTAGATGGTAAGTACGGGACTGGCGAGTATAATGGAAAAATATATATAGACGGAAAAGAAACAACACCAATAAAACATGGCTATAAAAACGGAATATTTTATGTTAATAGCCAGTTAGCAAATTGGTGGCATAATGACGGGGAAAGATGGTATTACTTCAAAAATGGTAAGAAATATACTGGAGTAGCAAGCGATAGTACAGGTGTTCACCGTTTTATAAATGGAAGATATGCAGATGATGTACCGGCTATTAATATGCCACAATATTACCAAAGCGATGCTCGTTGGGGAAGAAAAGTATATGGAATATCTAATATGACTAATGCAGGATGTGTTCCTACAGCTTTAGCGATGGCATTCTCAGGTCTAGGAAAACATCTAACACCAGTAAACGTAGCCGATGTAATTTATTATAATACTAATGAATTCAATAAGAGCGCAATAGGTACTTCTGGTGCTGGTGCAGATTATGCAATTAAGTATTATAATTTTAAAAATACAGTAATTAAATCAAAATCACAATTAGTTCAGGCGCTTCAAAGCGGAAACCCTGTATTTGCCCTTGTAGGTAATGGTGACTTTGTTAAAGGTTATGCTTATACTCACGGTATTATGCTAAGTGGATATCAGAATGGTAGAACAAAAGCTATGGATCCAGCTAGTGCTTACAATACAAATAAATGGTATAATGTAAATAGTATTTGGGATCAACGCAGTACAGATCCATATGACACAATGCTTGGTGGATCATTTATGTTAATTGAGAAAAAATAGAAAAAATAACTAGTCTAGAGTTTGATAAATTAAATTCTTACCAAAAGTTCAATATAAAAATCTGACTTTTGGTAAGAATATATAAAATCAGAGTGTAAGGCTAGTTTTTTATATGTATATAAGCTAAAATTACAATGTTCTTTTATAGTTCGACTGTTGCTAAATATTAATAAAATTGGTATACTATAAGTTAAAGAACTTGAAAGCGAAGGAGTGTGCTTAATTCATGGTTTATAACCACAGAGTAATAGAAAAAAAATGGCAAAAATATTGGGAAGAAAATAAAACATTCAAAACATTAGATGATCATA
>CAUSKO010000019.1:0-25191 GCA_963532255.1 uncultured Gemella sp. | reverse complement strand
TTTTCTACCATTTCAGGCCATTCGTTGAATGTTTTACCACTTCCTGAGATGGCTTGGTAAGTACAAATAGATGCTTCTTTTATTCCATACTCTTTAAGAGCATTGAATATTGGTACATAGCTTTGAATAGAGCAGTTAGGTTTAGTAACGATAAACCCTTTTTTTGTACCTAAACGTTCTCTTTGAGATGGAATAACATCTAAGTGAGCTGAATTGATTTCAGGGATAATCATAGGGATATCCTCTTTATTTCTATTTGCAGAGTTGTTAGAAACAACTACGACTTCATGTTTAGCATATTCTTCTTCAAGTTTAACTAATGCTTCTTTATCTAAGTTTATAGCACAAAATACCATATCGATATCTTTTGATACTTCATCAATTTTGTATAAGTCTTCTACTACTAATTCTTTGGCATATTCTGGAATAGCTTGATCTAACTTCCAACGATTTTCCATTAGTTCTACATATTTTTTACCAGCAGAACGTGGTGATGCAGCTAGTTTAACTACATCGAAATATGGATGATTTTCCAGTAATACTAATAAACGTTGACCTACCATTCCTGTTGCACCTAATACGGCTACTCTTGATTTTTGCATAATTTATCTCTCCTTTTATTTGTAAAAAATTTATTTAATCTAATAACTCTATGAGTTAAGTTTATTTTCTTATTTTAAAAATTAATTTAGAACTACAGTTCCTTCTTTGTCTACTTTAAGTAGGATAGCTTTCCAATTATATTTTAATTTATCTAGTTCTAATTGAATTTTCTCAATATTTTTTTCATCACTAACAATATTCATAAGTGTTGAACCACTACCTGAAATAAAGAATGCCGCGCTATCTATATTTTCACAAATAGATCTAACTTCATCGTATTCATGTATAATTTCTTTTCTATATGGTTCATGAATTTTATCGCCCATAACTTTTTTCAGTAATGTTAAGTCATAAGTTTCAAATGCTTTAATAACTGAACCTAGTCGTGATAATGAATATATTGCATCTTGAAGTTTAATTGTTTGTGGCATTACTTTACGAGCTTCTTCTGTTGAAGTCTCAAAGTTTGGAATAAGGGCTAAAAAGTTAAATCTTTCATCTACTTTATATTTTACAGTTACTGCTTCTTTATCATCAGTAGTACAAGAAGAACTTAGACTACCGAAGATTGCAGGCGATACATTGTCAGGGTGACCTTCAATCTCATTTGCAATTGTAAAAATTTCTTGTTTATCTATTGGAGTATCTGTTAATAAATAAGCTCCGTATATTCCAGCAACTACACATGTAGAGCTGCTACCTAAACCACGGCAAATTGGAACATCATTTTTAATAGAAATTCTAACGCCTGAAATAGTTTTATTTAATTTTTTTAATGTTGTTAGTAAAGTTTGATATACTAAGTTATCCTCATTAGAAAATCGTTCTTCAAAGCCAACGAATTCTACACCCTTATCAAGTTTTTCAAATCCGAAAGTAGTATAGAGTGTAAGGGCAACACCTAAACTATCAAAACCACAACCAACATTAGCAGATGTTGCAGGTACGCGAACACTAGCCATTATAAATCACCTAATTTCTCTAAAATATATTTTTTCATATCATTTTTATTAATAACATCTTTATGTCTAATTTCTTTTTTATCTAAATCTTTTAAGTTTTCTGGTATAGAAACTTTAGTTTGTTCATGAAGTTTATTCATAAGAGTAAACTCGTCTTCATTAGTATCTTCATTTAAAGAAGTGTAGACACTTTCTGTAAATTTATAAGGAGATGCTGTAGATAATACTACGTTAACATGTTCTTTATCTAAGTTATCTAATAATACCTTATAAGCTACTGCAGTATGTGTATCTAATAAATAAGAATCTTTTTCATAGATTTTTTTAATAGTTTCTTTAGTATCAAGATCATCAGCAAAACCAGTTTGGAATTTTTCTTGAATTTTATTAAGAATTTCTTTTGTTACTTCAAAACGACCAGTTTCTTTTAAGTCTTTCATTAAACTAGCCACATAAGCATTATCACATCCACTTACATAGTATAATAATCTTTCTAAATTACTAGAGATAAGAATATCCATACTAGGAGATACAGTTTTTAGGAAATCTCTGTTTTTATCATAAACACCAGTTTGTAAAAAATCATAAAGAACATTGTTGTTGTTACTAGCGCAGATAAGTTTATTAACAGGTAAGCCAATTTGCTCAGCATAATAACCTGCTAAAATATTTCCAAAGTTACCTGTAGGAACAACAAAGTTCACTTTGTCTCCTAATTTAATTTTATTAGTATTTACTAATTCTAAATACGATACTACGTAATAAACTACTTGAGGAATTAATCGTCCAACATTTATAGAGTTAGCACTTGATAACTTAATATTTTTAGAAAGTAATTCTTTTTTAAACTCTTCATCAACAAATAATTCTTTAATTCCACTTTGAGCATCATCAAAGTTACCATGTATTGCACAAACTTTAGTATTTTTACCTTCTTGAGTTTGCATTTGAGTTTTTTGAACGGTACTTACTCCGTCATTTGGATAAAATACCATTATTTTTGTTCGATTCACGTCTTTGAATCCTTCTAATGCTGCTTTTCCGGTATCGCCACTAGTAGCTGTTAATATTAAAATATCATTTTTATCATTAACTTTTGTAAGTGCTGTTTTTGTAAGTTGTGGCAGTAGTGAAAGTCCCACATCTTTAAAGGCACTAGTAGGCCCATTAAATAATTCTAGAACATAGCTATCGTTAAGTTCAACAAGAGGAGTAATTTTCTCACTAGAGAATTTTCCTTTGTATGCATTAGCAACACAATCTTTAATTTCTTGTTCGCTGAAATCAACGAAGAGTTTTAAAACTTCTTCTGCAATTTCATAATAGTTTTTTCCAACTAAATTTTTTAAATCTAATTTATTTTTTCCTAAATCTCTTAAGACGAAAAGCCCACCTTCTTCACTTAAGCCTTGAAGAATAGCTTCACTTGGATTTATTTTTCTATTTATATCACGTGTACTTTCGTAAATCATGTAAAATCTCCTTGCTTTATCGTTGTATATATGATACAATGTTCTCTATAAAAATACAAGTGTTTTTTACAAAAAGAACATGAAAAATTTATACAACTATAATTTTACAACAAAATTCACTGTAAAGACAGTATAAATTTAAAAAAATATATATTTGAAAAAATTATTGTAAATATTGTTGTAAAGAAATTATTATAAATAACAAAGATTAAAAAAGATAGGAGAATGGGATATGAAAGTAGCAATTTTAGGATATGGAACAGTTGGAAGTGGTGTTTATGAAATTATTACAAGTGGTAAAAGTGAAGAATTACAAAATATAGAAGTAAAAAGTGTTTTTGCTAGAAGTCGTGATAAAATGCACCTTGCTACTGATGATATAAATGAAATTATTAATGATAATGAAATATCAGTAGTAGTGGAGTGTTTAGGAGGTTTAGATCCTGCATATGAATTCATCAAGAAAAGCTTAGAATCTGGGAAACATGTTGTCACTGCTAATAAAGCTGTTGCTGCAAAATATTTAGATGAATTTGTTAAGTTAGCGAAAAAAAATAATGTTAAATTTATATTTGAAGCAAGTGTAGGTGGAGGAATTCCATGGTTAGTTAATTTAGAAAGAACTAGACGTGTTGACGAGATTAATAGAGTCTATGGAATATTTAACGGAACTAGTAACTATATTTTAGATAACATGTACAGAAATGAACAAGAATTTGAATCTACTTTAAAAACAGCTCAAGATTTAGGATATGCAGAAGCAGATCCAAGTGCAGATATTGATGGTGGAGATGTTATTAATAAAATAATATTAAGTAATGCTTTGGCATTTGATATTCATATTGAACCAAACTTCCCAACATATTCTATGAGAAACATAACAAAAAATGATATTGATTATCTGAAAAAATATGACTATGCCGTGAAATATATTGGTGAAACTAATGTTGCAGATGGTAAGTATGAAACTTCAGTAATGCTATCTGTTTTTGATAAAGGTTCACAGGAAGCAGCTGTTGAATTAAATAATAATATTATTACTTTGGATGGCTCATTTATTGGAGAACTTAAGTTTTATGGTCAAGGAGCTGGGAAATTACCAACAGGTAATGCTATAGTTCAAGATATAGTTGATATATATTTAAATATTCCAAGAAAAGATGTAGTAATAAAAAATGAATTAGTTCAATCAAATGAATTAACTAGTAAAAAATATTTAGTACGTTCTTCTGTTGAATTAAATGGAGAACTAATTGAATCAGTAGAGAAGTACGAAAATGAGTTTTACATTAAAACAAAAGAAATTACATTAAGTGAATTAAGTAAATTAACTAAAGAGTTAGAAGAAAAAGATAACAGATTTTTAGTAGCAAAATTCCATTAATATAAATTAAAAAATACTTAAATTATTATTTTATTAATTGCAACAAATATAAATAAGCAAAACAGCTATGGAAGAGGAGATATAATGATAAAAGTAGCAAAATTTGGTGGGAGTTCAGTTGCTAGTGCTGAACAATTTAAGAAAGTTAAAAATATAGTACAATTAGATGATTCTAGACGTTTCGTCGTAGTTAGCGCTGTAGGAAAAGCGAATAAAGAAGACAATAAAGTAACAGATTTATTATATCTTTGCTATGCGCACACTAAGTATAATATTAACTTTGATAATATTTTTAAAATGATAGAAGATAAATTTATTGATATTAAAAATGAATTAAATCTACAATATGATATAGAAGGAGAACTAGCTAAACTTAAAAGTGAAATAAGTAAAGGTATTGATGAAGAATATTTAGTTAGTCGTGGAGAATATTTAACAGGTCTTTTAATGGCTGAATATTTAGGGTTTCATTTTGTAGATGCAAAAGATTTAATCTTCTATAATTACAATGGTGAAGTAGATTATTCAAAAACACAAGAGGCGTTTGATAAAATTACTAAAGATTATGATAGATTAATTATACCAGGCTTTTACGGAAGTCGTCCTAATGGTGAAGTGAAAATCATGACACGTGGAGGGGGAGATGTAAGTGGAGCTATCGTAGCAAATATTGCAGATGCTAGTGTTTATGAAAACTGGACAGATGTTTCAGGTCTTTTAATGGCTGATCCACGTATTATTAACAATCCTCATGAAATTAAAGTAATTAGTTACACAGAATTACGTGAATTATCTTATATGGGAGCAAGCGTACTTCACGAAGAGGCTATTTTCCCTGTTCGCGATAAGGATATTCCAATTCAAATACGGAACACTAATGATCCCACTGTAGAAGGGACTATTATTAGTGATAAAAAACGCTCTAGTACAGAACAATTAGTTACTGGTATTGCAGGGAAAAAAGATTTTTCTATTATAACAATTAAAAAACGTCATATGGCAAATGAAATTGGATTAATAGCTAGAGCCTTAAAAATATTTGCGAAGTTTAATGTTAGTGTAGAGCATATTCCAACTGGAATAGATTCATTTTCTGTAGTTGTAGAAACAAATAATGTAAAACCATTTATCCATGAACTTGTTGCTAAAATAAAAGAAGAAACAAGTGCTGATGAAATTAATGTCACTAACGAGATAGCACTTATAGCTACTGTTGGAGAATCTATGAAGAATACACAAGGTGTTTCAGCAAGATTATTTGGTGCATTAGGAAATGCAGGGGTTAATATAGCTTTAATTTCACAAACTAATGATGAAATTAATATTATCATTGGTGTGCATAATAGAGATTATGAAAAAACTATAAATACATTATATAATGAATTTAAATAGTTAGTAAAAAACTTTCTAACATTAATTATATGTTAGGAAGTTTTTTAAGAAAAAATACATAGTTTTTAGAAAGGAGAATATTTTGAAAATATTACAAATACTAGCTCATCCAGATTATAATAATAAAAAAAGAGTTTCAAACTTATTGGCAGAACTAGGTGAAACAGAGTTAAGAAGAAAATTTAGTGATTTTGTAACACTAAACCTATATGATCCGAATTGCTATATCCCTATTATGGATAAAAATATGTTTAATTATAATGATAAAGAGTTGACATATCAAGAAACGATTGATAAAGCAAGGCAAGAAGAATTGCTGAAAATTTGGAAAAATTCAGATCTTGTATTTATTTATATGCCACTTCATAATTTTAATGTTGTTTCAAAGTTTAAAGATTTTATTGATAATATAGTCATTGTAAATGAAACATTTAAATGTGAAGTAGAAACAATGGTAGGTCTAGATAATTCTAATAAACAAATTATGTTTGTTATAACTAGTGGTGGAGAGTTTGATAGTCATATACAGTATGTTAACTTAGATTTTGCTGTTCAATATGTTAGGGGAATTTTTAGTGTAATCGGGATTGATAAAGTTAAAGTAATTAGGTCTCAAGGATTAGACTTAGTTCATAATGATAAAGAAGGAATAGTACAAAAAACAAAAGAAGAGCTAATAGAGTATATTAATACATTATAAAAATAAAAAAGTGAGCAAGTTATGTAACTTGTTCACTTTTTTACTGAATATCAAACTCAAGTTGTTTTTCATGAGAAGAAATAATTTTAAATTGCCCGTTAGTTAGGTTAGCAATCCATTTTTCAAAGGTATTAAAATCTTCTTGCATAACATAAATAGTGTATATAAGCTTATCAGTATAATCGATGTTATTAACAATAAAATTAGTTTTATCGATTTCGTATTCTATTTTGCCATTTAAACTATAATCTATTTCTAGTTTTATTTCAAATGCATCTTTTCTTTCAACTAATGTAGCATTTTTTAATGCATTAATAACTCCGCCGCCATAAGCTCGAACTAACCCACCTGTACCTAATTTTGTACCACCATAATAACGTATAACAGTAGCGCAGACATTTTTTATATCATTTTTAACTAGGACATCAAGCATAGGAGCTCCAGCAGTTCCACTAGGTTCTCCATCATCATTTGCTCTAGTTATTTCATTATTATCCCCAACAACATAACAAGAACAAACATGAGTTGCATCGTAATGTTTTTTTTTCATTTTTTGGATAAAATCACGAGCTTCTTCTTCACTATTTACTCTAATAAGATGAGTAATAAAAGTAGATTTTTTTTCTACGAATTCATCGTAAGAATCTTCTTTAATTGTAATAAAATTTTTCCCCATATAATCTCCTTAAAGATTTTGAATTTTTTAATGTATTTATAATTATTATATAGGTAGAAAGAAAAGTCAATAAGTTAGTTTAGAAATAAAAAAGAGAACTTAGAAACATAATAGTTTCTAAGTTCTTATTTTTAGTTATTTTTATCATTGTTGTTATCAGGTTTATTTTCATTACTTACAGTAGGATCATTATTTAGATCAGATTCTTTAAGTCTATCTGGTAAGTTAGTAAGTAAGTCGTCTGGATCAAAATGTACTAATGAAGATAAGCCATAGTTACTCTTAGGAAGTAGGTTTTTAATTTTATATTCTTTTTCCAATATTTGAATATGGTTTTGATAGTAAATATTTAGTAAGTCAGTAGCTTTAGGTAATTCTAAGTCTAGATTGTTTCTTAAAGCAGATGATGTAAATAGAAGTGAAGTTGGTTTTGGATAATAATAGTAAACACCATTATGCATTACATCATAACCATCAATTCTATGAGAAACAATTTGCATATCATTATTAACAAACATCTTAATTGCAGAAGCAATTTGTGTTGGAGTAAGGTTGTGTTCTGAATTATCACCAGCAATATTTATAACTTCATTAATTTTTGTTAGAGCATCTAAACTTTTAGCTTTATCTATTAAAGCGTGAATTGCTTGAAGTTGTCGTTGACCACGTTCAATATCACTATCATAATATCTACTTCGAACAAACGCAAGTGCTTGTTCACCGTTTAATGTATGCCAACCCTTAGTTAATTTAACAGTATTCATTTCTCCATTTGCATTTTGCTCAACCATATCAAATGGTACATAAAGGTCAATACCACCAAATGCATCTACAGCTTGTTGGAAAGCTTTAAAATTAATCAATACATAAAAGTTTACTGGTGTATTAAGTAAGTTTTCTACTGCATTAACAGTACCTTTAACATCGTTGTAAGCATGAGCATGAGTAATTTTATCATAGAAATATGCATTATTTACATTTTCATCTTCTTTTTTACGCATTAGTGTAAGTGAATCACGAGGGATACTTACCATATCCATACGTTTTTTTTGTTTATTAACAGTAGCAAGAATCATTGAATCGGTTCTACTTTCTGCACGAGTTTGACCTTCAGCAGCACGAGAATCATTTTCATCGATTCCTAACATAAGAATAGAAAATTTTTCAAAGTTAGGATCAGCTTCTGTAAGGAAATCAACTTTTTTATAACCTTTACTTGCAGAATTACTGAAATTATATATTGTATAAGCTGCAAAGGCTCCAGTTGCCAATAGTAATATAGAAATTATAGAAATTATTATTGGCTTTAATTTTCCTTTTTTCTTTCTTTGTTGTTCTTGTTCATGTCTTTTTCTATCTCTTCTTGATATACGTTCATCCATTTTAAAAATAACCTCTTTATAATTAACATTTAACTTTTTAATTATACTACAAATTATTAAGTATTACCACAAAAAATATGAATTAAGGGAAAATCTTTGATAAAATTTAGAGTATATATTAAAATAAAAGTAGTAATATTGATATATAGGAGCTTATTATGCCAGAATTACCTGAGGTTGAAAATATAAAACTAGGCTTAGAAGATAGTTTGAAAAATAAAAAAATTTTAAGTGTTACATTTTCTGATACTGTAAAAAGAGAGCATGAATTAAATAAAATGCCGATAGTTAAACAAGATCTTATTTATTTTTCAGGTAATGTAGTAGGGAAAGAAATAAAAAATTTATCTAGGCGAGGAAAATATTTATTCTTTACTCTAGATAATGGATATATTGTTACTCATTTTGGTATGACGGGTGCTTTTTTTGTAGTGAAGGATATAGCTGAAATTACAAATAAAAATTATTATAAGCACAGACATGTGATATTTGAACTAGATGCTAAAGAAAAACTAGTCTATAGTGATATTCGTCGTTTTGGGGAATTAAGATATATTGAAGATATCGATACATTTAAACCCTTTTTAAATTTAGCACCTGAGCCATTTGAAAATAATGCAAAACAGTATTTTATAGATAAATTATCAGAAAACAAATATAAAGATTTACCGATTAAAGCACTTCTTTTAGAGGGGAACGTTTTTTGTGGTTGTGGTAATATATATGATTGTGAAGTATTGTATAGAAAAAGAATTCATCCACTAACCAAAGCTAGCGAGTTAGATTTAAAACAAAAAGAAGAGTTATTTGATGAATTGGTATTTATTTTAGAGTGGGCTATTAAAGAAGGAGGCTCTACTATTTCTGATTTCGTTCATTCTGATGGTGGAGAAGGTAATATGCAGAACTTTCATCAAATATACGGTAAGAAACAGTGTCCTGTTGGACATAAAGTTGAAAATATCACTATAAAAGGCAGATCAAGTTACTATTGTCCAGAATGTCAGAAAAGAAATTAATTAAAGGGAGGGGATTGCATGGAGAATACAATAGAGTTTTTGAAAAAGTATATAAGTATTATAATAGGTTCGCTTATTTTTGCAGCAGGGTTAGAATTCTTTCTAATTCCAAATAATATTTTGGATGGAGGGGTAATAGGTATTTCTATTATTGCTCGCCATTTTATAGGATTACCATTAGGGGTATTTATATTCTTATTTAATATTCCATTTTTATTTTTAGGATATAAACAAATAGGAAGAGGATTTTCAGTAGCTTCAGTATTTGGTATTGTTGTACTATCATTTGCTACTTCATATTTCCATAAATTTCCACCATTAATTACAGATCCATTTTTAGCATGTGTATTTGGTGGTATAATACTTGGAATTGGGGTAGGCCTTGTAATTAGAAATGGTGGTACTCTGGACGGAAGTGAGATGTTTTCTATATATGCAACCAAAAAATTACCTATTTCAGTAGGTGAAATGGTATTAGGGATAAATGTGGTAATATTTATTGCTTCTGGTTTTGTTTTTTCTTGGGAAGCAGCACTATATTCAATGATCAGTTATTTTATTGCATCTAAAGTAATGGATATAGTTATAGAAGGACTTAATGATTCTAAATCGGTAATGATTATAAGTAGTAATTATCAAACTATAAGTCAAGAAATTCAAGATAGGTTAGGACGTGGTGTTACATTACTTCATGGAGAAGGTGGCTACACAGGTCATGAGACAAAAATTATTTTTTGTGTAATAACTCGTATTGAAGAATCTAAACTTAAAAAAATTGTTTTTAAAAATGATAGAGGAGCATTCTTATCTATCGGTACAGTTAGTGAAGTAAGTGGTGGAAACTTTAAGAAAAAAGATATTCACTAATAAAAAATCTCGTAGAGTATATTTTTTCTACGGGATTTTTTATTGTATGGTGTGGCAATTATAGAGATTAATAGTAACGACTATAGAATAAGACTGTTTGTATAAGCAAAAAAATTTTAAATATGTTATAATATACAAATGGAAATTTTAGAGGATAAGACAATGAAAATAAAAGAAATAATAGTGGTAGAAGGAAGAGATGACACAAATAGAGTTAAAGAAGCTATAGACTGTGATACTTTTGAAACTAATGGTTCAGCTCTAACAAAGAAAAAGATAGAGAGATTGATTTTCTTAGAAAAAACACGAGGTTTAATAGTTTTAACTGATCCTGATTATGCCGGAAAAAGGATAAGAAATATTATAGAGAAAAATATTCCTACAGCTAAACATGCATATATTTCAAATAAAAAAGCGGTAGACAGTAAGGGGAAAATTGGAATAGAAGCGGCAAGTAAGGAAGATATAATCGCTGCGATAAAAAATCATTACACCCCTATGGATGAGGTTAAGAATGATATAACTAATGAATTATTAATGGAGTTAGGATTAGTAGGTGGTACTACTTCAAAAATATTAAGAGAAGAACTATGTGAAAAACTAAATATAGGTTATACCAATGCTAAACAGCTTTTAAATAAGCTGAATATGTATAATATTTCTAAAGAAAGATTACTAAAAGAAATGAAAATAATAAGTAAAGGATAAAAACAATGATAGGAACACCGAAAAAAACTTTTGAGATTTTAAAAAAACATGGATTTACATTTAAGAAAAGTTTAGGGCAAAATTTTTTAATTGACTCTAATATACTTAATAGAATAGTTGATGGTGCCGGAATAAATGATAAAGTCGGAGTGATAGAGATTGGGCCTGGTATAGGCTCATTAACAGAGGCAGTAGCTAAAAAAGCTAAAAAAGTAATTTCTTTTGAAATTGATGGAAGATTATTGCCGATTTTGTCAGAAACATTAGCAGATTATTCAAATGTAGAAATTATAAATAATGATATTTTAAAAGTTGATGTAGATAAGATTATTTCTGAAAAAATGTCTGATTGTGAAAAGATTATGGTAGTTGCTAATTTACCATATTATATAACGACTCCGATCTTAACTCATTTAATAGAAAATACACAAAAAATAGATGGTTATGTTGTTATGATGCAACGAGAAGTAGCTAATAGATTAAATGCAAAAGTAGGAACGAAAGATTATAATTCACTAACAATCCTGTTAAATTACTATACGAATGTAGAGTATTTATTTACAGTGCCTAAAAAAGTATTTGTTCCAGCACCTAACGTAGAGAGCGCAGTTGTTAAAATTATGACAAAAGAAGAGCGTGATTTTGAAGCAGATAGTAATTTCTTTAAATTTGTCCGTTCTTGTTTCGTTCAACGTAGAAAAACGTTGTTAAATAATTTGATTTCAAGTTATGGTAAAGATAAAAAACAAAATTTTCAAGACTCATGTTTAGATAGCGATATTGACTCAAAAAGAAGAAGTGAAACATTAACGTTAATGGAGTTTTATAATTTATATACTAATTTAAAAAATAATGATTTGATCTAAAGGAATTTATTATGGAAGAAGTTAAAGAAATTATTACTAGTTTTAGAAAAAAGAGAAATTGGAATAAGTATGATAGCGAAAGTAGTTTAGCAAAAAGTATAATTATTGAAGCAGCTGAGTTACTTGAACACTTTCAATGGAACGAAAATGATTATAATAAGAAAGAAGTAAGTTATGAAATAGCAGATATACTTATTTATTCATTAGCCATGTGTTATCATATGAATATTGATCCAAAAGAATTAATAAAAGAAAAATTAGAAGATGTAGCAAAACGCTATCCAGAAGTAAAATAAAAGTACAAAGGATTTTTCCTTTGTACTTTTTACTTTATATTAGTTTATAGTTTTTGTATCTTTCCCTTTATAGAAAATAGCATATAGAATGGCTACTACTACACTTAATACTGCACAAAGTATATAAATACCACTATATGAAAGGAAAGTATGAACAGTTCCTAGTGCGTAAGGACCAAAACCAAGTCCAAGGTCTAACCCGATAAAGTATGTAGAAAGAGCAATACTTACTTTTGATGAATCTACAAGTTTTAAACATACTGCTTGACCGTTTGACATAAATGTTCCATATCCAAGACCTATTAAAGCACCAGATAGTAGCAATACAGAACTGCTAGTAGTGAAACTTAATGTTAATAAACCTATTGCAAGGAAAATAAAGCTTGGATACATTACTGCATTTTCTCCTCTAGCATCGAAGATTCTTCCAGCAAATGGCCTAGTAAATGTAATAACTAGAGCATATACTACAAAGAAGAAAGCTCCTGCAGTAGAAAGTCCTAAGTCATCAGCATAAATTGATAAGAAACCAAGTACACTAGAATATGATAAACCAATAAGGAAAGCTACTATAGAAATAAATAATACTTTATACTCTATAAAAGTATTTAGTGACCAACTATTAAGTTCTTCTTTCTGCTCTTTAGAAAGTTCAATATTTTGAACTGGGAAAATAAAGCAAGCTATAGTTACCATAATAGATAAAACAATTGCAAGAATAATTACTGAATTAAAACCAACGATTGGTAATAATAAAATCCCGATAAAAGGTCCGATTGCAGCTGCTAAACTTGTACTAAGTCCATAGTAGTTAATTCCTTCTCCATTACGTGATTTCGGAATATATGCAGTTACAATAGCATTAGCTGCAGTAGAAATAGTACCATATGCAAAACCATTAAGGAATCTTACAGCATCTAAAATAACAATATTATTTGAAACTAGATATGCAGCAGTTGTTACTAAATAAATAACAGCTCCAAATCGTAACATCTTTTTACGTCCAACTAGTTCTAATTTTTTTCCGATATAAAGACGAGCAATTAATGTACCAATAATATAAATACCTGCTGCGAAACCAGCTTGTGCAGGGCTTGCACCTAATGCATCTGTAGCAAATTTTGCAGTAATAACTACGAAGCAGTAATAAATTAAAAATACAATAAAGTTAATTGTTGTTATTGTAATAAATCCTGTGTTAAATAATTTTTCTTTTTGAATATCTATCTGACTATCCATTTAAATCCTCCTAATTAAAATATTATTTAAATCATACAATATCTATAATACTCCTATGGAAATAGTTTTGCAATAGGAGAAAATTTCTGAAAATGATAGATATTAAATTTTATTAACATTATTTGGATTAAAAAATATCGCTAATAGTAAAAAGTTGATAAAACAAGGGTTTTACTATGTTTTTTAATGAAAAGTATACCCTATATGCGAAGTTGTGTAAATGAAAACGAATTATTTTCAATTCTATTTTGATATTAGAAAATATATGCTTAGGAAGTTAGATAGTATTAAAAAGCAAATATAATCTAGTTAATATATTTTTAAAAAAATTTTTTAAAATAAATAATATAAATTATATAAACATATTAAAACAAGACATTTAATTAAAGTTGTTTTAGAATTTTCAGAATTTTTCAATTAAATTTAATTAATATATTGACAATAAAAAAAACAGTTGTTATAATGTAGTCAAGTATAAAAAGTAAGGAGATAAGAGATTTATGAAACTGTATCGTATTGACATATTACAATTAAATATTCGTTGGCAAAGCCACTAGATACAGAGTCGATCTTGTTTTCTTTTTACAACATAGATACGACTCTCAGCTGAGAAGTATGTATCTATGTGGATTATTTGTCGTGATAAAATGAGGCCACATAGTATTGTCTAGGTGGTTTTTTAATTTTTTTATTTATAAAATTCAAAGACCACTAGCTATAAACTAGTGGTCTTTTTATATAGATACACTTCTAAAAATGAATTTTTATAATTAATAAAAAAGGAGATAAAAAAATGAAAATAAATAAAATATTTATAGGATTTGCATTACTATTAGTTTGTGTTTTAGGTTATGGAGTATATTCAAGCAATAAAGGAGAAGATACTAATAAAACACAAAATAAAGAAGTTAAAGTTGGGGTATTACAGTTACTAAGTCATCCAGCATTAGATCAAATTTATAAAGGGTTAGAAGATGGATTAGCTAAAGAAGGTTATAAAGTAGGAGAAAACTTAAAAATAGATCTTCAAAATGCTCAAGGAGATCAAAGTAACCTAGCAAGTATGGGGCAAAAATTAGTCACTGATAATAATGATATATTAGTAGGTATAACAACACCAGCAACTTTATCTTTATCAAATGCAACAAAGGATAAACCTATTATAATGGCAGGTATTACGTATCCAGTTGAGGCAGGATTAATAAAAGCAGAAGACAAGCCAGGAAATAATATTACAGGTGTAAGTGATAGAACGCCTATTAAACAACAATTAGAAGTAATGAAAAAAGTTTTACCTAATATGAAGAAAGTAGGTATCTTATACACAGCAAGTGAAGATAATTCTGTAAAACAAGCACAAGAAGCAGAAAAGTTAGCTAAAGAACTAGGGTTAGAAGTTAAAGTATCTAGTATTGCGAATACAAATGATATTCAACAAGTAACAGAAAGTTTAGCTTCAGAAACAGATGCGATTTTCGTACCAATTGATAATACGATTGCAAGTGCAATGTCAACAGTTGTAAAAGTTACAGATGCTAAAAAAATTCCAGTGTTCCCTTCAGCGGATACAATGGTAGCAGATGGTGGTTTACTAGGAATTGGTGTTGACCAATATCAAATAGGTATTGAAACATCAAAAGTAGTTGCAAAAGTACTAAAAGGTGAAGATACTAAAAATATGCCAATAGTACTTGCAAATGAAGGAGTTATTTACTTAAATGAAGCAAAAGCAAAACAACTAGGAATAGAAATTCCAAAAGAGATTAAAGAAAAAGCAAAAGTTGTAGATAAAAAATAATTAATTTGTTATGATATTTGGAGAGAAAGTTAACTATAGCTTACTCTCCAAAATGATTAAGTAATAACGACTTTTATTATTAAAAATTTTCAAAATAAGTATTAAAGAGGTATAGGATGGATTTAATTATTTCAGCAATTTCTCAGGGGATGCTTTGGGGAATATTATCGCTTGGATTATTTATAAGTTTTAGAGTTTTAAATATTGCAGATATGACAACTGAGGGTGCTTATCCACTAGGGGCAGCGGTATGTGTTATTTGTATTCATAATGGAATAAATCCAATAATTGCTACATTAATTTCAATAGTAGCTGGAATGATAGCAGGGTTAGTAACAGGTTTTTTAATTACTGTATGTAAAATCCCAAGTTTATTAGCAGGTATTTTAACAATGACGGCTCTTCTATCTGTAAATCTTAGAATAATGGGGAGACCAAATTTAAGTTTAATAAATAAAGATACAATTTTCAGTAAGTTACAAAATTTTAAATTACCAACTCATTATGATACAGTTCTCGTAGGATTTATATTATCATGTTTAATAATTGGAGCAATGTCATTATTCTTTGCTACAGAATTAGGACAAAGTTTAATAGCTACAGGTGATAATGAAAAAATGGCAACAGCGTTAGGAATATCTACAAAAACAATGACTATTTTAGGGCTAATGCTTGCGAATGGGATTATTTCTCTAGCTGGAGCAATTCTTGCACAGAACAATGGATATTCTGATGTTAATAGTGGTATTGGGGTTATTGTAGTTGCGCTTGCTGCAATTATAATAGGAGAAGTTGTGTTTAAAGATGTAAGCTTTACGACTAGATTAACTTGTGTAATCTTTGGTGCAATAATATATAGATTATTACTTGTAGGAGTCCTAAAACTAAATATAATTGGAGCTAATGATTTTAAATTAGTTTCAGCATTAGTAATTGCACTATTCCTTACATTACCACAATTAAAATTAAAAGCTAAGAGAAAGGATGTATAAAAATGTCATTTATAAAAATTAATAATATAGATAAAACGTTCTTTCCTGGTACAATAAGAGAACAACATGCATTAAAAAATATAAGTTTAGAAATAAAAGACGGTGACTTTATAACTATTTTAGGAGGAAATGGTGCAGGGAAATCAACATTTTTAAACGCAATAGCAGGCTCATTTTCAGTTGATTCTGGTGAAATTCTAATTGAAGGAAAAGATGTAAGTGGTATTGTTGAACATAAAAGGGCGGTATTTATTAGTAGAGTATTTCAAAATCCATTGGATGGTACTGCTCCACGTATGACCGTAGCACAAAATATGTCATTGGCTCTTAGACGCGGAAAAACTAGAGGTTTTAAATTAGGTACTACTAAAGAAGATAAAAAATTATTTAAAGAATTATTAGCAACGTTAGATTTAGGATTAGAAGATAGATTAGATAGTGAGATGGGACTATTATCTGGTGGACAACGTCAAGCTATAGCACTACTAATGGCGACAATGACAATGCCAAAACTTCTGCTTCTTGATGAGCATACGGCTGCATTAGATCCAAAAACTCAGAAGAAAATAATGGAATTAACTCGTGAAAAAATTGAAGAAAAAAATTTAACAGCTCTTATGATTACTCATAATATTCAAGATGCTGTAAAATATGGAAATAGAATAATAGTACTTCATAGAGGAGAGTTAGTTCGAGACATAGGGAAAGAAGAAAAAGAAAAATTAGATGCAAAAGTACTATACGAATTATTATATAATTTAGAAGAAAATGAATAAAGGTCTTTAGAGCCTTAATTTATAAGGCTCTATTTTTTTGACTTTCCGTTGATTTTTATATACTCATAAACCTATCTTGATTTACTGGGAAATTTGAAAGTATAAGGGAAAAATAAAAAAAGAGATGTTGACCCCCCTCCAAAGATTGTGGGGGAGGAGGATAGACATCTCTTTTATTTAATTATAATACAAAAAGCTATGAAATACAATACAACCAACTCTAATTAACAGCAAGGAAGTATAAAACATATAATCTTGATATATAAAAGGATCTATCAATTTATATAAAAAACCCCCTGTGTAAAAATATAAGAAATACAATCACATTATGCAGAACTTTACGAAGATAAAGTATTAAAAGAAAAATAAATATATCTATAGTAATTAAAGATGATAAATTAATTGATATTTGGCAAAAAAAAGAATAGTACTCGCTCTCCAGTGGGAATGCGATTACTATTTAATGCTATTATATCATGTTTTCAAATAAAATAACACTATTAAAAATATCATTACTAGAAAAATAAAAAAGAGATATTGATCCATCCTCCAAAAAACTGGGGGGAAGACGTCCAATATCTCTTTTACTACTTGTATTATAATATAAGATTTTAAAAAAGTCAAAAAAACACCTGATGTATTGCATTAAAAAGTTCATTACTGCATGAGTAAAGTTTATTAATTTATAAAACCACTGGTACGTTGTTTCACTTTCCGTTGACTTTCCGAAAAGGTTAAATATTTTATATATTATTAGAAATAAGAAAAATTACAAATGCTGTAATATCAATGTTTTGTAACGTTAAGAAATGTTATTTTTTACATCTTGTATCTTAGAAGAAAATGAATAATTATAATAAAACTGATTTCAAAAAACGGAATCAGTTTTATTCATTTTATATTCATCATAATTATGTACAATAGTAGTTGTATATATCTAGTTTAATATATGTATATTTAAAGAGATTATTTTAAAGTTGGCTATAATAGCGTTAGATAAGTATTATTTTACATTTTAATATTAATTAAGTAAAATATAGTTGAAATTCAAGAGAGGAGAAGGTTATGAAAATACTTGTTGTAGAAGATGAACGTGATTTAAATAGAATAATTACAAAACACTTAAAGAAAAATAACTATAGTGTTGATAGTTGTTTCGATGGTCAAGAAGCATTGGATTTTATTAGTTATAGTGAATATGATTTGATTATAACTGATATTATGATGCCAAATGTTGATGGTTACGAATTTATAGATAAACTTCGTGCAAATAAGAATAATACACCGGTAATTATGCTTACTGCAAAAGATACATTGGAAGATAAGATAGTAGGACTTGATAGTGGTGCTGACGACTATATAGTTAAGCCATTTGAATTTGATGAATTATTAGCAAGAATTAGAGTTCTAATGAGAAGAAATTATGGGCTAGCAACAAATATTATTCAAATAGAAGAAGTTACTTTAGATTTAGCAAAAAAACAAGTTGTAAAAAGTGGTGAAATTATCGACTTGACAGGGAAAGAATATGAAGTGCTAGAATACTTAATGAAGAATAAAGGTAGTATATTAAGCCGTGACCAAATACTTAATCATGTATGGGATTATGAATATGAGGGAGCTTCTAACATAGTTGATGTAATTATAAAAAACATTAGAAAAAAACTAGATAGAGGAGAAGGAAATACAATTATTTATACAAAAAGGGGGTTAGGATATTTTGTTAAATAAAATAAAAAGAATAAAGTTTTACCCACATAAAAAAGTGTCATTAACTTTTAAAATTACTTTATGGTATACAACATTTATTGTGTTACTAATTGGCTCGCTTGTGGTAGGTGCATTTTTTGTAGGGGATAATGTTATTGAAAAAAATAGTAAGAAAAAGCTAATTGAAGAAGTAACAGAAATAGCAAATGGTTCGGATAGCTTTACAGCCTATGAGGATGGAATTACCTTGTCTGTATATGATAAAGATGGGAATTTGATTGCAGGTACTGTTCCAAAAAAATTTAAAGTTAATGATTTTAGTATAGGAGTCACTACAGAATATAAAGATACAAGTAATAATAGATATATATATTATGATTTAGAATCAAGTTCAAATAAATTAGGAAACGGGAAATATGTTAGGGGTGTAGTACAAGTTTCTAAAAATATTACAGGATGGATTTTACCACTTATTATCATTCTAGGGAGTTTAATTGTGATAGTTATAATTATGTATGGAGGTTATTTAATTATTAAAAATTCTTTAAAACCTGTAAGAGATATGACAGAAACAGCAGCGACAATAGCTACTAGCAATGATTTAAGTAAAAGAATAAATATTGATAAAGGATCTGATGAGATTCATAAACTAGGTTCAGTATTTAATGAAATGTTAGATTCATTAGAAAAATCTTCAAAAAGAGAGCGTCAATTTAGTTCGGATGTTTCTCATGAACTTAGAACACCAATTTCAGTTATTATGGCAGAAAGTGAATATGGTAAAAAACATACAGACTCTTTAGAAGAAGCAAAAGAATCTTTTGAGGTTATTGATAGGCAAAGTAAGAGAATGACAGTTATGATAAACCAAATTCTGGAGTTAGCAAGATTAGATAGTAAAATTGAAATAACTAAGGAAGAAATTTTATTTTCAGATAAACTTAAGAAGACACTTAAAGATTATGAAATACTATTTAATAATAAGAATATTAAATTAACACAAGATATTGAAGATAACATTAAGGTATTTGGAAATGAGATATTGATAATGAGAATGATAGATAATTTATTATCTAATGCTTTAAAATATGCTAAATCAGAGGTAAATATAGTTTTGGCAAAGAAAAATAGTATAATTCTTGAGGTTGCTGATGACGGTATTGGTATAAGTGATGAGGAAAAAGTTAATATTTGGAATAGATTTTATAAAGTAGATAAATCAAGGACTACAACTGAAGATAATTCTTCAGGATTAGGTTTATCAATCACCAAAAAAATTATAGATTTACACAATTGGAAAATAGGGGTACTTGACAATAATCCTAATGGAGCAAAATTTGTGGTAAATTTATAAAAATTAGAGGACATACAAAATATGATGTATGTCTTTTTTTTTACAAAAAAATAGAATCTTCATTTTATATTCATAATACATAGATATAATAAAAATACAAATAAAAGATGTGGACTTTTATTTTACATTAACCAATAAAATAAACAAATAATATAAAAGAATGGAGAGAAATAAAAATGGTAAACAAAATTAATAACAATGAAATTGAAACAACTGAAGGTGTAGATACAGAAAATACAAGCTATACAGAAAATGAATTTAAGGAAGAATCGCAGAAAAATAGAAGGAGATTCTTAAAACCAATTATCATCGGAGCATTATCTACTTTAGTGGTTGGAGGAGCAGGAGTCTACGCTTACGATAAGTATGAAACTACACAAAAAGCAAAAATAGAAGAAGCTTATTCTAAAATTAAGATGAATGTTGGTACACAAACGAATTCTGAAAATAATAATAACACTGATGAAAGTAATTCAAATTCAAATGTTACTCAACAAAATCTACAAGATATGAAATCACAAGAGGATATTCGTAAAATAATTTCAGAAGCAATATCAACGTCTGAACAAGATATTAATTTTACTAAAGTTAGACCTAAGTATAAAGATGACCATTTTTATAAAAACAATGGATCATCGTTATATATTTATGATGTAGAAGCACGAGCTAACGGTCTTGAATATGATATAAAAGTTGATGCAGTTACTGGTAAAATTTTAAAAGTAGAAATAGACAATTAGAATAATAGACCTAAAACTTAATGTTTTAGGTCTATTTCTTTTTATCCAAGGTATTGTCCTATAAGTATACCTATATAAGTACCTATAATATATCCTAAAGTACCAACTAACATACTAGGTGCTACTAGTTTTTGCCAACCTTTAGAAATGGCCATTGCAGCTGCTGTAGTAGGGCCTCCAATATTTGCATTTGATGCAAGGATAGCTTCTTCTAAAGTGAAACCTAATATTTTTGCTGCGATAAATGTTACAAGCATATTGATAAATACCATTATTGCACAAAATAGAAGTAGTAGAGGTGATTTTTCAATTATTGCTTCAATAGAAGCTGGAATCCCTATAACAACAAAGAATATGTATATTAGGAAAGTACCAATTTCATTCGCTCCATTAAATGAATTAAAATATTTTGGAAAAATTGAAGCAAAAGCGACAGTCAATGTTGTTACTAATAAGTATTTATTTGAAATAAATGTAATTATAGATGAACTTCCTAAACTTCCGATATATTTCGAAAGAGTAAAACTAATTGCTACTATAACTACAGCTGTAGCAAATGTAAAAGCAATATCAGTAACAGCTACAGTAACTTTTGTAGAGTTATTTTGTTCTTTTATTTCAACATCTTCTGAATATGAAGTCTTGAAATGCTTTTTAAAGAAGGTTACATTAGGGATTAATATTAATACAAAGAAATATAATACCATAAGTAAATTATCGCTAACTGTAGCAGCAGAAATTAAATCTGCAGGTATTTCAAAAGCTGAAGAAACTGCAACAAAGTTTACACCTCCTCCAATATATGAACCAGTCATCATCCCGGCTATTTTATTTAATACTGGAATGAAGTTATGCAGAATTAGATATCCAACGGTAGCTCCAATAATTGTTCCAATTGAGCTTATAAGAAAAATAATGGTCATTCTTCCACTATCTTGCCAAATTTTTCTAAGATCACATTGAAAAAGAAGCATGGCGACAGCTACTGGTACCACATATCCCCAAATACTGTCATAAACAGGTGATTCAAGTGGGATAATTTTAAGGTTGCTGAGTGTAGCAGCCATTACAAGTCCAATAATAGCACCACTCACTTTAGCTGCCCATTTATATTTTCCTTCTAAATAAATACTAAGGGTAGCTATGAAAATAATTATTGCCCAAAGAGCCCAAATATTATCTTTATCTATCATGATTTTATTCTCCCGTACTATAATTTGTACTTATAATTATATCAAAAAATAGGTAAAATAAAAAAGATTTAGTAAGGATTTTCTTATTTTTACTAAATCTTTTATTTTTATTTTTTCCTATTATATACATAGTAGCTAATAAGTATAGTAAATATTATATACAAATTAAAATTGGGATTGTTAGCATAAAATATTATTGCACTATAAGAAGTTCTCATTAATATTCCTTGAATAATTTGTGGTGCAAACAATAAAAGAAATACAAATGAATTTTTCATTTTTTTTGCAAATAATACTAATAAACATAGTAGTAATAATAGTAAAATAATTGCTAAGTACTTATTTATTATTATATTAAAGATTATTGGGAAATTAAAAAAATCAAAATAAATCATTGCAGCTACAAGTAGAACAATGATAGTCAGCACTGTATTTTTTGTTCTAATAGATAGTTTACTTTTATTAGTGTAAAAGTAAATATAGTGCAAATAGGAGCAACTGTAAATTAATAATGCTAAAACTATAGCTTCCATTATATTTAAATAAGCAAATGGATTGGCTAGTATGGGTGCTATGTAAAATAAAACATAGATAAGTGTTGCTACTAGATTATTTCTTTTTAGTACAGTCATATTCATATTTAACCTCCAAAATTAAACAAATAAACTAGATATTAAATATGATAAAAATGAAAATAATATAATAACTAGTATTACAACTATGGCACTTTGGTTAAATATTAGAAGTAGTGGCAATGAGATAATACTGCTTACAATAGGTGTATAAATTTTTCTTCCAAAAAAGTATGATACTAATAAAGTTACTGCAAAAGAAGAAAAAGTATATAGTAATAATAGAATAAATGCAGCTTTATCACTTGCGCCAGTATAGAACTTTATAAACAATAAGGGAATAACATAGTAAAGTCCAATGGACAATACAAAGTTATAAAATAAAGATTTTTTATCCATAAAATAACTCCGAAAATATATTTTTATATATAATTGTAATATTTAATTTAATACAAGTCTAGTATTTTGTATAAGATAATATAATAATATTTTTTTGAAAATATAATAGCGTTTTAATTTATACTTGTGAAAATCTAATAATTAGAGTAAAATAATTATAATAATACAATAAAAGGAGAAAATAAAACAATGGCAAAAGTTCATGTATTTGATCATCCGTTGATTCAACACAAATTATCTTTTATAAGGGATAAAAAGACTGGTTCGAAAGATTTTAGACAGTTAACAAATGAAGTAGGATCACTTATGGCTTATGAAATTACAAGAGATTTACCTTTAGAAGATGTTGTTGTTGAAACACCAATTCAAAAGACAACATGTAAGAGATTAGCAGGGAAAAAAGTCGTGTTTGTACCTATTTTACGTGCAGGTCTAGGAATGGTAGACGGATTAATGAATTTAATACCGTCAGCAAGAGTAGGACATGTTGGATTATACCGTGATCCTGAAACACTTCAACCACATGAATACTTCGTAAAAATACCAAGTAATCCCGAGGAGCGTTTATTTATAGTAGTTGATCCGATGTTAGCAACTGGAGGATCGGCAATAGCTGCAATAGATTCATTAAAACAAAGAGGAGTTACAGATATTAAATTTATGTGTTTAATAGCTGCTCCAGAAGGAGTAGATGCACTACATTCTGCTCACCCTGATGTTGAAATATTTATAGCAGGTTTAGACGAGAAATTAAATGACCACGGTTACATTGTGCCAGGACTGGGAGATGCCGGAGATAGAATTTTTGGTACTAAATAAAAAATATAAAAATTTTCAAAAAAGACTATAAAATTTAAGAAATTACTAGTAAATTGAAAAAAAAAGTACTATAATTAACTTATATATTTCTTATAATTTATTGCTAAGAGATTTTTTGAAATATAGTAATAATAATTTCCAAGCGAAAAGAGGTGAGGGGAATATATGGAAGAGCATACATACCTTATTACCAGATTATTTGGTTATGATATAACTGTCAATATTCCTAGTGTAATTACAACATTACTAACAGTTGTTTTAACTTTTATTTTTGTCATGTTTCTTACTAGTAGAATAAAGTTAAGACCAGATAGTAAGCGACAAAATGCTGCAGAATTACTTGCTTTTTTTGTTAGCGATAATGTCATTAAAGGTAATGTTGACTGGAAAAAATATGGTAAAGGTTTATGGGCAACTGCTTTAACATTAATTACATTTATAGCTGTTGCAAATACCATAGGGGTGCTAATTGAGGTGAGTTATGATGGAGTTATATATGTTAACTCTATTACTGCAGATCCAACATTTACGTTTACAATGGCTGTTTTAGTTATTGTGTTTACCCATTATGCTGGACTTAAGTATAAAGGGCCAAAGCATTATGTAGGAACTTATACATCATCAGGTATAGGTATTACACCATTTAAAGTTATTGAAGAGTTTACAAACTTAATGACTTTTTCAATGCGTTTATTCGGTAATATCTATGCAGGTGAAATATTATTAGCACTATTAGCTACACTTACAACAGCAGGATTCTTTGGTGCAATAGCTGGTATGGCAGGTTTAGTAGTATGGAAAGGATTCTCGCTATTTATTGGTTTCATCCAAGCATACATCTTTACTGTATTAACATTCATTTATTTATCACATAAAATTAGTGATGAACATTAATTTAAAAAACGCACTAAAAGTGCAAAAATCTAATAATTAATAAAATTCATTTATTATCCAAGGAGGAAAATATAATTATGGTAGAATTAATTGGAGCAGGTTTAGCAGCAGGATTAGCAGCAGTTGGTGCTGGTATCGGTAACGGATTTTTATTCGGTAAATTTATAGAAGGTGTATCTCGCCAACCAGAATTAGAGTCAAGATTAAAATCAAATGCTTTCGTATTATTCGCACTTGTAGAAGCAGTACCTATCTTAGCTATCGTTATTTCATTCGTTATCTTAGCTAAATAGTTGATTTTAGTCCTGAAATAAAATAACTAAGAAGAATAGGAGCAGTTAGTAAATGGAAAATTTAGTATTTTTAGCTACTGAACAC
>CAUSKO010000018.1:0-26028 GCA_963532255.1 uncultured Gemella sp. | reverse complement strand
GCATTAACTTTTTTAGTATCTAAAAATTCTAATACATCATAGTGGAAGATGTTTAAGTATACAGCTCCAGCTCCAGGACGTTGCCCAAGTTGATCTGCATAGGCAAAACCTTGTTCTAAAGACTTAGCAACTGGTATAACTCCTTTTGCTACACCTTTAATTCCTTTAATACTTTCTCCACGTGCACGAAGTTTAGATAAGTTTATCGCTACTCCTCCACCAATTTTAGAAAGTTGTTTAGCTGTAGAATCAATGTAGTTAATAGAGTTTAGTGAATCTCCTACTTCTAATAAGAAACAAGATACTAATTCCCCACGACGACTTCTTCCTGAATTTAAGAAAGTAGGTGTCGCTGGTTGAACACGTTGCTCTAACATAGAAATCATAAGTTCTTTGGCTAAAGAAACATTTCCATCTGCTAAATACATTGCTACTATAAATACGTGTTGATTATAGTTTTCTAAATATTGTTTTTTATCATTTGTTTTTAATGCATAGTCTTTATAGAACTTACTTGCTGCCATATAACTTTTGAATTCAAATTTATAATTAGCTGCAAGCTCTAAGCATTCAACAATCTCGTCTTCGATATACTTATCAAAAATATTGTAATAGTAATTTTCTTCTACTAAGTATCTTAATCTCTTAATTTCAGAACTAAACTTTACTGTTTTATAATCTACTTCACGAAGAAATTCAGCAATAGCCTCTTGATCTTTTTCTAATCTAAAGAAGCCATTATCTCCTCGTTTTGTAACTTCATTATTTAATTCTATATGGTTAAATTTTTCCATTTTCTACACTCTCCAAATAAATTTTTTTGAATTTTATTAAGTCTTTTGTATTTCCATGTAATTCTATCTTCATAAGTAATGGAACATTATACTGCTCACTTATTGTTTCAGCAGCTTTGGCAAATCTATTACCCCAATTTTTATTTCCACTACCAACAACACCTTTTAGATGTTTATTATTTTTTTCTAAAAAGCTTTCGACATCTTCAGGAACTTTTCCAAAACCTATCGTTGGTGTTATTAAAATATAATCAAAATCAACATCATAATCAATTTCCCATAAGTCAATTACATCTTCTTCTGGGATTTTACACATGTCTATAAATCTCTTACAATTTCCTGTTAATGAAAATACTATTACCTTCATTTTTCCTCACTCTCCCACAAAAAATATTTCCGGAATATTTCCCGGAAATTTCCAACTTAGTAATTATTATACACTTAAATATATATTTTTTCAACAACAAAACTTATCTTTTTTTCGGTCAAAATATTTGTAAAAAGTTCTTACTTTTTTTAACTTTAGTAGTTGCCTATAACTTGGAGTTTTATTTTTTAAATAAAAATAAATTTAGAAAATTATTTTATTATATAAATAAAAAATATAAGAATGGACAAATTTTATCCACTCTTATACCATTATTTTATTTTAATTATTTAATTTATCACTTGTTCTTCTAGCGAACTCTGAAAAATAAAATTTATCAACTCTATGGCGACTTTCATTATAATGAAGAAAGTCTGTTCCTTCTGTGTAAATATCACTTCGTAATACTGCAATATGGTTATGACCATTTAAATCAATATATTTTACATCTTCATCACTTACAGGCTCTATTTTAAAATCTTTGTTTCCATAAGATATTTTAATTCCTAGATCATTTTCTAAATAATTATATAATGATTCTCTTACTTTTTCTGTAGGAAGTTCTTCTATTATATTCTTTTTAATATAATCCTTATCTAAAATTACTGCCTCACCATCAATGATTCTTTGTCGAACTAGATAAATTACTTTTTCACCTCGTTTTAATAAACCTTGTTTAATTAAAAATTCTGGTGCTTCAATCTCTCTATTTTCTATTACTTTAGTTTCAATCTCATTATTTAGAAACTCATGGCGTTCTTTAAAACTCATGATACCTGTTACAGGTAATCTATATCTATGAACATCTAAAACAATTGAGCCTTTACCTTGAATTTTATGGATATAACCATTTTCTAGTAGTAATAATAAAGCTTTTCTAATAGTTTCCCTAGATACCCCATACTCTCTAGCTAAATCATTCTCACTAGGTAGCAAACTATTAGATCTATATTGTCTGTTTTCTATCTTTTCTTTTAACTCTAAATAGATCTTAAAAAACTTATTCATGATTTCCCCCAAATAGTTAATTATACCCCTATTTTATCACAAATTACCACAATTACAACTGTTTTTTACTCAAAATCTTTACTTTTATAAAATAATTTGTTAAAAAATGTAAATATGTAAACCAAACTACTTATATTTTGAGCTTCATCTATTCTTTTTTTAATACTAATTAGAGATATTTATGCTATAATATGCAATGGAGGTTACTCTATGAAAAAATTTTTAACAATATTTTTTATAACTTTACAGTGTTTTTCATTATTTTTAAGTTCAATTCTTGCAATAATCTTTTATGTTTGTTTTGATTTGAACTTCTATAAAGATTTCTATCAAAAAGAAAACTTAGCAAAAACCATAGGAACTACTAACGATAATTTAATTACTAATACTCAGAATTTACTAAATTACTTAAATAAAAAAGAACAATTAAATACAGATTGGTTTTCTCAAAAAGATATACTACATATGGTAGATGTCCAAAATCTATACACACTAAGCCATAATATTATGGTTTACTGCATTATAGCTTTTATAGTATGCACTATAATAATAGTTTTAATGTTAAAAAAGCAAGCATTACTAAAAATAACTAAAATTTTCAATAAAGTACTTATATTATTTATTTTAGTAATTGGCGGACTTCCCGCAGTCATAGCTTATAACTTTAATTCATTTTGGATTAAATTCCATACTACTATTTTTACTAATGATCTTTGGCTTTTAAGTCCAAGTGAATCTAATTTAATAAAAATGGTTCCTGAAGAATTCTTTATTAGTTTAATTACAAAAATTATAATCTATATACTTATATTATTTGTTGTAATGCTTATTGGTAATATTATTATTAGAAAAAAACTAACAAAAAAACAGTACTAAAAATTTTATTTGTACATATAATATGATATAATTGATTTTATCATTAAACAAAGAGAACAAAAGAAAGGAAGCACAATGGCAGAAAAAAAAGATAAAAATGTTATTACAGAAGATAAAGTAACGTTTAGAGTATGTGATGATTGTTTAGGTGTAAACTTAAAAACATTAATACCTAAACTAAAGAAAAAAGCACCCAATGCAGAATTTATTATTGGTTGCCAATCATATTGTGGACCTGGAAGAACACAGACTTTTACACTTGTAAATAGCAGAATTTGTATTGCTGATACAGAAGTAGAACTTATGCCACTAGTTGATGAAAAACTTCGTGACCGCATGAGTGCAGAAGATGAAGAAAAATATAGAAAACGTCTTGAACGTCGACTAGAACGTACTTTCTATTTTATTATTCCAGAAAATATTACGGTTAAACTTGGCGAAGATGTTGCTATTAATAAAGAAGGCATTATCGCAAGAAAAGCAGGAAAATCTTATTTAGAAAATCTTATCATTGAAAGCAACTTCGATAAAGATACTCCTGGTACATATGAAGTTGTTTATAAAGTAGAAATAGATGGAAAAGAACATAAAAGAACTCGAACAATTACAGTAGCTGAATAAAACTACAAAGGAGAACTTAGACAAAAACTCTAAGATCTCCTTATTTTTTTAATTTTCTAATTAAGTAAAGATTATCTTATTACACTTTACACTACTCTATCTCATATAACATATATATTAGTATAACATATATGTCAACCTTATTTTTTTCGTATTTATCTTAATTTAAAAAATATTGTTTATATTATTCTTGAAAATAACGTTTTACTTTTAAACAAAATGTGTTATAATATAAGTAAATAAATATAGGGTGGAGGTTTTAATTATGGAAAATAAATACTCTAAAATATTAGTCGCTGTCGATGGTTCAAAACAAGCTGAATGGGCTTTCAAAAATGCAGTTGCTATTGCTAGAAGAAACGAAGACGCTGAATTATACGTCGCTTCTGTTATAGACGCAACAATTGCTACTTCTGGACTATCAGATCCTTATATCTTTAACTCATTCTACAAACGTACTAAAGAGTTAGTTGATAGTTATGTTGAAGCTGCAGAAAAAGATGGGCTTACTAAAGTTTTCGGAATCGTAGAACAAGGTATCCCTAAAATCGTTCTAAGTGAAGATATCGTTGATGAAAAAGGTATCGACTTAGTAGTTTGTGGTTCTTCTGGATTAACTGGATTCAAACGTATGCTTATGGGATCAGTTTCTGAGGGTATTGTTCGTTACGCTAAATGTGATGTAATTATCATAAAACAACGCTCTATCCCTAAAGATTTTGAAGCTGCTATAGCTAAAAAATTCCAAGAAGATCAAGAATAATCTAGAATAATAGTAAGAAACCTTAGTATGATTATGCTAAGGTTTCTTTTTTTAATATATTATTTTAAAATTCAAACTATTATAATTTAGTGCTGCAAGCTTAACCGAATTAGTTACAAAGTATTTAACATAGCCATATAACTGTTATATATCATTATACAGAGTGCTATATCTCCAATTTTTGATTCATCAAAAATTTCAACAATTAAGTGGCTAAGGTATTTCAATTATCAATAAACTATATTCTCTCCCATACCATAAAATACTCTTTTTCCTTCGTTATTTCATCGATACTATTACTTTCTATTTTAAATCCTTCTTTTTTATAAAAATTTATAGCTCTAGTATTTTTTTGATATACATTAAGATGTAATCTTTCTTTTTTCTCCTTTACAAAATCTAGTAATGATTTTCCTATACCTCGTGACTGAACCTCACTATTAATAAATATACCTTCAATATGTTCCCCATTAATACCTATAAAACCATAAACTTCATTGTTTTCAACATAAACATATACTTCTGCTTCCAATAACAGTCCTTTTACTAATTCATAATTTTTCTTCCAATATTGTTCATCTATAAACCAATGTGCCTGTATATTAGTATTTAACCATATATTAGCAACACTATCTATATCATCCTTATGTAATTTCCTAATCACAATTTTCCCCTCTCAAATTCGCTATAATATTCTTCTTAGTTGATTATAACACATATACTCTAGTGTACTCCATTTAAAAAAGAGTCTACTAGCTTAGAATACTAGTGTATTATTTAGAACACATTGACTATCAACTAAAAAAAAGATAATATATTAATAATAAGAAAATAAGAACTAATCACTTAAATCAAAGGAAGATAAAATATGATTGACTTTTCAAAAAAAGACGACTTAAATAAAATTATAAGCGAAAATACTATTACAATTATTCAATACGGTACTGCAACATGTATGCCATGCCACTCTATAAAAAATAAAATAACTACGTGGCAACAAGATCACAAAGATGTAGCAGCATACTATATCTCATTAGAAGAAAATATGGAAATCGCTGCTCAACGAGGTATTCTTTCAGCACCAACCGTAGAAGTATATATTGAAGGAAGACTTTCTATTCAAAAAAGTGGATACTTTAGTCTTGATGAAATACTAGATAGAGTTAATAGTATTAGTGAACAGATGAGATAGTATAAAAAGACACATGTTTATTAGCATGTGTCTTTTCCGTTCATTATTAATTTAATTACATCCTATCTTTATTTTTTGTATATGTTTCTATTTTTTTTCTATTTTTTCTTCGGTCTTGTTTCTGGAAATGTGAATACGAAGATAATATATAATGTACTACCTAGTAAGTAGAACCAAATTGATGATGTATACCCCATATGATTAAGTACTAAACTCCAAACAAAGTTGAATATAGTATATATTGCATAACCAAATGCCCAGAACATACCAAACATAATTGTTAATTTTTGTGAATTCATTTTTGGTAATTCATATGGATAGTTTAAATATACTGGATATTGTGAATACATCGCAAATCCTGATAAAGCGAATAATATATAGGCTAATACTTCATTAAATGAAACTACATATAATCCAGCAGCCATAAATCCTATCATCATTAAACCATGTACTACTAAAAATGGTTTTCTTCTAAAATCAATTTTTCTAGTAACAATAATATTAGACAATGTACCTAATATTCCACCTACAGTTACTGTTAAAATCATAAATTCTGGTTTAAAGTTTGCATTATGTGCATGTTCTGCGACTACTCTCGGTAATGAAACTAGCGGCATTACATATAAGAATAAAAATCCACCAAACCCTAGTGAAAAGAAGTAAATGAACTTATCTTTGAATCCATCAGCATATGTATATTCTTTTTCTTCCTCTTCGTGAACTACTTCTTTTGATTCTACAAGTAGTTTATAAACAAAATAGTTTGGATGTTTCCAAGTAATAGTGGGTTCAAAGTCTTCAGCAACTATTAACCATATTACTAATAAAATAATACTAAATATACTAAAACCAATCATTGTATAACGCCAATCATTCACTAAATGTTCTTTAAATAATAGGAATAAGGTTGCAACTAATGCTGCTCCTACGTTATAAGCTGCTGTTATAACGGCACTTGTTAAGATTTTTTTATCACTTGGTATAAATTTGGCTACATATGTGTTTATAAATACCATAATCATTGACCCTCCTAGAGCCATAATCATACGTGAGATTGTATATAACCAATAATTACTAGTGAATATTGCAAAAAATGAAAAACATAAGCAAATTAATGCAAATGTTGCTGCTTTTTTCGGATGTAATTTTATTAGTATATATGCGGCTAATAAGTTTGCGATAATTCTTGCAATAGTTATTGTGTAATTGACCACTTCTGATATTAATGGCGAGACTTTTTCACCATTAAAGAAATGGTCAGTAATTTGCTTTGATAGATTAGATCCAGCTACCCAGTTTGTCGCAAAAACTATATATGCTGTTATTAGCATAATAAACATAAATACTCCTCGCCTTCGACTTGGCTGACCATAAGATACTACTTTCATTGTTACCTCTCATTATTAATTTAGTTTATTTTTCTGTTATATATTTATATATGGTAATATATAACACTTGTAAATGCAAGTGATTTTCATTCATTTTTCAATAATTTTCATCTTTATTTTCATTTTATAGTTTTCTTATATTTTGTTTAATTAATGCTATATATTTTTATTATTTATGATATAATTGAACTAAGCGTTTTTTTAATGCGAATATATAAATTTCGGAGGATATTATCATGAGAATAAGATCATCAAAAGTAGTAGTATTTCTACTTACGTTCTTTATTCTATTATCACAAGTATTTACTTCTTCGTTTGCACTTGCTGATAATAAAGTTCCTTTTACTATTTTCCATACTAACGACATGCATGGTCGTCTTGGTTATGAAGAATATAAAGGAAAACCGTCTTCTTTCGGTTCTGCTCGTGAAAAGGCACTTATCGATAAAGAGAAGAAAGAAAATCCAGATAGAACTGTTATCGCCTTAGATGCCGGGGATGCATTCCAAGGTTTACCAGTTTCTAACCAATCTAAAGGTCAAGATATGGCAAAAGCTATGAATGAAATTGGTTATAAAGCTATGGCTGCTGGTAACCATGAGTTCGATTTTGGATTAGATACTGTAGAAAAATATAAAAATAACCCTCAAAATGGTGGGTGGTTAAACTTCCCTATTCTTTCTACAAATGTTTATAAAGATGGAAAACGTCTTTTTGAACCTTCTACTATTATAAACGAAAATGGTGTTAAAATTGGTATTGTCGGAGTTACTACTCCTGAAACAGCAACAAAAACTAACCCTACAGGAATTAAAGGTGTAACATTTAAAAAACCTATTCCAGAAGTTACAAATGAAATCACTAGAATTAAAGATAAAGTAGATTTCATAGCTGTTCTTGCCCACTTAGGAGATGACACTACTACATTAGAAGATGAAAAAGGTTCTGCACTAGCAGCTGCTTTAAAAGCAAATCCTTTATTTGCTGGAACTTCTATTTTTGTAATAGATGGACACTCACACCAACTTATTCAAGATGAGGCAAGCTCTCCTGTACACCACGTGCAAGCTAAATCATACTTAGAATACGTTGGAAAAATGACTTTCGATTATAATAAAGATACTAAAAAAATCGAAAACTTTAAATCTATAATGTTATCTGCTAAAGATAATGCTAAAGATTTAACTCCTGATCCAAAAGTTGAAAAAATCGTAAAAGCTGCACAAGATGAATTTGCTACTAAAGGAAATGTTGTCGTAATCGAAAAATCTCCTTATACTTTAGAAGGTACAAGTGAAAATGTCCGTACTAAAGAAACTAACCTAGGTAACTTAATCGCTGATGCACTTTACAACTCAACTAAGTTCGATCACGAAAGTGACTTCGCTGTTACAAACGGTGGTGGTATTCGTACAACTCTTAACAAAGACTTACCTGTTACTGTTGGAGATATTATAAAAGTTATGCCATTCGGTAACCAACTTACTCAAATCCAAGTTAAAGGTTCTGATGTTAAGAAAATGTATGAGCACTCATTAAGAGCTCTTATAAATGAAAAAGATGGTAAAGAAGAACTTGATGCTCAAGGAAAACCACAACTAGGAAGCAACGGTGGATTCTTACAATCATCTAGCTCTATTAAAGTTGTTTTTGATCCACATAGAAAAGCTGGAGACAGAGTTCTTTCTATCCATGTTTTAAACAAAAAAACTGGTGAATTTGAGCCTCTTGATCCTAATAGAACATACTATGTTGCAACAAATGACTTCTTAGCTGTTGGTGGTGATGGTTATACAATGTTAGGTGGAGCTCGTAATGAAGGTGGAGCTACAATGGATGATGTTGTTGTTAACTATATTAAACAACTTTCTCCTGAGCAATTCCTTGCTTACCAAGATCCATTCCCATACTCTCGTATTATTCCTGGTATTAAACCATTTGTTCCAGAAACAAAACCAGCTAAACCAGTTAATGATGGTAAGGTAATTACTGATAACAATGGTGTTAGTCACCAAACAGGTCAAGCAGCTGTTCAAGATGCTCTTCCTGAATTACAAGTAGCTAATGCTAATAAAGAAGTTAAACACTTCAGAACAGCTAGTGCTATTAAAGGAAATGTTAAAACATTACCAAATACAGGTACTACTACTGATGCTTCAATGGTTGGTCTAGGACTATTAGCTGCAACATCTCTAGTTATTTCTAGAAGAAAAGCTAACAAATAATATTTAACTTTGAAGAAGTAGCTTATACAGAAGTATAGACTGCTTCTTTTTTTATTAAATTAATATATTGATTTTCAGAAAAACATTGTGTAAAATTAGGTTTGTATATACGAGAAAATTGTCTATTCTTCGTTTTATAATAAAATTTTAACAAGGAGGTTTTTGATGGAAATACTTATTACAATATCTGTTTTTATTACACTAGTTATAATAGGTTCTTTTTTAAACAAATATATACCTAGAATTCCAGCAGCACTTTTCCAAATTATATTAGGATTCTTAGTATCTTATTTAGCTATTCCGCTTCATTTTGAATTTGAATCAGAAGCGTTTATGGCTTTAATTATCGCACCACTATTATTTACAGATGCGTACAAAGCATCACGTAGTGAGCTTTGGCTTTATAAAAAGCCTATTGTTTACATGGCTGTAGGTTTAGTAATTACAACGGTAGTTCTAGTTGGATATTTTATTAATTATATTATTCCTTCTATTCCTTTGGGAGCTGCATTTGCTTTAGCTGCCATCCTATCACCTACCGATGCAGTAGCGGTAAAATCTATTACAAAAGGTATGAAGTTACCAAAAGGTTTAATGTCCATTTTAGAAGGAGAATCACTTCTTAATGATGCGGCAGGTATCGTATCTTTTAAAATAGCTTTGGCAGCTATTATTACTGGAACATTCTCACTTTCTAAATCTTCTAGAGAATTTTTTATTACTGCGATTGGAGGAATGGTTTTAGGAATTTTAATTGGTTTAATAATTGTTTCTATAAAATTTATTAATAGAAAATTCTTAAATACTGAGCCTAATATACTGGTAATTATTCAAGTAATATTACCAATAGCAACTTACTTTATCGCAGAAGAATTTCATCTTTCAGGAATTATAGCCGTAGTTTTCGCTGGAATTTTACTTAACTTTGAAAGATATCTTAGACAAGGTGATTCATTAGACAACCAAGTAGTAGTATCAATCAGCTATAACCAGGATACAATTTCTTATGTACTTAATGGTTTTGTGTTTGTATTATTAGGATACTTATTACCTGGTATATTTAAAAACATGATTACTTATCCAGACCTTGATGTTCAAACTGCTATGTTCTACGTTATTCTGATAACTATTGCACTAATTGTAACTAGATTTACTTTTGTTTATATTTTTTATGTATCATTTCAACAGCATACTTTTAAAACTTCACATAATATTGTTGAATTTTTAAAAACTAAACAACTTGACGTCGGTAACTATAGTAGATTTGAATATTCGTTAATTACTTCATTATGTGGTATTCACGGAACAGTAACTTTAGCAACTGCCCTTATGATTCCATTAACTATTGGAACTACAGGCGAGCCCTTCCCTCTTCGTAATGCTATATTATTTATAGGGAGCGGAGTTGTCTTGCTAAGTATGATAATAGGAACTATATTCTTACCACTTATTATCAAAACAGAAGATGAAGAAATAGAGCATAAGAATTATGAGCGCAGTATAGTATTAAGTGAGGTAATTAATGAATTACAAGAAAAATACTACAATAAACTTAATACCAATTCTGAAAGAATGGGTTATGCGATAGCTATAAAAAAATTACAAGAACAACAAATATACTTTTGTAACAATAGAAAAGAATTAATTAAATATGTTAAGGAGCTTTCTAAACTAGTTAGAAATGCTGAACAAGAAAAAGTTAATGAACTCCTAGCTAAATATGATAATAATAGATTTTTAAAAAGAGTGTTTGAAGTAAGGGATTGGCGTATAAGAAAACTAGTTACTTACTCAGTCTACAAACAATTAATTATAACCTTACGACTAAGCTCTCTAGAAAGAACCTTTAAGAGACTATTAGTTGTTCTTAATTTAATTAGAGAAGCTGAGTCTGATAAAAATTCAAACTTATATGGAAAAAGACTTCAAAAAAGATTAAAAGAAAATGAACAAATTAGAGTTCAAATTCAATCATTTAGTAAAGATATGGAAGAAATAATAGATACTCTTACTTATAACGCAATGGATATATTAGAAGAACAACGAACAAAAGAAAATACTCTTGTAGTTGATTTTCTTAAAAATATTTATGATAATTTTGATTATACTCTTTATAATGTTCCTTCAGATAGTTACATCGAAGAATCAAGAGAATTTGAAACTGAAGCAATTCAAATGCAAAAGGATAGATTTAAAGCATTAAAACTAGATCATAAAATTGAACATAGTGAAGCTGATAAGATTTTACGTGATCTAAACTATAATGAGGCACTATTATATTCAAAAATTGAAGAATAATAAAAAATACGAGTTAAAATTCAAATCATTTATATTGATTAGATATTTTATACTCGTATTTATTTTATTTTTTAAATAATTTTTTAAATGAAAATAGAGGTTTATTCCTTACAATTTTTTCATTCCCAAGAAACTCTCTCATTTCTTTTAGACACTTACCTGCATTTTTTACAACAAAGTTAAAACTACCTGCACTTTTTGTATCAATAAAAAATCCTCTAATATATTTATCACGGAAAAACATTTGAGCACGAACTCGCTCTATTTCTCCCCATGGTATTTGGATATAATCTTCTGGATTTCTTTGATTATAAAATTCAAAAGATTTATCTCCTACTAATACATCACCGTGTTTATTACCAAGAGAACCAGTTAAACAGTTTGCCTTAGTCGTATAAATGACTTTCTTGCTCATCGATACTACCATTACAATACCTCCAATTATTCTTTATTTACATTAATATTATCTTGTTTATCTCAAAATAATTATACTATATTATAATAAAGAAAAAAAGGGTTGAAACTTAATTGTTCCAACCCTTTTAATAAATTTTACATTAATTTTGCTAAGTGAGCTAAAATACCTAATGCAAATAATCCAAAGATAATAGCTACTGGGCTTACTTTACGTTTTAATAACCACATACATGCGAATGTTAATAATAACGCTGCTAAACCAGGAACAAGTTGATTTAAGTTATCTTGTAACGTAGTAACTTTTTCCGGAGTTAATGAAAAGTCTCCACTTGTTGCTTTAGTTACGATATCTTGTAACACTCCACCTGTTACGTGTTCTTTTTCTCCTGGGAAGTGAATATAAGCTTTTTCAGCTAATTGAACTTTAGAAACTACTAATGGGAATTTGATATTAGTCCAACGCATTACTAATACCCCCATTACAAACATACCTAGGATAGATGCTCCTTTAGTAATAGTTTGTAAAACACCACCTGAAAGGTCGCTTGTAATTTCTGAACCTTTTTTGTACCCAAGTTCTTGAGTATACCATAAGAATCCTATACGGATTGCGTTCCATGCGATAAAGAAGAATAATGGGGCGATAATTGAACCACCTGTTGCAAGTGATGCTGCAATAGCTCCAAGGATAGGACGTACAGTAAACCAGAATACTGGATCCCCGATACCTGCTAATGGTCCCATCATACCTACTTTAACACCTTGAATTGCTGAATCTTCGATTTCAGCTCCATTTGCTTTATCTTCTTCAAGAGCAAGTGTTACCCCTAAGATAGGTGCTGCAATATATGGGTGAGTGTTAAAGAACTCTAAGTGACGTTTTAACGCTGCTGAAGCATCTTCTTTATTTGGATATAATTTTCTAAGTGCTGGGATTAATGAGAATGCCCAACCACCATTTTGCATACGCTCATAGTTCCATGAACCTTGAAGGAACTGAGAACGTAGCATTACACTACGACGATCTTTTTTACTTAACGTAATTCTTTTCTCTGTCATTTTTAGTTCCTCCTTATTAATAGTCATTTAAGATATCACCTAATGGATCACCTGATGAAGAGTTTCCTCCACCACCATTACCTCCACCTTTGTTTTTAGAAAGGTTTAGGTAAACTATAGCGATACATAATCCGATAATACCAATTGCGATAAGTGTTAATTGGCTGATAGGTGCTAATGCAAATCCTAAGAAGAAGAATGGCCATACTTCTTTAGTTGCCATTAGGTTAATAACCATTGCAAACCCAACAGCCACTACCATTCCCCCACCAATTGTCATACCTTCTGTAAACCAAGCTGGTAATGACTCAAGAGCTTTTTGAACAGATGAAGATGGGATGAACATAAGTAATCCTGCTGGAATAGCTACACGTAATCCTTGACATGCAAGTGCTACATAGTGCCAAAATTCTACTCCACGGAAGTTTCCATTTTCAGCTGCGTGGTCTGCTCTGTGTACGATAACAACTGATAAAGTACGAACGAACATAGTTAATACTAATCCAACTGTCCCTAGTGTAACAGCTGTTGCAATCGCAATGTTACGACCGTTGTCAGAGAAGTCACCCGCTTTAATGAAAATAATAGCTGATGCTACTGATGCTAATGCTGCGTCAGGAGCAACTGCGGCCCCAATATTAGCCCATCCAAGTGCTAATAATTGTAGGGCACCACCTAAAATAATACCTTCTGATAAATGTCCTGTTGCTAAACCGATTAATGAACAAGCAATAATTGGTTGGTGAAATTGGAATTGGTCCAAAATACTTTCCATACCTGCTAAAAATGCAACAACAAGGACTAAAATAATTGCTAGAATACTAAATTCCATAGTGTCCTCCTAATATAAATACTATTTAATTATAATTTTAAACCTTCACTAGCTTTTGCTTCAATAAGCTTAAATAAGTCTGAACGTGAATCATTAGATACTTTACGAACATCAAATTTAACACCTAATTCTTTAAGCTTTTTGAAAGTATCAACATCGTTTTGATCTACAGATAATACATTGTTTATTTGAACTTTACCTGCAGAGTGCGCCATAGAACCTACATTAAGTTCTGGAATTTCTACACCTTTTTCAATAACTGAAAGTACCTCTTGAGGTGTTTCAAATAATAATAATGCTTTTGTATCACCAAAACGTGGATCATTATACACTTGAACAAGTTTATCAAGTGGAATTACATGAGCACGAACTCCTGGTGGAGCAGCTTGCTCAATAAGTTTTTTACGTAGTTCATCTTTTGCTACATTATCTGAAACTACGATAATTCTGTTTGGTTGAGTTGCTTTTGTCCAGTTAGTCGCAACTTGACCATGTAATAGACGTGAATCTAAACGTGCTAAAACAAATTTAATTTTTCCGTCTCCAATCACAGTACCTTCAGGGATTTCGCCTTGAGGAGCCGCATTTGCAGCTGTTTCTGCTACTTCTGCTTTTGGTTGTAGTTCTTCAGGACGAACTTTACATCCATCTATAGCAGTTGGAGTAATTGCTTTTGCAATTTCATGTGCTGTAGTCATTGTGAATCGACTAGCATATGCTTCGATTAACATTGGTAAGTTAAGTCCAGCTACGATAGCTCTTTTTTCAGGAGCTTCTTCAAATAATTTGTTAGCTTGGTTAAATGGACTTCCACCCCAAAGATCGACAAGGAAAAGAATTTCTTCAGAGTCTACTTTAGCTATAGCTTCTTGAAGTTTTCTTTGCAAGTCATCCGGACCTTCACTAGGCATAAATACTACTGATTCTACTTTTTCCTGTTCACCGAAAATCATAGCACCAGATTGTTTAATACCAGCAGCAAATTCACCGTGACTTGCGATGATAATTCCTACCATCTTAATACCTCCTTATTTTTAAAATATTTTTATATGACGTGTATACGCTAGCATACTGTAAGATTATATCATTTAAACATAAGTTTGTAAATTGTTTGATTCCCTCCTAATCCAAACATTGTATCCGCTTTTCTTTGTTCACATTTTTATTTTCAATTTACATAATATTATGAAACATTGTTAATATAATATATTTTGCAACTTTTTTTTATTTTTATTTGTTTCTAATCATAAAAACTATAAAAAATTTAACTTTAAAGAAAATTAAAATTTCTACTTTCATAAATTTTCATTATTATTTCATCACAAAAAAGCATTAAGTAACTTACGCTACCTAATGCTTTTTTTATTGTTTATAATCTATATGAGTGTTCTTTGAAATTACCTACAATTGTGTTTACTGCAGTTACTGTAATAAATGCCTCTGGACAATTTTTAGCAACTAGTTTTTTCAATAAGTGCATTTCATTTTGCTGTATAACCACTATAATCATACGTTTTTTCTTATGTGAATAACCACCTTCAACATCCATTACTGTTGAACCTCTGTGTAAAGTATTATTTATTACTTCCACCATATTTTCAGGATCATTACAAATAATTGTACATTGAATATATGCTGAAAATAGTTTTTGTACACCTTTCATTGTTTGATTACGTACAAAACTCATTACTAATGCATACATAACGTATTTTATGTCGAAGAAAATCCAGACGATAATGTATATAATTATGTCTTGAATTAAAAATACTGTTGGTAAACTATATTTAAATCTATACGAGATAAATTTACCTGTAATATCTGTTCCTCCTGTAGAAGCCCCTCCTACCAATAAACAACACATTGCAAGTCCTGAAATAATCCCACAAAATATTGCAGCAACTAGAGAATCTCCTAAATGTACAGGAGTAATTAATTTTGGTAAGTTATTAATAAGTAATGATGAGGTGCTTATTACAAACACAGTTAATACTACAAATTTCCTACTTACATATTTGTATCCAATATAAAACAGCGGTACATTCAGTAAAAATTGTGCAGTACCTATTTTAATACCAAATATTTTATTTAATACTAAACTTAAACCTAATGCTCCTCCAGCACCTATATTATTTACAGGAATTAACAATCCTGCATAGATAGAGAAAAGCACCGTTCCTAGTATAAGTAATATTATATTTTTTGCTTCTTTATGTCTTTCTGTCGTATAAATAGTATCCGATAAATGCATTTCCTAATATTCCTTTTTCTATACTTATTTATATTGTAATATAAATAAAAAATAAATCAAGAGATATGAAAATATAAATTAACAATTCATTTTATAAGTTTTTTGTGTTAAAATTTAAGTAATGAATTTTTATTTAGTACTTATATTTAATTAACCTTGAAAATTTTATTTCAGTAAAAGAAGAAATGAAATTTTTAAAAATTGTAAAGGAGAAAAATATGATTAAACTTTATAATACATTAACAAAACAAAAAGAGATACTTGAGACTATAGAAGAAAATAAAGTGAAGATGTATGTGTGTGGGCCTACTGTTTACAACTACATTCATATTGGTAACGCACGTCCTATTATTGTTTTTGACGTTGTACGTAAATATTTAGAACACAGTGGCTACGAAGTAGATTTTATCTCTAACTTTACTGATGTAGATGATAAAATAATCAAAGCTAGTAATGAAGAAGGAATTTCAACAACTGAACTTACTAATAAATATATCGAAGCTTTCTTTAAAGACTATGATGCACTAGGATGTGCTCGTGCCACAAAAAATCCTCGTGTAACAGAATATATGCAAGAAATTATTGATTTTATCGCTGACCTTGTTAAAGAAGGTTTTGCATATGAATCAAATGGAGATGTATACTTTAGAACTCGTAAAAAAGAAGACTATGGTAAGTTAAGTAAACAATCTATAGACGATTTAATTAGTGGGGCACGTATTGAAGTTGGAGAACATAAAGAAGATCCCCTTGATTTTGCCCTTTGGAAAAAAGCCAAACCGGGAGAAGTAAAATGGGATAGTCCATTTGGTGAAGGTCGTCCTGGTTGGCACATAGAATGTTCAGTTATGGCAAAAGAAACATTAGGTGAAACTATTGATATCCATGCTGGTGGACAAGATTTAACATTCCCTCACCACGAAAATGAAATTGCTCAATCTGAATGCCATAATCATGCTCCATTTAGTAATTATTGGATGCATAATGCATTTATAAATATTGATAATGTTAAAATGAGTAAGAGTCTTGGTAACTTCCGTTTAGTTAAAGATATTATAGCTGAAATTGACCCTATGGTCTTACGTTTATTTATGCTTACAGTTCACTATAGAACTCCTATTAACTATACATTAGAAAATATCGAACTAGCTACAACTAACTACGAAAAATTAAAAACAGCTTATCAAAATCTACAATTTAGATTAAATAATGAAACAACCGAAGAAGTTTTAGATAAAGAAGTTGTTAATGCAGTAACTGAAGAATTAGAAAAATTTGAAGAATATATGCAAGATGATTTCAATACTGCTAATGCTCTTTCTTCTTGGTATGAACTTGTTAGAATCTCTAACTCTTATACTTCAAAAGAAACAGTAAATAAAGAAACTTTAGAGCTTCTTAATGCTGCGTTTAAAACATATAGTTCTATCCTTGGAATTAATGTTAAAGAAGATAATAAGCTTGATGATGCATATATTGAAAATCTAATTGCTGAACGTGAGCAAGCACGTAAAGATCGTAACTTTGCTCTAGCGGATAAAATTCGTGATGATTTAAAAGAACAAGGTATCGTATTAGAAGATACTAAACAAGGTGTACGATGGAAAAAACAATAGCTTTTAAATTTACTGAAAAAAACTTTTCTACTCCAAATCAAATGCAAGCTTTAACTCTTGCTTATATCGGAGATAGTATCTATGATATTATGAGTCGAGAATATGTTATGAAAAATCATCTAGGGAGAATAAATGAACTTCATAAAAAAGTCTCTACTATAGTATCAGCTCGTGCACAAGCTGGTTTTATGGAAGACATGTTAGAAAATAACATTCTAACTGAAGATGAAGAAAAAATTTATAATCGTGCAAAAAATCAGAAAAACAATTCGAAAGCAAAAAATGCGAGTATTATGGAATATAAGCTTGCTACTGGTTTAGAAGCTGTTTTTGGCTATTTATACTTAGAGAAAAACTTTGAAAGATTGGAGGAAATGTTTAACTACATCATTAAATTATATGAAGAAAAACAATAATTACTACAAAGAATTACGTAAAAAAAATAAAGAACAAAAAGCTCCTGTTCAAAATACTGAAGTAGATCCTGATAAAGAAGTTATTGCCGGTCGTAATGCTATTTTAGAAGCTATAAAATCTGGACGTGAAATTAATAAAATTTTATTCCAAGAAGGTATAGAAAAAGGACGTTTAAAATCTATCTTTGCTATTGCTAATGAGAAAAAAATAGTGTGTCAAGAAGTACCTAAACGTAAACTTGATAATTCTACAACTGAGCGCCACCAAGGTGTTATTGCCTTTGTAGCTCCTTATAATTATTTTGAACTTGATGAAGTACTAAATAAGCTTGATATTAATAAGAGTACTACACTATTAATCTTAGACCATATTGAAGATCCACATAACCTAGGGGCAATAATTAGAACTGCTGAAGCTAGTGGGGTTAAGGGTATTATTATCCCAAAACGTCGTGCAGCTGTCGTTAGTCAAACTGCTGTTAAAGCTTCTGCTGGTGCAATCGAACATATGCCTGTTATTCGTGTATCTAGTCTTACTGATGCAATTAAAAAACTAAAAGAAAAAGGATTCTGGATTGCTGGAACTACCCTAGCTGAGCGTTCAGAAGAATATACTAAGATTGCAAAAGATGTTCCTTTAGCTATTGTTATTGGTAATGAGGGTGAAGGAATGAGTAAAGTCGTTACTAAAGAGTGTGATTTCTTATACCACCTACCTATGTTAGGAAAAATACAAAGCCTGAATGCATCTGTTGCTGCAGGTATTATAATGTACGAAAGAATAAAAAATAATGATTAGAATACTTGAATCAGAAAAAGAGCGTTCATTAGGTTTTAAACTACGTACTGAAGTATTTGTAAATGAGCAAAATGTACCTAAAGAGCTTGAACTTGACGAGAAAGATAATAGTGAATATACAATACATATAGGTTATTTTAAAGATGATAAACTAATAGGTGTAGCTCGACTTATTGATATGGATAAAGATATAATTCATATTGGTCGCGTTGCTATTGATAAAAATCATCGTGGTGAAGGTATTGGTTATAAACTAATACTTGGCTGTGAAGATATAGCAAAAAATGTGTTAAATAAAGATTTTACTATAGAATTAGGTGCACAATTATATGCGGAAAATTTCTATAAGAAGCTTGGATACAACCGTGTTAACAACAATATCTATATTGATGCTGGAATCGAACATATAGACATGAGAAAAATAATAACAAAATTATAAATTATATACTGGAGAATATTATGGAAAACGAAATTAATTTAAATCAAATTGAACAATTTATCGAAAATTTTAAAAATGAAAACTCAAAAGAAGTGATAAGTATTTCTACTACTCCTAATAAACCTGTGGATATTACAAGTAGTAAATTTGGGGGAACTTTTTACTTACCAAAAAACGCTCAAATTCCTACAAATAATGAAGGTGACCAATTAACATTCCTTGCTCAAATTAACTGTAAGGAATTACCTGAAAACAATATCTATCCAAAAGAAGGAATCGTTCAATTTTGGATTTATGGAGGAAGTCAACAACTAGGGGCTGATTTCGGAGACTTTGATAGCATAAATACTAATAAAAATAAGAGGGTTATTTATTACTCAACTATTGAAGAACATTATTCAGAAGAAGAAATCAACTCACTATACCACCCTAAAGGATTAGATGGTAAAGTATTAACTCCCCTTCAAAGCGGAGCCCCTTTCGCTTTATCATTTAAAGTAGAAAAACAACCTATAACAGTTATGGAGTATAGCTTTAATTCTTTATTTAATAGTGCTTGGAACGAAAAGTTTCCTAGTCTTAAGATTGAAGAAGAATGGCCTGAGCTGGAAGAATTAAATATTGATGTATTCAATATCTTAGAAAAAGAACTTACTGCATTAGCTAGCGGAACACAAATTGGTGGATATGGATACTTCATTCAGTGGGATCCACGTTCTGATGAATACTTTGACGAATACAATGTTGTACTTTTACAAATTGATACTGATTATGGTGCTGATGAATACACAATAATGTGGGGTGACGGAGGAATCGGAAACTTCTTTATCCAAGAAGATAAATTAAAACAATTAGATTTTTCTAGTGTCTTATATAGCTGGGATTGTTTCTAATAACTACTAGAAATTTTAGAAAGGAGATGCAATATGAAAAAACAATATTTATTTATCGATGGATATAATTTACTTTTTCGTATGAAAGAATATGAACTAATCAAGAGTTCTACTTTCCCTGCAGAAAGAGATGTCCTTATCGATATTCTAAAAGAGTATGCTGGCGGTAATAATTATATTGTCTATTGCATCTTCGATGCATATTTAACTCGTTCAAAAGAATATATAAAAGAAGAAGAACCTATAACTATTGTTTATACAAAAACAGGCGAAAAAGCGGATCAATGGATTGAAAGAAAAACGCGAGAACTAAGAATAGATCATTTTGTTGATATAATCGTTGTTAGTGATGACCACGATGAACGTGATGCTACACTTGGTTATGGAGCAATCTTAAGAGACTGTCATATGTTTATAAAAGAATTAAAAGATAGAAAACAAGTTGTTTCAAAAATAGCTAAAAATCAAAATTCTAGAGAACTAAAAAATAGACATATTCGTATGAGCGATAGCGATAGAAAAAAACTAGAGAACTTTCTTAAAACTGGTAAATTTTAAAATTAAAGAGATGGATTTTTAGTCCATCTCTTGTTTATTTACATAAATTTAACTTCTACCTGTCCTGTATTTGATATTGCAGTTATTTGTTTTTCTTGAACTTTATCTCCATTCTCTCCATAATTGACTTGATAGTCGTTTTTATCTCCAATTATTCTAGCATAAATATTCCCGTTATCTGTTGTCATATGAATTGAAGTCGCTCTAGTTTCATCGACTATAATATTTGTATTATTTTTAGTTTCTATTACTGCTTTATCTATATTGTCTTTAGTTATTACTACTTTTTTATCCTCAGTATATAGATTAAGATTAACTGCTTTCACACTATCAACAACAATCTCATCATTACTATTAATAATTAAGTTTTCTACTTCCACATTAAATACCTTTGTAGATGCATCCTTATTTTCAATTAATATACTTTTGTATTCTTTTCTTGGGAGATATACTGTAATCCAATAATCACTAGCTTCTTCTACTTTTGATGTAATATCTAATATATTATTTTCTGTATTGAATTGATATTTATCTTTTAGATCTCCCTTTATTAAAATTTTATCATCATTATGATAATAAATTTTAACATTACCTCTCATATTATTAAGTTTAATACTGTCTATATCTTTAGTTGAAATCCATTTTTTTGATATATCCTGAGAATTATCTTCTAGTATATTATTCTCCACTTCTTTTTTTGTATCTTTATATTTATCAACACAACCTGTAGAAATTGACATTGCAAATATTCCTATAAATAATATTTTTAGAATTTTTTTCATAGGTATCCCCTCCCTACTTATATTATAACTTTTCAAAAATATATTATCAAATAAAACAAAAAAAGTATGCTTAGTTTACATTTTTTCACTAAACATACTTTTATAAATTATCTCATTGTTACAAATTCTTCAGAACCTGTAGGGTGAATAGCTACTGTATTGTCAAAATCACGTTTTGTTGCTCCCATTTTTATAGCAACCGCAAATCCTTGAATCATTTCATCGACACCAAATCCAATACCATGTAACCCTATTACTTTTTCTTCTTCGCCTAATACTACTAATTTCATAACACTAGGTTGTCTATTGCTAGTTACAGCTGAATACATTGGTGTAAATGATGATTTATATACTTTAATATTCTCTTCACCAAATTCTTTTATAGCTTGTTCTTCTGTATAACCGATAGATCCAATAGGTGGGTGTGAGAATACAACAGTTGCAACATTAGTATAATCTAGGTGCTCATCAGTTTTTCCATTAAATAATCTTTCTGATAAACGACGTCCTGCTGCCACAGCTACAGGTGTTAGAGCTAATCTACCAGTTACATCACCTACTGCATAAATACCTTCTACATTAGTATTTTGATATTTATCCGTTGAGATATATCCACGCTCATCTAACTCTACCCCAGTAACTTCTAAATTAAGATTTTCTGTTAATGGTTTTCTTCCAATTGCCCAAACTAATAAATCTACTGTTTCTTCACGTCCATCTTCTAATACTAGTGTTAGGCTCTCATCAGCATTTTTAACTACTTTTTTAGGTATAGCTTGAGTATGAAGTTTTGGCCCTTCTTTTTCCATTACTTCTACTAGTGTATCTACTATATCCCTATCAAATGTTCTTAGTGGTCTATCACGACGAACAAATAAATGTGTGTCAACACCTAGACCGTTAAATACTCCTGCTAATTCAACAGCAATATATCCTGCTCCAACTACTGCGATACGTTTTGGCAATTGTTTTAATGCGAATACTTCATTTGAAGTAATACCGTATTCAGCACCTTCCACATTTGGAATAGTAGGTTGTCCACCAGTAGCTATAAGTATATGGTCTGCAGTGTATTGTTCTCCATTTACCTCAACAGTATTTTTGTTAACAAATTTAGCATATCCTCTTACCACATCAACTTTGTTGTTGTTTAATCCACGTTCATATGAACCATGTATTCTGTCAATATATGCTGAGCGGTTATCTACCAATTTAGAAAAATCAAATTCTACATCTCCAAATGTAAATCCATAGTCATTAGCATATAATTTTAAACTTTCTGAAATTTGAGATGCATGCCACATAACTTTTTTAGGAACACATCCAACATTTACACATGTTCCACCTAATTCATTTCCTTCAATTAATAGAGCTTTTGCTCCATGCATTGCAGCACGATTGATAGAAGCGATACCTCCGCTTCCTCCACCTATTGCAATATAGTCATAATGTTTTGACATATCTCTACCTCTTTTCTTTAGTAAAATAATAGCTTACTCTACTAAATTCTTATTTTTTAATTTTAACAATTATATTATGCACCATTTAAAATCATTATTCAATAAATATGCTTACGTTTGTAGTCGAAAATTTTATAATATACTTTTCTTACTATTTAGTGCTATAATGTTTTTATATTATTTATACGAGGTGATTATATGTTTAATTACATTGAAAAATTATCAACAATTGATGATTTCAAAATATTTAAAGAGAATAATGAAAAAGTAGTATTTGTTTTTTCTGCTCCATGGTGTCCAGATTGTGTAATGTTAGACAGATTCTTTGAAGATACTGTAAATAAATTTAATAATATTAAGTTTGTATATGTTAATCGTGATGATTTCCCTGAGATTACAGAGGCTTTAGAAGTTTTTGGTATCCCTTCTTTTGTTGCATACAAAAATAACAAAGAAGTAAGCCGATTTGTTTCAAAATTTTCTAAAACCCAACAAGAAGTTGAAGATTTTCTTTCTAAAATATAAACAAAAAGCTTTGGATTTTTTCCAAAGCTTTTTGTTTACCTTTATCTTAAATAGTATATTGGGCCTAATATTTTCCTTATATCTTCTTTTGATTCAAATTCTAACGTTAATGCATCTTCCACAGTTTTAATTTTATTATTTTTAATCATTTCTTTTAAATCACCTGGACATAATGAATATTCAAAAATTGGTGTTAGTTTTAAATCAGAAGTTGGTATAATTTTATAAATGTCTTCTTCTTCGATTTTTTGCCCTGCAAATACTTCTTTTGTACCCTTATCAGTCTTAACTTTAATATTTTTATCTGAAATAAAGTGAGTTAAATTATATCCTGATCTTGGATATATAATAAGTTTATTATTTCTTGTAGAATCTCCAATACTATTAAATTCATCTACTTCTAGTATATTTGAATTGTTATTTGCTAGTAATATCTCTCCTACTTGCGTCTTAGTAAATTCTACTTTATAAATTTCTCTATAAACTGCAGTAAATTCTAAATTCTTACCTTTTTCTGTAACAACTGAACCAAGTTCATTAGTTTGTAGTAGTTTTTCTTTAGAAACTTTTTTTGTTTTTGAGTCTTCTCCGATTACTAAATAATCATCGCTAGCTCTCCAACCTAAAAACTCTCTGGATGTTTCTCCTGTAGATGATGGTAGGTTAATCATAGTATCTAATCTTGTATTTGCTAGCATTTCTTGCCCGTCTGATAAGAATTTATCTATTCCCCTACCATTGAATCGAACTGTAACCCATTCAGATTCATTTTTTTTGAAATAAATTTCCAATACAGAATCTTTAGTAATATGATCAGCATCATTAACTACATTTTTATTTATTCTAAAGACTGTTTCATAACCTGTACTTGGCTTAATTTTTTTCCTTAACTCTTTTAAAAATTCTCCAACTGGTTTAGCTTCACTCCAAGTAAAATCTTTATCACTAATACTACTATCTACTCTACCAAAACGTTTATTATAGTCATCTTGACGAACACTTAAAGTATGTTGCTTTTCTTTATAATTAGCTTTTACAACTATACTATTATCTATTATTTCATCTTGAAGATTAATTACATCTTTTATTTTTTCATTGTTTTCTTTATTATACAATGTGTAATTTTCTATATCGTAGTGATCTTTTTCAAAGAAACTAGTATCTATATCACTAAGTTTTTGACCTGTTAATAAAGCTTGTTCTTTTTTATCTTTACCATTATCTAATATAATTTTAGTTTTGAAAACAGCTCTAATTTCCTGGCCTTCTTTAATTTGAGTCGTAGTATTTGATGATATTTTTTTACCATCTAAGTAATAACCATCAAAAACATAATCACTATTTTTTTTAAATTCATTTTTTAGTGGATTTTCTTTTAAAAACTCACTTACTTTTGAATTTCTCTTCACGCTGTATTCTGCATTATTATCTTTAAGTTTTGTTGGAAATGTTACTGCTAGTTTTTGCCAATATTCTTCATTTTTAGCAAGATTTAATACTATTTTTTTTGCATTAAATGGTATTTCTAAGCTATTAGCATTGTATTCTTTACCATCTACAGTAATCTTTTCATTAGTATATGAATAGTATTTATCTGGTTTATGATATTTTTCTAATTCATAAGGATAAACAAGTACTTTACCATCTTTTGGTTCATTAATTAAAGTAATTGTTTTTTTAACAACCTCTTTATCGCCTTCTTTAATAATTAGGTCGGCTGTTTTTTGAGTATAATATTCTTTACTTGTTTCTGAATACTTTCTATTTTCTATCTTCCCATTATTAATATCAAAACTCATAACATTCATTATTAAAGTAGTATTTGGTTTAATCATATTTAACAGACTTCTGTTTACTATTTTTCCACTACCACTCTTTTCAATTTGAATTCTAAAAAGTTCTGTTGGTTTTTTATTTTCATCAAGCGAATAAAAGATTAAAAAGTTCTGCGAATTTTTCTTATAACTTAGCAATTCAGCAGTATAATCTAATTCAGTTAAAGTCTGTGTAGAAATACTTTTTTCTATTGTTGGAAGAGCGTAATTTGATTTTTCTGGGATTATATCAAAATTAAACATACTTTTTTGGAATACAGTATCCATTACTGATGTATTATAATCTGTTCTATAATCTGCCATAGCTATTTGATTACATGTAAATAAACTACTTGCACATAAAACTGTTGTCAAAATAGCTTTCTTCATAGATATGTCTCCTCCTTATATATTTCTACTTTACTGTAATAATAATTATATTATCTTCAAATTTTTTCGTCAATAATTATAATAAATAATTCTTAAATATAACTAAAATACGTTATAAAACAGGGATTCTTGTAAGTATAGTTAATTACTTGCAAAAATCCCTGCTGTATTTTTCTAAAATGTTAATTAAGCCTCGCTTATATTTTCTAACATTATTTGATCATTAGATATACTAACTTCATCATATT
>CAUSKO010000017.1:0-28763 GCA_963532255.1 uncultured Gemella sp. | reverse complement strand
GATATAATTAAAATGTGGAAAATAGAAAATAAACCTTGTAGAGAAATCTATGAGGTTTTTATTATGCTAAAGAGAGGAGAAAGTAATGCCGAGAAAACCTAAGAGACCATGTTCATATCCTAACTGTCCAAAGTTAACAGATAAACAATTCTGTGATGAACATGAAAGACTAGAGAATAAAAGATATGAGATGCAAGATAGAAATCCTGAAACAAGGAAAAGATACGGATCAACGTGGAGAAAAGTTCGAGCTAGTTATGTTAGAGAACACCCTTATTGTGAACTATGTTTTTCAGATGGATTTATGAGAGAAGTACAAGAGGTTCATCATAAGTTACCTTTATCCAAAGGTGGAACACATAGTAAGAGTAATTTAATATCTCTTTGTAAAAGTTGTCACGCTAAAATTCATGCGAGCGATGGAAGTCGATGGAGAAAAAAAGTTAGACAAAAATAATTTTTGTGAAAAATTTTCTGGAAGGGGGATTGAAAATCTCTGAAAAGAAAATGAATACATAACGGGTGTGGGCAAAGATGCACAAAAAGTGCGAATTCAAAAGGGTAATAGGGAAAAGCTTGAGATAAGCGAATTTAGTAAAAAATAAAATGAGGGAAGGAGACATTTTAAATGCCGACTAAATCGAATAATATTGGCGGACGTGGTGGTAAAAGAATAGGTGCAGGTCGAAAGAAAAAATCAGTTGTAGAAAAATCACTAAATGGAAATCCTGGAGGAAGGACACTAGAAGTATTAGATATTCCTGATCTTGAAGGTGTAAAAATGCCTGAACCACATGAAGTATTATCATCAACACAAAAAGATGGTAGTGTATTACAAGCTAAAGAAATTTATGAAGAAACGTGGAAATGGTTGGATAGCCTCAGTATGGGAAATCATGTTCCAAAGCCTCTCATTGAAAGATATGCTATGAGTAGTGCAAGATGGTTACAATGTGAAGATATGACTAGTAAGTTAGGTTTTTTATCTAAACACCCAACTACAGGAAAACCAATTCCATCACCATTTATAAACATAGGAATAAATTATATGAATCAAGCTGTAAGGCTATGGAATGAAATATATCAAATCGTAAAAGAGAATTGTAAAACTGAATTTGATGGAGTAGTACCTCAAAACGATTTAATGGAAAAACTACTAAATTCAAGAAGAAATTTATAAGAATGGAGATTAAAAATGATAGAAAAAGTAAACCCAAAACATCCAGATAAAATTGCGGATAGAATCGCTGGAGCAATTGTAGATTTGGCATATAAACTGGAAAAAGAACCTAAGGTAGCTGTTGAAGTACTCATAGGTCATGGAAAATGTCATGTCATAATAGAAACATCTGTTGATTTTGAGAAAAAAAGTATTCATAGAATAATTAGAAGAATAGCGGGAGTAGTTCATCCTGATGTTAATATTGTATCGCAAGATAAAAAATTAAATAAAAATCAAAATGACAAAATACGATGTGGAGATAATGGGATATTCAAAGGTATGCCTATTACAAAAGAACAAAAAGAACTATCAAGAATAGCTAAAAATATTTATTCACAGTATCCTTATGATGGAAAATACATACTCGATGTAGATAAGTTGATAATTTGTCAAAGTAATGTAAAAACAAAAACACTAAAAAAATTGTATCCAAATGCTACAATTAATCCTTTAGGAAATTGGACTGGAGGAACGGATGTTGATACAGGAGCTACTAATAGAAAACTTGGTAGCGATATGGCTGATTCTGTGACAGGTGGTGGTCTTCATGGTAAAGATTTAAGTAAAGCCGATGTATCGGTAAATATATATGCATTCTTAAGAGCACAACAACTTCAAAGTCCTGTAGAATTTAGCTGTGCAATTGGAGATGAAAATATAGGCGATATGCCTTATGAAGAAATTGTTAGAATTGCAAAAAAATATATAGACTCCGTAGGTGGATTTGAAAAATTCGCTGAATGGGGTCTTTTTTAATGAGGTGTAGAGATGAAGAATAAACTATTAGAATATGAATTAAGAAATGTTGATGAATTAATACCATATATTAATAATGCAAGGACACACTCAGATGAGCAAATATCAAAAGTGATGGCTTCAATAAAGGAATTCGGATTCTTAAATCCTATATTAATTTCAGAAGAAAATGTAATAACTGCAGGGCATTGTAGATTAATGGCTGCAAAGAAACTGGGAATGGATAAAGTACCTTGTATAAAGGAAAACTATCTAACATCTGCACAAAGAAAAGCATACGTTATTGCGGATAACCAACTCGCACTAGGAGGAGGTTGGAATGAAGAACTTCTAGCTATCGAATTATCAGATTTACAGGGTGCTGATTTTGACCTTAACGTACTTGGATTCGATGAAAAAGAATTATCAAAAATATTTGATGAAGGTCTTGAAGGAGAAGATGATGATTTTGATATAGAAGCAGAGTTGAAAAAGCCATGTGTAACAAAAGAGGGGGATATATGGTATATAGGCAGGCACAAAGTAATATGTGGAGATTCTACTAAAGACGAAACCTATACAAGGCTATTAGGAGAAACTAAAGTAAATTTAGTATGTACTGATCCACCTTATTTAGTAAATCTAGAGAGTGCTTCTGGAAAAATTAAAAATGATGATTTAAATGATAAAGAGGGGTATGAATTTTTACTATTAGCTTTTAGTAATTGTAGAAACTCGATGGCTAAAGATGCATCTATTTATGTCTTTTATGCAACCATGAAAGCACGTATATTTTATGATGCATATGAAGATGCTGGATTTAAAGTTGGAGCTGGTCTAATATGGAAAAAACCAAGAGCACCGCTTATGAGAACAGATTGGAAATTCAACATGGAGCCTATTATTTGGGGTTGGAGAAAAGATGGAAAACATATTTGGTACGGAGATCAAAAACAAAAAGCAGTGTTTGAATTTGATAGTATTAATAATTCAAAAGCAGATGGACATGGACATCCATCAAGTAAACCTGTTCCATTGATTGTATATTTAATAAAGCAATGTACACAAACTAACGGATTAGTACTAGATGCGTTTTTAGGATCAGCATCTACTTTAATAGCTTGTGAACAGAGTGGAAGAGTGTGTTATGGAATAGAATTAGAAGCTAAATTTGTTGATGTTGCTGTGAAAAGATATATTGAATTAACTGGAACTTCTGATGACATATATGTAGAAAGAAATGGAGAAAAGATTCCATATGCTGAGGTGAAAATAGATGAGTCAATTAACAGTAGGTAGTCTATTTTCAGGATCTGGAGGTTTTGAATTAGGTGCTACGATTCTAGGGATGAAAGCAGCTTGGGCGAGTGAAGTAGAACCATTTCCAATTCTTGTTACAAAGAAGAATTTTCCAGACTTAGTTCATTTAGGAGATATTAAAAATATTAAAGCTGGTAATATAAATCCAGTTGACATTATAACGTTTGGTAGTCCATGCCAAGATTTATCAATCGCAGGACAAAGAGATGGGCTAAGTGGAAGTAAATCAAATTTATTTTATGAAGCAATAAGAGTTATTAAAGAAATGAGGGAGAATACAAATGAAAAATATCCAAGAATTATCATATGGGAAAATGTCTGTGGAGTTTTCTCAAGTTCAAAAGGAGAAGACTTTAGACAAGTACTTGAACAAATCTCAAAAATCAAATGTGAAAACATATCAATTCCTAAACCTTCAAAATGGAAAAATGCAGGATGTGTTATGGGAGGAACATTTAGTATTGCATGGAGAGTCTTGGATGCACAATATTTCGGAGTCCCCCAAAGACGTAAGAGAATCTTTCTTGTCGCAGATTTTACAGGAGAAGGTGCAAGAGAAATATTATTTAACGAAGAAAGCCTGCCAAGGTATTTTGAATCGTGCTCAGATAAGAAACAAGAAGTTGCCGGAGTTATTGGAGAATGCACTGAAATATCAAAGTACTGTTTAATGGATCAAGGAGGAGAAAGGCTAGATGTTACATTAAATAAAACAGGAACTTTAAGAGCCCAAAGTAATCATCCACCACTTGTTTTTGAAAATCATAGCCAAGATAGTAGATTTAAAGGTCCACTAGATATTACACCAACTCTATCAAGTAATTTAGGAACAGGAGGAAATAATCAACCTTTTGTAGTTGAAAATATCGCAAATTATGATGTGAGATTTACAAGTTTAAATACTAAGAATAGTCGATACAAAGTTTATGAAACTGCTACATCAAGAACTTTGGATACAGGAGGAAATAATCCTAATGCAAATCAAGGTGGAGTAGCAATAGTTTCTATATATTCAACTAGCAAAAATTATCATCATACAAAAGCTATAAAGGATCAGGTATCAACATTAGTTGCAAGTGATTATAAAGATCCTCCTATTATAAATGTTAAATATTCTGTTCGAAGAATTACTCCTCTTGAATGTAGTAGATTGCAAGGTTTCCCAGATTATTGGTGTGAAAGGTTAGAGCTACTCAATCCTACAGATGAAGATTTAAGGTTTTGGAGAGAAGTATTCGAAACAAATAGAAAAATAAAAAATGGAAAAAAACAAAAAACTGATAATAATATAAGAACATGGTTAAAAAATCCTTATTCGGATGCAGCACAATATAAGATGTGGGGGAACGGAGTAGCTCTACCATGCGTATTATATATTTTTAGTGGAGTGAAGAAATACTTAGAACATAGTGAATAATACTTGATAAATACGATGTTTAGAGTGATATATATAGTACTAAAACAAAGGAGATAAAGACAATGAATAACATCAAAGAACAAAACGAAATTAAATTTTTCAAAGAAATAACAATGGAGGAATTAGAGGAAAAAGGATTCTTATCAAGCAATAGGAATTACAAATTGGAAAAATGAGTGTGTAGGAGCTATTTATAAAATCAAATATCAAGAAGGAGAAGTAAAAAGAAACCACACTTTTTAAAAATTAGAATTAAACAAAATTTCAAAATCAACTTTTGAAGATACAGGGCATGCGATTGAATGGGCGATGAAAAACTGCTAAAAGAATAAAAAGAAAGTAGACCGAAAGGTCTATTTTTTATGCTCAGATGAGGAGGAGATTATGGGAAGAAAAAAGAAATATAAACCCACTAAGTTTAAATCTAAAACATCAGTATATAGTGAGGAACGTGCAGATTATGCGGTAAATTTTATTCAATGTTTAAGTCATACTAAAGGAACATGGGCAGGAAAGAAATTTGAATTATTACCTTGGCAAGAAGAAATAATAAGAGATTTATTTGGAATTATAAAACCAAATGGATATAGACAATTTAATACAGCTTATATCGAAATCCCTAAAAAGATGGGTAAGAGCGAACTTGCGGCTGCGATTGCACTTCTTCTTTGTTGTGGAGACGGAGAAGAACGTGCTGAAGTTTATGGATGTGCAGCGGATAGGCAACAGGCTACTATTGTATTTGATGTTGCAGCTGATATGGTTAGAATGTGTCCAGCTTTAAATCGTAGAGTGAAGATTTTAGCTTCGCAAAAAAGGATAGTGTATTTACCTACTAATAGTTTTTATCAAGTGTTATCTGCAGAGGCATATTCAAAACATGGATTCAATATTCATGGGGTTGTTTTTGATGAGTTGCACACTCAGCCAAATAGAAAGTTATTTGATGTTATGACAAAAGGTAGTGGAGATGCTAGAACGCAGCCACTTTATTTTTTAATTACAACTGCCGGTACAGATACAAATAGTATTTGTTATGAAACTCATCAAAAAGCAAAAGATATACTCGAAGGTAGAAAAATAGACCCAACATTTTATCCGGTAATTTATGGCGCAGATGAAAATGATGATTGGACTGATCCTAAAGTATGGAAAAAAGCTAATCCCTCGCTTGGAGTAACTGTTGGACTAGATAAAGTTAAAGCTGCTTGTGAATCTGCAAAACAAAATCCAGGAGAAGAAAATGCTTTTAGACAATTAAGACTTAATCAGTGGGTTAAACAATCAGTACGCTGGATGCCTATGGATAGATGGGATAGTTGTAATTTTAATGTTGATGAAGAAGAGTTATTAGGTAGGATATGTTACGGAGGTTTGGATTTATCATCTACAACAGATATAACTGCTTTTACTTTGGTATTTCCTCCTTTGGATGAAGAAGACAAGTTTGTAGTTCTACCATATTTTTGGATTCCAGAAGACACGTTAGAACTTAGGGTAAGACGTGATCATGTACCTTATGATCTTTGGAATAAGCAAGGTTATATACAAACTACAGAGGGAAATGTAGTCCATTACGGATATATTGAGCAATTTATTGAAAAACTAGGTGAAAAGTATAATATCCGAGAAATTGCATTTGACAGATGGGGTGCTGTTCAAATGGTTCAAAATCTAGAAGGTATGGGTTTTATAGTAGTACCATTCGGACAGGGTTTTAAAGATATGAGCCCACCTACTAAAGAACTTATGAAGCTAGTTCTTGAACAAAAACTAGCACACGGAGGTAATCCAGTACTTAGATGGAATATGGATAATATTTTTATAAGACGTGATCCAGCAGGAAATATTAAGGCAGATAAAGAAAAATCAACAGAGAAAATTGATGGGGCAATCGCAACAATTATGGCATTAGATCGTGCGATAAGATGTGGAAATCAAAATACAGAAAGTGTTTATGATGACAGAGGATTGTTATTTATATAGTTTTAGTTTTATGTTACACTTTATATAAAACTAATTTGGAGGAGAGATTATGGATTTTAATAAACTAATTTCTAAGTACAAAGAAAATATCGGAGAAATTAAAGATTCTGAGGAATTGTTGAAAATAGAAAAATATAACCCATGGACTTCAGAAAATGTTGAAGATTTATCTTCGAAATTTTTAGATGCCCTAGAAAATGATTATCGAGATTTTTCATGGTTAAATATAGAGGAAGGATTGTTTGAATTAGAGTCTAATCAATATAAAAATCTTCACTATGGTATACCAAATCATGTTCAAGGTAATATTGATATAGCAACATTATTTTTATGTTTAGTAAATCCCAATATCGCATTAGAGGATAAAAAAAGTAATATGGGTGTATATTCCTATTTTAAAAAGGCAAAAGATATTAATAGTGAAGATAGTTCACTAAATATTCTTGGAGAAACAGAAGAAGATTTAAAAAAATATATAAAAAATCATATTGTAAATATCGGAACGGAGAGTAGCATTCTATATCAAGAATTAAAGAAGATAAAGAATACTTGTTCAAAAGAAGACGCATACTACTTATCCCATTATTTTGCACATATTTGTTTTAATTACTTAGAGAAAAAGCAAATACCAATGCAAAAATTTATAAGTAATTTGAATGATAAAGAGTGGGGAAAGTTAAAGGATATGTCTAAGTTAATTATCAATCTTGAAGCTTTTCCTTTTAGAAGTAAGAACCCAGGTTTTACGAAAAGTAAGAAATCTAGTTTTGCAAATCATATCGTTTCATCAAATACAAAGGTTGGGATGTTAAGCGCAAGGATAATTATTTGGCGTATTGTCAAATATTTAGAGAAGAAAGATAAGGAAGAAGGAAAAGGAGAAGTAAAACCTATATTTATTTTTAGAAGATTTAATACTGCATGGCTACCATCTATTCGAAATGTTTTATTATTAGATTTGAAATTCAACAAAAATGAATGTGATGAATTAATAAAAAAATTTCATCAAGAATTTTTCTTAACTATTAGAGAACAAGAGTATGATAGACAAAGTGGTTTTATTGGGAAATATATATGTAAGAATAACGATAAACTAACTGACAAAGAATTTGAAAAGATTTTCAATGAAACTTTATGTAAAAAGTAGTGTAATATCATATCGTTAGCATTAAGCATCTCATTAGAGGTGCTTTTTTAGTATTCAAATTTAGGAGGTATGTATGAATTATTTTATGAAATTATTTAAATCTAGAGACAATCCTAAAAATAGATTAAATGGAAGTTCATATAGTTTTTTTATGGGTGGAAGTTCTAGTGGAAATAGAGTAACAGAAAGAAGTGCAATGCAGATGACGGCGGTATATAGTTGTGTAAGGATACTTTCAGAAACATTAGCTAGTCTACCTTTACATGTGTATGAGGTAACCGATACTAGTACAAAAAAAGCAACAGAACACATGTTATATACGTTACTTCATGATGAACCAAATAATGAAATGACAAGTTTTATTTTCAGAGAAACGCTAATGACTCATTTGCTTTTATGGGGTAATGCTTATGCACAAATTATAAGAAATGGTAAAGGAGAAGTATTAGGACTTTATCCATTAATGCCAGATAGAATGAAAGTTGATAGAGATGAAGCTGGTAATTTGTATTATGAGTATTATATAAGTGAAGGAGATGCAAACTCTAAAACTAAAGGTGCTGTTAAGTTATTACCAAGTGACATATTACATATACCAGGTTTAGGGTTTGATGGTTTAGTTGGTTATAGCCCAATAGCCATGGCAAAAAATGCGATTGGAATGGCTATTGCAACTGAAGAATACGGGGCAGCGTTTTTCGCAAATGGAGCGACACCAAGTGGTATACTTGAACATCCAGGGGTAGTGAAAAATCCAGAGGCAATGAGAGAAAGTTGGGCTAGAGGATTTTCAGGTAAGAACAACCATAAAGTTGCGATACTTGAAGAAGGTATGAAATATACTCCTATTTCAATAGCACCTAATGAAGCACAATTTTTAGAAACAAGAAAATTTCAAATAAATGAGATAGCTAGAATTTTCAGAGTTCCACCACATATGGTAGGGGATCTTGAAAAGTCTAGTTTTTCTAATATTGAACAACAATCTCTTGAGTTTGTTAAATACACGCTTGATCCATGGGTGAAACGTTTTGAACAAGCTATGACTAGAAGACTACTTACAAGTGATGAAAAGAAAAAATATTATATAAAATTCAATGTTGATGGACTGCTTAGAGGAGATTATCAAAGTAGGATGAATGGATATGCAACAGCACGTCAGAATGGTTGGATGAGTGCTAATGATATAAGGAGTTTAGAAAACTTAGATTTGATATCAGATGAGGAAGGAGGAAACTTATATCTAGTCAATGGTAACATGTTACCACTTAAAAAGGCTGGTGCTTATGCAGAGAGATTAACAGATTATAAGGAGGAAAACACAGATGAAGAAATTTTGGAATTGGAAGACAGTACAAAATAATAATGATAAACCACCAGAGAACATATTATTTTTAAATGGAACAATAGCTGAAGAATCGTGGTTTGATGATGAGGTTACCCCACAGATTTTTAAAGAAGAACTAATTAAACATAGTGGAGATATTACTGTATGGATAAATTCACCCGGTGGAGACTGTATTGCAGCCGCACAAATTTATAATCTCTTAATGGAACACAAAGGAAATGTTAAGGTGAAAATTGATGGTATAGCAGCTAGTGCTGCAAGTGTAGTTGCTATGGCAGGAACAGAAGTTATTATGAGTCCTGTTTCAATGCTTATGATTCATAATCCTATGACAATTGCATATGGAAGCACAAGTGAAATGCAAAGAGCTATAGATATGTTAAGTGAGGTGAAAGAATCAATAATTAATGCTTATGAAATAAAAACAGGATTATCACGAAACAAAATATCAAAACTTATGGATAATGAAACATGGATGGATGCGAGAAAAGCGGTTGAACTTGGGTTTGCTGATTCTATCTTAAAACGAGATGAGATTCAGGATATTGAAATTCCAAATGTTAGTATGCTTTACCAAGAAGCAACAGTTCAAAATTCAATGATGAATAAAATCAAAGAAACTTTTAAAAACGTAAACGAAGAAAAAATAAAAGCTGATTCGTTAATAAATAGATTAGATTTAATAAAAAACTGGAGGTAAGAACTATGAATAAAAAAATACAAGAATTAATTGAAAAACGTGCTAAAGCATGGGAAGGTGCAAAAGCCTTTGTTGAGAGTAAAAAAGATAGTGATGGACTATTGTCAAAAGAAGATGTTGAAACTTATAACAAGATGGAAGAAAAAGTTAAAAACTTTACTTTTGAAATAGAGAGACTTCAAGAGATGGAAAATATGGAAAGAGAATTGTCAAAACCAGTAAATGATCCGTTAATCTCAAAACCGATGGTGTCTGATAAAGAAGATAAAATAAAAAAAAATCTTCAACACAAAAAAGCAATGATAAAAGCATTACGATCTAATTTTAGACAAATTGAAAATATCCTACAAGAAAAAGTAGATACTGATGGAGGATATTTAGTCCCAGATGAGTATGATAGTAGATTAGTTGATACGTTAGAAGAAGAAAACATTATTAGAAAATTATCTCAGACTTTAAAAACAAATGGTAAGCATAAAATTAATATAGCTGCGTCAAGTCCTGCGGCTGCATGGGTTGAAGAAGGAGGAGAGTTGAAATTTGGAGAAGCAACCTTTAAACAAGTTTTATTAGACGCTCACAAACTTCATGTAGCTATAAAAGTTACTGAAGAATTATTATATGATAGTATGTTTGACTTAGAAAACTATATCTTAGAAAAATTTGGTAAAGCATTAGCTAATGCAGAGGAAGATGCTTTCCTAAATGGTGATGGAAGTGGAAAACCAACAGGAATATTTGCACAAACTAATGGAGGAACACACTTAACTGAAGTGGATGCACTAAAAGCTGATGATATTATAAATTTAATTCATGCTTTAAAACGACCATATAGAAGAAAAGCAGCATTTATTTTAAACGATAAAATAATAGCTAATATCAGAAAACTAAAAGATAACAATGGTGCATATATTTGGCAACCATCATACCAATTAGGAGAGCCTGATAAATTAGCAGGATACCCAGTGTATACTTCAGCTTTTGCACCAGAGAATAAAATTGCTTTCGGTGATTTTAGCTATTACAACATAGGTGATAGAGGTGCTCGTTCATTTAAAGAACTTCAAGAATTATTCGCTGGTAATGGTATGATTGGATTTGTAGCTAAAGAAAGAGTTGATGGTAAGCTAGTATTACCAGAAGCAGTTCAGATATTACCAATCAAAGGATAATATACATTATGGAATTAAAACTTGAACAAGTTAAAAACTATTTGAGAGTTGATACAACAGAAGATGATGAGTTAATCTTATCACTTCTGTTTACAGCTAAAAAATTATGCTTAGGAATACTAAGGGTGAGTAGTTTTTCAGAGTTAGGTGATGAGTATGATTTTGATGAATTTAAAATACCAATATTATATACAGTTGCTTATCTTTATGAACATAGAGAAAATGCCGATTTTAGAGAATTAACACTAATTCTTAGAGCGTTACTATTTAATCATAGAAAAGAGGAGTTTTAAGATGGATATTGTAGAACTAGATACTAGAATTACTTTTCAAAAGGTAGTTTTAGAATTTGATGAATTGCATCAACAATTAGAAATATGGAGTGATTTTTTTACTTGTTGGTCTAATTTGAAATTGGTAACTTCAAGTGAGGTAGAGAGACACGGTATTAATAGAAGTTCAGATGTAATCTCTTTTGTAGTTAGAAAAATGTCGGAATTAAAAGAACTTAATACGTTAGAATATAGAATAAAGTATAACAATAAATTTTTTGATATATTAGAAGTAGATGTGTTTAGTAAAGATAAAAAGTTCTTAAGAGTTAAGGGAGTTAATAGCAATGACTAAGAGGACAACTATTGACTCACTCGCTGCGGAGATAACAAAGGGTTTAAAGGAATATTCTAAGCTGACTGAGGAAAGTTTAAAAGGTGCAGTAGTTGAGGTGAGTAATGAAGTTAGAGATAAAATAAAAGAAGGATCACCCAAAAAAAGTGGAGATTATGAAAAAAGTTGGAAAGTGACAAAAGAAAGAGAAACAGCACACTCTATACAAACAGTAGTTCATTCAAAAAATAGATATCAATTAGCACATTTACTTGAATTTGGACATGCGAAGAAAAATGGAGGGCGCACTAAAGCAATTCCACATATAGAGCCAGCAACAAGAGATATTAGCGAAAAAGTATTAGAAAGAATAAAGAGGGATTTATCGTGAATAAAAATGAAGTATGTGAAATGTTATATAAGCTAGAAATTCCATTTGTTTATAGTCATTTTAAAGAAGGAAGTGCTCCGAGATTACCATTTCTTATATATTATTATGACGGTGAAAATACTTTTAAAGCAGATGGTAAATTATATTATAGTGTGAAAAATCTAATTATAGAAATGTATACAGAGAAAAAAGATTTTAAATTAGAAAAAAAGATAGAAGATCTTTTACAAACTTATTCTTTAATCTATACAAAAGACGAGGTATGGATACCGAGTGAAGAAATGTATGAAACAATTTATAAAATGGAGGTTTAAGTATGGAAAATAAAGTAAAATTTAATTTGTCTCATGTTCATTATGCAAAATTAACTGAAGGTGATACAACAACTTATGAAAAGCCAGTACCAATTCCAGGTGCTGTAAAAATTAGTTTAGAACCTAATGGAGAACCAGAAAGTTTCTATGCAGATGGAGGATCATATTACACAATTAATAACAATATGGGATATGATGGAGATTTAGAGATTGCGATGATTCCAGAAAGTTTCAGAAAGGATATTCTTCAAGAAAGAGAAGATAAAAATAAAGTTCTAGTTGAAGATTCAGGATCAGAAACAAAGAACTTTGCACTACTTTTTGAATTTGATGGAGATCAGAAAAAAATACGTCATGTACTTTATAATTGTTCAGCAGGTCGCCCAAAAATTGAAGGTCAAACAAATGAGGAATCAAGAGAAGTACAAACAGAAACACTTTCAATAAAAGCAAGACCTATCAAAGAAGGACTTGTGAAGAGTAAAACTGGTAAAGAGACAACAGAAGAAACATATAAGAATTGGTATCAAACAGTGTATATGCCAACACATGAAGGAGAAATGTAATGGGAGTTATTAAAGATATAAATGTAGATGGAAAAGTTGTAAGATTTAAAGCGTCAGCAGCGATACCTAGACTATACAGAATGAAGTTTAGTCGTGATATTTATAAAGATTTGCTTATATTAGATAAGATTAATAAGAATAAAGGAAATATCGATATTGAGAGTTTAGAAATATTTGAAAATATCGCATATATTATGGCTTACCATGCAGATGATAAAATCGCAAATGATGTAGGTGAATGGTTAGAACAGTTTGATACTTTATCTGTATATAAACTTCTTCCAGACTTAATAAAATTATGGGGTATAAATGTTAAAACTATGAGTGCATCTAAAAAAAAGCAAAAGAAACTGAGCGGACGTTAAATACCGCTCTTTTTTTACTGCGTGCAGTTGAATTAGGACTTTCAATGAATGATTTATCAGAGTTAACAATAGGGTTAGTAAATGATATGTACATTGAAAAAAATAATGATAGTTATGATTATAAATTAATAGCGACACAAGAGGATATGGATAATTTTTAGGAGGTGATTGTATGGCAAGTAGAATAGCAGGTATTACTGTAGAAATCGGAGGAGATACTCTTAAATTAAAACAAGCATTAAGTGAAGTTGAAGGTAAGATTAAGCAAACTCAAAGAGAACTTAAAGATGTTGAAAGACTATTGAAACTTGATCCACATAATACCGAATTACTTACTCAAAAACAAAAACTCTTAAATACAGCCATAGAAGAGACTAAGAAAAAACTAGAAACACTAAGGATAGCTGAGGAACAAGCTAAAACTGCACTCGCAAATGGAGATATTTCAGAAAAGCAATTTGACGCATTAAAAAGAGAAATTATTGCGACTGAACAAGAACTAGATAAATTCACTGAAAAACTAAAACACACTGATAGTTCAATGCAAGCTACACTTAAAGAAGTTGGAGGTAAATTTAAAGAGACTGGAGAGAAGATATCTTCAGTAGGTACAACTCTATCAAAAAATGTGACAGCACCAATTGTAGCAGTTGGAGCTGCAGCAACATTAGCCTTTCGTGAAATTGATGAAGGATATGACACTATCATCAAAAAGACTGGAGCAACTGGAGAAAGTTTCAAGGGGTTAAAAAATGTTGCGGATAATATTTTTAAAAGTTTACCTGTTAGTATGAATGATGTAGGTGTTGCGGTAGGAGAGGTTAACACTAGGTTTAAAGTTACTGGTGATGAGCTTCAAGAACTATCTACTTTATTTCTTAAGTTCGCAGAGATAAATGAAATAGACCTAAATACCGCTATAGGAATGACAAACAAAATAATGGTTCAGTGGGGTATTGACGCTAAGGAAACTGCCAACGTGTTAGGATTAATAACACAAAAAGCACAGGATACAGGAATAAGTGTTGATACTCTTATGAATGGAGTTCAGCAACACGGAGCAATTCTAAAAGAAATGGGGTTAAATCTAGGTCAGAGTATTAACTTACTTGCACAATTTGAAGCAAATGGTGTAAATGCAGATCAAGCACTAAGAGGTTTTAGAAAGGCAGTCGCAGCCTACACTAAAGATGGACTTTCTATGGATGAAGCTCTTAAGAAAACAATTGAATCGATAAAAAATGCAGGAAGTGAAACCGAAGCACTAACTATTGCGACTAAGATTTTTGGAACTAAAGGTGCTGCAGAGATGACTAGGGCTATAAGAGAAGGCAGATTTTCTATAGATGATTTATCAAAAAGTATGTCTGAGTACGGGGATGTTGTAGACAAAACATTTGAAGCAACTGAAGATGGTATAGACAAATTTAAAGTAGCTAGTAATAATGCTAAGCTAGCATTAGGTAGTTTAGGAGAGGCAATTTCTGATGTTTTAGGACCAATTTTACAAGGGGTAGCTACAGTTCTTGGAGGAATAGCAACTTGGTTGAATAGTCTAAGTCCAACAGCTAAACAGATAGTCGTAATAATTGGACTTATAGTAGCTGCGATAGGTCCACTCTTAGTAATAATCGGTACAGTCATTGGTTCAATAGGAAATATAATAACGGGTGTTGCAGCAATTTCTGGTGCTTTTAGTGCGATGAGTGGTGTAATGGCAGGTTTATCTGGTGCGGTAGTACCAATACTCGCTATAATAGCTGCGGTTGTAACATTGATATCTATAGGTAGTTATTTAAAAGATCATTGGAGTGAATTAAAAGACTTTTTTATAAATCTTTGGGAAGGGATAAAAACTTACTTTTCAGAAACATGGACGGCTATTAGTACTACTATAACCGTTGTATGGGAAGTTATTAAAAATTATTTTTCAACAATACTCACAGCTATTAGTCTTATATTTACAACTGCTTGGGAGGGTGTTAAAACTTATTTTACAGAACTTTGGCAAAGTATAACCTCAGTAGTGACTACAGTTTGGGAGAATATCAAAACATATTTTACAACTACCTTTACAGCAATTCAAACTATCTTTACAACCGTGTGGGAGAGTATAAAAAATTTCTTATCAACAACTTGGGAAATAATAAAAACAATTTTCAAAACAGTTCTTGATGTAATAAAAAATATCATTACAAGTTACTGGGATTTTGTATTCCAAACTACAAGTACAATTTGGAATAGTATAAAAGATTTCTTATCTACTATATGGCAAAACATCAGTAACTCTATAAATACTATAGTACAAGCAATTAGTGATTTTATAAGCACCTCTTGGAATAATATAAAAAATGTTCTAAGTAATATTTTAGATGCTATTTTTAATACAGTTTCAAATATCTGGAATAATATTTATTCAACAATTTCTAATCTAGTGAACTCAGCTTATAACTATGTTCAAAGCGTATTTAATAATATGTTATCAGTTGTGGGAAATATTGTAGGAAATATTAGTTCAACAATCCAAAATGGATTTCAAAGTGTAGTAGATTATATTTGGGGACTAGTAAACTCAGCTTATTCTTGGGGGAGTGATTTAATTTCAGGAATTGTTAATGGAATTAGGGATAAGATAGGTGCGGTTGTTGATGCAGTAAAAGGTGTAGCTGAGACAATTTGGAGTTATTTACACTTTAGTGTTCCAGAGGTAGGGCCACTTACAGACTACGAGGATTGGATGCCAGACTTTATAAAAGGATTGTCTAAAGGTTTAGATAGTAGTAGAAATCTTTTGAAAAACTCTGTAGCTAAGTTATCAAATGATCTTGTGATAAATCCAGATTTAAAAGGATTTACATTTCCAAGAGTGAAAGCAACATCAGGTATAAGTAGTGATGATTTAAACAAATTAATTCAAGCTATAAATATACCACACGAGACAACTGGCGATATAGTTATCCCGGTTTACTTAGGTGGAACATTACTTGATGAAATAATAATAAATGCACAAAACAGACAAATTATAAAATCAGGAGGAAGGTAATATGAAAAAATCATATATAAAAATTAATAATGAAACAATACCAACTCCTGATGAGATAGACTTTGAGTTTAGAGATATTGAAGGTAGTAGTAGCGGAGTTACCGAAGCAGGAATAACACATAGAGACATTGTAAGGGAAAGTGTGATATCTATATCTTTGAAACTAACTTTAACAAGCCAGTATCTTTTAAAGCTATCAAAAATGTTAAAGCAAACTACAATACCAGTTAAATATTTCGATCCTTATTCACTAGAAGAAAAAGAAATAAATACTTATTGTACAAATTTCAAGGTTAGTCTTTTAAATAAAAACGGTAGTCTTGGAATTTGGAACGCTAGTTTTAAATTGGAGGAATACTAGATGTATCAGACAAGTATTAACTTCAATAAAATGATAAAAAAGAAAAGTAGAAAGTATTTTTGGACAGGAGAGATAGTATTAAAAACTGGAAAAATAATAAAATTTGATGATAAACATATTCTAAAAGACAGTGGTTATATAAGTAATTCGTGCTCAGGAAGTAATGAAATAGAATTAGGTTCAGTTTACGCTGCGGAGATGGGGATTACTTTGAAACTTGATGAATTAAAAGAAATAACCTTAGAAGGAAGCACTATAAAACTATATTTCAACTTAATCTTGGGAAATAATGAAACTGAAAAAATACCACTTGGAATATTCGAAACAACCGAAGCTAATAGAACGAAGAAATTTGTTGAAATTAAAGGTTATGACTTTATGGTTAAGTTTAATAAAACTCTGAGTTTTAAAGAAACATCTGGGACTATTTATGAGCTTCTAGAATTCTGTTGTAAGAAGTGTAGTGTAGAACTTGGAATAAGCAAAGAAGAAATTGAAAAATTACCAAATGGAGTAGAGAGAGTCGGGATTTATGCTGAGCATGATATAGAAACGTATCGTGATCTAATTCATTATATTAGTGCAGCTACTGCAAGTTTTGCGACTATAGATCGTTTTGGTAAGTTAATATTAAAAAGATTTAATACGAACTCAAATTATGAAGTAAAAGAAATAGATAGGTATGAATTAAGTATTTCAGATTTTACAACTAGGTATACTGCAGTACAAAGTACAAATCTTAAAACAAAAATATCAGAGTATTATTCAAAAGAAAATGACAATGCTTTAACTATGAATATTGGTGTTAATCCTCTGATGCAGTTAGGACTTCCTGAAAAACGAGTAAGGATGTGTAAAGCAATTTTAGAAGAGGTAGCTACATTTGACTATACTCCGTTAGATAGTGTAGTCGTAAGTAATCCAGCTTTTGAGGTTGGAGACATGATTACTTTTAAGGTTGGAGTTGAAAGTTATCATACTATAGTTACATCAATTGAGTATAAAATTCATGGAAAATATAGAATTAAGAGTGTAGGTAAAAATGCATTACTATCTAAAGGTAAGAGTAAACAAGATAAGAATATTCAAGGTATATTACAAACAATTGAGTCTGACAGAGTAAAGGTGAATGCTTATGTTAATGGAACTGAAATAAAAATAGGACAAAATTCACAAACAATAATTGATATAGAATTTGCATCAAGTAAAGAAACTGATGCTTTTTTTATCGCTACTGTGTTATTTGATGTTAAAAGTTTAAAAAAATATATTGAAGAAACTGTTACCTTAAAAGATGAAAAAGAAGAAAAGAAACTAACTTTGATTAGAGAAGTTGAAGAAGCTAAAAAGCTTAATATTATTTACTCATTAAATGAGCTCACAATAAAAAATCACGTACCAAAGTTTGCAGCTAAAGTAGGAAGGCAAATGGTTACGTTATTCTACCCACTAATAAACTTAAAGGAAAAAGTGATTAATAGATTTACTGTTGATTTTGAGTTAGAAAAAGGTAGCTTAGTTATTCCAATAGAGGGAATAAGTGCTGCGATTATAGGTAGTGCTTTAGGAGGAGATGTACCTTGGGACGGTAAAATAAAAGTAAATGAGAACTTAGGTAAATTAACACTATCTCATAGAAAACAAGTGGATTTAAGTGAAGGTAGTATAGAGGTTGAAACTTATGATGTTCCTAAATATGAATTTAGTGATGTGATTATAAAAAATGATTTAAATCGAAAATTTGTATTCGGAAATATAGAAGAGAATGTAGAAGTGGAGGAGAAAAATGAAAGGTAAGACAATAATAGAATTAACCGATGTTAAAACAAAAAAGAAAGAGGTTTTAAAAGATGATAACCTAGTAACTGATGTTTTAGAAAAGATTCTAACATTAAATCCGAATGGGCTACTTACAAATATCAATAAAGATACCTTTTATCCAATAGTTGAAAAGATAGTAGGAGGAATCTTGTTATTTAAAGATAAAATAACAGAAGATAAAAATACTAGCTTTGTAAGTACAAGTAATGAATGTATTGGATATGCTGGACAAGTAGAAGGAGTTCAGGAAAATTCACTGCAAGGTAGTTTTAATAAACAAGAATCAAAAGCAACATCAAATGGTTATAAGTTTGTTTGGGATTTTGGAACATCAAAAGCAAATGGTAAAATATCGAGTGTTTGTTTAACTAATGCCAAAGCAGGAGGTGGTTATTTTGGAACAAAGAGTAATGGTGAAACAAACCGTATAAAACTAGGAGAAGATAAATATCTTATTAAGGATACAGATACTGAGATGAAGAAAAAATATGTCAATGTAGTAGAAGCTAACTTTGAAGAAAATTATATAGTATCAATAGTTCCTGAAAGTAATCATCTTAGAATAATAAAATCAAGAGAACCACTGCTTAACTTTAGATTAGATGATTCATTATCATTTTTATCTGAGAAGAATATAACTGAAACAAAGATAAAGTATAAGAAATCTTATGGAACCTATGGAGTATGTATTTATGTGGATTCAGAGAATTATTACTTATTAAAAACTAGCACTAGCGGAGGTAATACCAATGTAACTAAGTTGAAAATAAATAAAGCAAATAATTCTATGGAAGAAACTGAATTTACATTAGAAAATGTAAAAATAGAAAATATAGGTGCATATTCATTAGACTATGATTACTATAGAACTATTAAATCTGTATTGAGAGGAGGATATGTATATGCAGTTAGTGCGGATGAAAAATATATCGTGAAATTTGCGATAAATAACCCAGTAGATGTAACTAAAATAGAACCTAAGTTTACTCTAAAAACAGGATCAGTATCAAGACATACAACAGGATGTGGAATGTATATATTAGGAGATATGATAATAGGGACTAATTTTACTATTGATAAAAATGATAAAGTTACTGAAATAGCACAAAGCGATTTATCAACAATAGAATGCATTCCATTAAGCTATGGACCATTTTTACTAGGGTATTTTGCGAACGGAGAAAGTTCAGGGGACAAGTATTTAAGAAAAGTATTATACTTAATTACACCATACTCAGCAACAATAAATAATTTATCGAAAACAGTTGAAAAAACGGCGGATAAAACAATGAAAATTACATATTATTTAACGGGAGGTAAATAAAATGAATACATTATTAAATTATAAACTTATAATCTCAAGTATAGGTGGTGTTCTAGGGGTATTTTTAGGAGGTATGGACGGACTAATTTATGCACTTTTAGCATTTTCAGTAATTGACTATGTGACTGGAATAATGTGTGCGATTGATAAAAAAGAATTATCTAGTTCAGTTGGTTTTAAGGGAATAGCTAGAAAGATTATAATATTCTCACTAGTTGGGGTAGCTAATATACTAGATGTTTATATTCTAGGTCATGTAGGAGTATTAAGAGCAGCAGTAATATTTTTCTACCTATCTAATGAAGGTATTTCTATACTAGAAAATACTTCAAAATTAGGGTTACCAGTGCCTGAGAAATTACAAAACATATTACAACAATTAAACAAGGAGGAAAAATAAGATGGTACAAATAATAAATGAAACACTAATGAACGCAGGTCAACTTGACAGTATAGACTTTGTAGTAATTCATAATGATGCAGGAAGTATGACACCTGAACAATATGTGGAATGGTTAAGATATCGAGATAAAGCACTAGGAATAGCACATTACTACTGTAATAAAGATACTATCGCAAGAGTAATAGATACATACAATATTGGATATCACACTGGTGAGTGGTGGAGTAATACCCACTCGATTGGTTATGAGGTATGTGAGAGTATGAAAGTCTCAGATGAGGACTTCTTAGCCAATGAAGATATGGCGTTAATGCAGGCAACAGAAGACTTGATTTATTATGGTCTGCCAATTAATAAACAAACGGTAAGACTTCATCATGAGTTTAGTTCAACTAGTTGTCCTCACCGTAGTTTAGCTTTACATGGTGGAACAACAGATAGTGTTAAAACTTACTTTGTAGAACGTATGAATTACTTTGCGACTTTAGGAGAAACAGTTGATGAAATGTTAGGTAATACTAGTATCTCAGAACCAAGTAGATCTACAAACTCAGTATCAACTGGTGATAAAAGTAATGAAGAAATTGCACGAGAGGTTATTTCAGGAGCATGGGGTAACGGAGAGGATAGAGTGAACAGATTAACTAATGCAGGATATAATGCAAGTGCGGTTCAAGAAGTAGTGAATAGATTACTAAATGGGGACTATACATCTAATAATTTAGATGAAATAGCCCAAGAAGTAATTCAAGGTAAGTGGGGTAATGGACAAGACCGAGTTAACAGACTTACTAATGCTGGATATAACTACAATGAAGTTCAGCAGAAAGTGAATGAAATATTAGGATAAAATACAAGCCTAGAAGAAAATTAATTCTTCTAGGCTTATATTTAGTAATTTTTAATTAGGTTTTCATCAATATTTCAATTAAGAATATTTCTAAATGATAAAGACGAATTCTGTTTTAATGTTCGGAAATTGCGGAGGGAATAAAGAGATTTTATATATCACCGAAAAATAAATGAGTAAAAAATTGACAATACTATCTTTTTACAATATAATATTAAGAAATAGTTAAATATATAAATTAAACTATTAAATAAAAAGGAGAGGAGAAAAATAATGAAAACATACGAAACACCAAAATTAGAAGTAGTCGAAATTCCAGCTGCATTACAATTGGAAGAGAGATTATAATATTTATTACTAAGGATACCAGATGAAGACTGTTCAACTGGTATCTTTAATGTTATTTTATAGAAATTTATGAAAGAAGATAGTGGTATGTTAAAAGATTATATTAAGACTGATCGATTAAGTGTAAGAAAATTTAAAGGTGATTATTATTTATTGGGAGGAAGAAGAAATTATAAAATAAATGAGATTGGAATGATAATTTTCAAATATATTGGTTCAGATTTAAAAGTGGAAGAATTGAGAGATAAAATAATGGAAGTATATAAGGGTGAAACATCGAAACAAATTGATGTAGAAATTAACAATTTTATTGAATTGTTGTTAAAGGAAGGACTAGTTGAAAGAAAATAATTATGAAACAATATACCCTAACAAAGTTTAATATATTAATTATATCTATATTATATCTAATTTATTTGGGAAATACGTATTTAACAGTAACATGGATACTAAGCATATTAGTATTGTTTAATATAAGAAAAATTCCTAAAAGAGGATTGTTGTATTTTGTTAGATTAACGGGCTACTTTATTCATTTTATGATATTTTTCTATTTGTATAAAATAATAGAAAATAAACAGATATTTTCATTAGAGAATGGAAACAAGGCATTGTTTATTTTACTTATGTTTATAGTTATTAGTATGTATAGAAATAAGCAATCTTTTAAATTATTTTATAGCTATGAGTATATTAGTAGTGTTGTAAAGAAAAATAGAATAGAGTATATTTATTCTATTTACGTAGCCATAGGGTGCATAGTAGGAGAGGAATTATATTTTAGATATGTTATATTAGAAAACTTAAAGAATATAGGTGCCTTATCTATAGTCGTATCAACAGTATATTTTATGTTGATACATTATCTTTTACCCTGGGGTGATAGTTTTAATAAAAGAGATTTATTTAACCAGATTTTATTTGGTTTTGTGTCTGGAAGCATCTATTATATATCTAATTCAATTTTATTATGTATAGTGGGACATTTATTTATGAATATTCATATGATAACTTTTTATATTAAATCATATATTTATTATTATGTAAAGAAAGGAAATTATGTAGATTCAAAGAATATTTTTGATGAACTAGATGTTTAAGGAGGAAGTTTATGTATATAGAAAAATTAGACAAGTCAGTATTTTTATCAGATGTGGAAAAATGTATAGAATTGTTAGAAAATGATATAGTATATTTTGGAGGTTCTCTAATTGAAGGAAAATTAAATAAAAATTCAAAAGGAATGGGGAATATGTACTCTGATTTAGATATGTTTATAATTAGAGACGAAGAAAAATTTTGTGAAACAGTAGCAACATATAAAGATAAATTTAAGAAAACTACATTTATTAAAGTAAATGGTATTAATATAGATGTAGAAATATTCAATTATAAACACATTAGAAAATTAATTGATGAATTAAATAATGCTAAATTAGATTTAAATACTAGGATAGACAATTTATTAAATACAAGTTTAACTTTACAGGAAATGAATACATTTTTATGTAGATTAAAATATTCAGTGAATTTTGTAAATAAAGAAGAATATAATAATTTATTAAATGATATAGATTTCAATAAATTTTTAAAAATATATAAAGAAAGTTTATATAATTCTTTTGATAATAAGCTTGATGATACATTAGGTAATTTAAAAGAAAAACAGTATGATGTTGCATTACATTGTTGTAGAATGATGTTTATAGAATTTTCTAAATATTACCTAGCAGAAAACTTAGAATTTATAGATAGAGAGAAATGGATATTTTTAAAAATTTTAAATACTGCTGGTGCAATAGGGGATGAGAAAATAGGAGAGAAATATAACGATCTGTTTTGTTCAAATATTAGAGATAATAAAGACAAGGAAAAAGTAATAAGAGATAGTTTAGCTTTTATGAAAGAAAAAATGGATGAATTCACTTTGTCAGAATTGTTGTAGGAGGATATATGAATACTATTATCACGGTTCAAGATTTAAAAAGAATTTTTAAATCTTCTAAAAAAGATGATTTTGTTGCACTTAACGGTATAAATTTTTCAGTAAAAGAAGGAGAAATTTTTGGTTTGTTAGGACCTAATGGTGCAGGTAAAACAACAACGATAAAAATTTTAACTACGATGCTTGCACCAAGTGAGGGGAGTGTAAAAGTTTTAGGCTTTGATACTTTTCATGAAGCTAAAAAGGTTAGAGAGCATATTAATTTTGTTTTTGGTGGAGAGCGTAGCCTGTACTGGCGACTAAGTGCAAGAGATAACCTAGCATATTTTGCTGATCTTTATAAAATTCCACGTAAAGCACAAAATGAACTTATTGAAAATTTAATAAAACGTGTTGGACTTAGTGAATTTATTGATAAAAAAGTAGAAACCTTTTCAAAAGGTATGAAACAAAGATTACAGATTGCACGTTCACTACTCAATAATCCGAAAATAATATTTTTAGATGAACCTAGTATAGGTCTAGATCCAATAGGAGCAAAAGAACTTCGTGTACTTATTAAAGAATTAGCCAAAGAAGGTGTAACCATATTATTAACAACTCATTATATGCCTGAAGCGGAAGAACTTTGTAATAGAATTGCAATAATAAAAAAAGGTGAACTTCTTGCTCTAGATGATGTGTTAGGATTACAAAATCTTGTTTCTTACGAACGAAAAGAAGAAATAAAATCGAAAAAAATTCGTGAGCAAGAGGAGAGAAATAAACAAAACTTAGAAATAACGCTGGAAGATATTTATATAGAATTATTGGGAGAGAAATAATATGAGAGCTATTTTAATGAGTGCAAGGGTTCAGATGAAGCAATCGATAGCACGTTCGATGTTTAGATTTTATATTTTTATTAGTCCTATATTGAGTGGTATTTTGTTAGGTATGATATATCAAAATCGTAGTATTGAAGATTTCATGCTTTATGCCTTTATCGGAGCTGGAATATCTACATTTTGGGGAAGTATTTGTTTCTCATCAGCGAGTGATATGGATAGAGAAAAATGGATGGGAACAATGCCGATGATTTTCACTTCACCGATAGGCTTTGAAAATATTATTTTTGGGAAAATATTAGGTAATACACTATGGGGAATGTTTAGTTTTGGACTTAATATGTTAATTGTAAAAATCTTATTTAATATAAAAATAGTATTTTCTAATTCTCTGTATTTTATTTTGATTACATTGTTAATGATAATTTCTATGATAGCTGTCGGTTTTATGATGGCAGGTTTATTTACTCTATCAAGAAAAATAAGCGTACTTATGAACGTAATTGATTATCCAATAATAATGTTAACTGGAATGGTCTTTCCAATATCGATTTTTCCAAAATTTATTCAGTATATTTCATATTTATTAAGTCCAACATGGGCTATGAAAGGATATAAATTAGCTATTCAAGGTGGAAGTAGTGAAGAATTATTAAGAGTAGCATTGATTTTAGTTTTTATTACTACTATTTATTTTATAATTAGTATATTTTTATTTAAAAAAATAAAGAAACTTTGCGTAGTAAATGGAACATTGGAGGTGTTTTAATATGGAAAATATATCTAGATTTTTTAGAAGAATTAGATTTTCATATAAAATGGCTTCTGTACTTAGTGATTGGCGTACATTCTTTACTATTGATTTATTAATCCCATTAATGCAAATGATGTGTTATTCTTTGGTTGGATATTATGTTTATGGAGCAGAAAATATTGAAAAATGGGTTATAAGTAACGCGATAGTAACAAGTGCCTTTTCAGCAATTTATAGAGTAGGATTGCAGCTTGCAAGAGAGCGTGCTAGTGGAACTTTATCGTTAATGTTTGCAACAAAGACTAGTATTTCAGAAATTTTATTATCGAGTGCGATTTCTACGATGCTTTTAAGTTTTATTTCAGTAGTTTTTGGGCTTAGTATTCTTAGTGTAACATTAGGATTAGTATGGACTGTTCAAAAAATTTTAGAATTTATTTTGGTTTTAATACTTGCGATTTTCACAGCAACTTGTTTTGGTTTTTTCTTCTCGTGTTTTATACTGTTAACAACTGAAATTCATTTAGTGACTAACACAATAGATAAAGTACTTCTAATATTTACAGGAGCAAACTTCCCAGTTAGTAGCTTTCCGCATCTAGTAGAGCAGTTTTGTTATATGTTGCCACTAACACGTTCGATATTATTAGCACAAAGGTTACTAAGTGGCGAAAGTGTGATAAATAACTTATATCTAGTTAGAGGAGAGGTAATTTTAGCTTCTATATTTCTAATACTAGGAATAATAATGTTAAAAAATATGGAACGTGCAGCAATAAAAGGTGGCACGTTAGATATGCTGTGAAAATTTGTATGAAGGAGGATTAGATATGGAAAATACTAATATAATTCCCAAAATAGTGAAGGTGGAAAAAGGAAGAATAAAAGTAAGGGATGGTGATTTCTATTTATATTCATTTATGATAAGTACAAATTCTACAGTAGATATTCATTATGCATTTACTAGTGGATTAGAGCAGGGAGCGCTAGGAAGAGTTATACCTTGTAGAATTAATTCGGCTTGTATAACCAGTGAAGTTTTTGGATGCGAAAAATGTGATTGCAAGTGGCAATTAGATGAAGCAATAAAATATATCTGTGAGAGTAAATTAGGTATTATAACCTACCATCCGTCTCACGAAGGGTTAGGGCATGGAATATTTACTAAACTAAAATCTTTTAATTTAGTTGATGAAATTAATACTAAATATGTAGATTTAGGTTGCGAAAAAGAAGATATAAGAGATTTTTCACCAGTGTTATCAATATTAAAATATTTTAGTATTAAAAGAGTAATTTTACTAGGTAATAATCTTAATAAAAAATATTATTTAGAAAAAAAAGGTATTAATGTTGAATATATGGAAAATTTAATTTATACAGGAAAGAACGAAATAACAGAAAAATATATACTAAATAAAGGGAAGTTACCAGAACATATAGCATTAAAAAGGAATGAAAAATAATGAAAACATATTTAGTTACAGGTAGTAGTGGAGATATTGGGAAGAGTATAGTAAAAACTTTACTAAAAGACCAAAATAATAGAGTAGTGGGGATAGATATTAACGAAGCAGAAGTTAAGAAAAATAACTATGTTCATATTAAATTGGATTTAAGTGATCTTATGGAAGTTGAAAAGTTAGATATAGAAAAATATAAAATTACTCATATTATTCATACAGCTGGAATATATAATTCAAAAAATCTGATAGATTATGATATAGATCTAATAGAAAGAACTATTAATGTAAATGTATTAAGTTTAGTGATATTAGTAAAGAAATTAATTGAATCATCTCAAAATATAAGTAATATGGTAATATTATCTTCAACAGCAGGAATGATTGGAAGCAAAGATCCTATATATAGTTTGTCTAAAGCTTCACTACACGGCTTAATGAAATCATGGATAAAGACCATAAATTGTCGTATTAATATTGTTTCTCCTGGTATAATTGATACCAAAATGTCTAGAACTAATCAGAGTGATGAAAGAAGACGACACCATATAGAAAACACATATGCTAAAAGAATAGGTGAAATAGGAGATGTAGTAGAACTTGTAATGTATTTATTAGGAGAAAAATCTAGTTATGTATGGGGACAAAATATATATATAAACGGAGGTATGACATGAAGAAAGGACTATTAGTAGTATTTGAAGGTTTAGATGGTGCTGGGAAGACCACCCAAATAAATTTACTAAAAGATTGGTTTGAAAAAAATAATAAAATAGTATATAATACCAAACAACCTACTGATTTTTATAGAAAAGATAAGAGAGTTAGGGATTACTTGGATAAAGGAATAGTACCTAATATGTATTCAATTGCTTTATTGGCAGCTGCTGATAGAACCTATCAAAATGAAGCAGAGATAAAACCTATTCTTAGCAAAGGGATAAATATAATATCAGATAGATACCTGTATAGTTCACTTGCATTTTTTAAAGCTAGAGGAATAGCGTATGAAGAAATATGTAGACTTAATAAGAATATAGAGAAACCGGATGTTGTAATATTTCTAGATGTAAAACCTAAGAAAGCGTTGGAGAGAATAAAAATTAGAGATGGAGAAAATATAAAATTTGAGGAAAAAGATGATAATACTTTTATACAAGTAAGAAATAACTTTTTAGAAGTTTTACCCAAAGATACACTGATAATAGACTCATCTAAAAGTATAGAGGAAATTCATAAAATAATAATAAATCATATAGAAAATATGAAGGAGGAGTAAAATGTTCGCAGACAGATATATAGAAAGAGTAATTAAAACAAAGTCTCATTTATGTGTTGGATTGGATCCTGATTTGAAGAAGTATCCAACTTATATTTTAAAGCAGGCGGTGGAGGAATATGGTAGAACTCCTGAAGGTGCAGCTAATGCAATTTTGAGATTTAATAAGGAAATAATTGATTTAATATACGATAAAGTACCAGCTATAAAACCTCAATTAGCATATTATGAAAAATATGATTCTTTCGGAGTGAATGCTTTTTGGAGAACAGTAGAATATGCTCAAAGCAAGGGGATGATAGTTATAGCTGATGCAAAAAGAGGAGATATTGGCGATACGTCAAATGCATATGCTGAAACATTTTTTAAAACTCTAGATAAGGATAGTTGGGAATCGAAACTATCAGTTGATGCTGTAACGGTAAATCCATATTTAGGAAGTGACGGATTAAATCCTTTTATTAAACTTGGTGCTGAGAAAAATAAGGGAACTATTATTTTAGTTAAAACGAGTAATTTATCATCGGGAGAAATACAAGATAATGTTATTGAAGGTAAGAATCGAACAGTTTCTGAATTAGTATGCGACTATATCAATAATAATATCAAACAAGTTGGAAAATATGGTTATTCAGATATCGCAGCAGTAATTGGTGCAACGTATCCAGAAGAACTAAAAAAATTTAGAACTATCTTGAGAAAATCTTTATTCTTAGTTCCAGGATTAGGTTACCAAGGTGGAAGTATAGAGGATATAAAATATGCTTTTGATGAAAATGGATTAGGGGCAATATTAACATCTTCAAGAGCAATAAACTACGCGTATAAAGATATTAATAGTTCAGAAGAGGAAGTAAAAACAGCAATTTTAAATAAAGTAATAGAAGATAATAATGCTATTAATGCTATGTTAAAAAAAGAAGATAAGCTACTTTGGAAAAATATCATTGAAGAATTTAACAAATAGTTTATTACTATTAATAGTTTGAGCAGTGTTAGTTAAGGAAATGAGCAAAATGATAAAAAAAATTATACTAGTGATATTGGCGTTAGCAA
>CAUSKO010000016.1:0-29662 GCA_963532255.1 uncultured Gemella sp. | reverse complement strand
TAGATGGAGTTGGAACATACACAGTAGCACCAGATGGGACAGTAACATTCAAACCAGTACCAAGTTTCGTAGGAGAAGCACCTTCAGTAACAGTAGTACGTGTAGATAAGAATGGAACAAAAGCATCAGCTAAATACACACCAACAGTAACACCAGTTACACCAACTGCAGAACCAGCTGAATCTATCGGACCTAAAGGTCAAGAACAATCTGGAACACCAACATTCACACCAGGTAACCCATTAGTACCAATGAATGATGAAGTGCCAGCAACATTCGAAGATGGAAAAACAACTAAGACTATTGAAGGAGTTGGAACATATACAGTAGCTAAAGACGGAACAGTAACATTCAAGCCTGAACCAGAATTCGTAGGTAAAGCACCTTCAGTAACAGTAGTACGTGAAGATAAGAATGGAACAAAAGTTTCAGCTACATATACACCAACAGTAACACCAGGTACTAAATATGTAGATAACAACGGTAAAGCTATTCCAGGATATCCTGAAGTAGACGGAACTGTAGAGAAAAAAGATATTCCAGGTTACGTATATGTTGGAACAAAAACTGATGAAAAAGGAAATACAACTCATATTTATGAAAAAGTTAAAACTCCAATTCCAACACCAACACCAAACGAACCAGTTAAACCAGTAGTGCCAACTGTAGAGAAAAACAACAAACCAGTACAACAAGCTAAGCCAGTTAAACCAGCTAAATCTGGAACTAAACGTTTAGCAAATACAGGGGAAGCTGATACAAACTCTACACTAGCAGGATTTGGATTACTAGTTCTAGGTGGATTAGTTGCAGCAGCAAGAAGAAGAAAAGAAAAATAAAACTAAATAGTTTTAAAAAAGCTAATCGTCAATTTTAATTGACGATTAGTCTTTTTTTGTTTAATAGAAAATAAAAAAACGGATTTGAATTTTCAAATCCGTTTTATAAATATATTATTCATTTTCCTGACGTTTTCTTACTGCTAAGGCAATACCAGCTATTAAAGCTGCGAAGCTAGTAGCAGCAACTCCATCATCTTGTTGTTCTAAACCAGTATTTGGTAATAATTTTGAAGTTGGTTTAGCGACTTTAGATGTAGGAATTCTCTTACCATCTTGATTAACGTGAAGAGGTTTAGTATTTTCATTGTTAGGTAGTTTATTACTATTTGTGTTAGTATTAGAATTACTGTTTTCACTATTATTATTAGTATTAGTGTTATCAGTAGTAGCGTTAGTATTATCATCACTAGGAGGAGTAACCTCTAATTTAGTGATATTAATATCTACAGTGTGTATACCGTTAGTTATAGCGTAATCAAAGTTATTTTTATCAGCTATATAACCTTCTGGTAGTTCGATGCGAATAGTGTAGTCACCATTTAATAATAGTTTTTCAAATACTTGTTTATTGTATTTACCAAGTGTTAATTCATATTCTTTACCAGATTTACTCACTGCAAGAACTCTTGTCCCTTCTGGGATATTCTGATTAAAGTTAACGTCTAATCTATTAGTATCAGCGTAATTAAATCTAAAATCAACAACTTTTTGAGGGTTGTCTTTGTCAATAGTAACTGTTATTTCAGGTGAAGTAATCCATGTTACTTTTTGATCTTGATTAACTATTTTTATAGTATATTTACCGTAAGGTAGAGTAGGTAATGTTGATTCGTAATGTTTGTTTAATTCAACATCAACTCTCTTACCATTTTCATCCAAAACAATATAACGAGTAATTTCTGGATACATTCCATAGTCAGCACCTGATGAATCGTCAGTAAACTTAACTTCGATACGACCAGCAGTATCTTTTTCTGCAGGTGTTGTAGTATTATCGCTAGTGTTATTAGAAGGAGTAGTTGGGACAACTACTAAATTCCCATTAATATCAAGAGTAGTCATATTTTGGACTTTATCCCAAATATAATAGCGAACAGTACTCAAATCTACACCTTCTGGTAGTTTATAAGTTCCATCTTTTTCTTTTTTAACTTCTACTTCTGCACCATCTTTAGTATATGTTAGTGAAGTGTCATCAAGCCCACTACCATTTTCGATAACTTTACCTGGATTAAATACTCTTGTTTCTTTATTATAAAGATTTTCTTGTTTTTCTAAAGTAGGAGCTGTATTATCTATTTTAACAATAAAGTTAAGTTCTTGTTTTTTAGCACCCGCAGCACTTGGTCTATATGTAATTACATATTGGTATTCACCATCAGGCATTAAGTTACCATCTTTATCTTTTCCGTTCCAGTCAGATGAAGATACAACAGCACTACGTGCGTTCATAGCCCAACCATAGTCTGATTTACGTTGACTCTCATTACCTGAATCAAAAATTGGTTGTGTTCTATTAACATCCTCTTTTTTATATACTTTTAGGTTAATGTTATCTACATTACGAAGTAAAACAGCTTTTAGTTTAACAGTATCATAATTTCCATCGCCATTAGGAGAGAAGTAAAGGTTATTTTCATTGTAATTTGTGCCATTTTCTCCTAATACTTTTTCATAATAATTACCATCTGCATATGTACTAGTTACTAATGATGTGAAGTGATTTCCTTCGTCTTTAGTAAGTGTTTCAGCTTTTTCATCTGCATAGTAATAGAATGGTTTTTCCTTGTCTTTAAAGTCATAGATTGGTTTTTCTATTCCTTGTAAGTCTTGGAAAACACCTTTAAATCCTAAGAATGGGGCACTTACTACTTCTTTTTTAGTTTCGCTATCTTTAAAGAAAGTGAATCCTTCTAGGAAATATCCATTTTTCATTAGTTTACTTAATTCTTCTGAATATTTAGAAGTATCTATGCTAACTTTTACAGTTTTAGAACCATTAGCTGGAACGATTATAGATTCACCTTTAACATCAGCAAGTTGTCTAGCTTTAAGAGTTGCTCTACCATCAACCACTTCATCAGTATTCACAACAGTATTGTACTCTAATTTTTTATCTTTATTAGAAAGATTATGAACAGTAATTTCATATTCAAACTTATCTTCAACATTTCCTAAAGTGATACTTGGTTTTTTATCTTTTGTTGTAAGGTATAAATCTCCGAATGCTGCACCTGCTACATCTGCTAATCCTGCACCTTGTTGGCGAGGAGAGTAGTAAGTGTTACTTTCAGGGTTGATAGCAGGTTTAGCTGTACTCATTACTAAGTTTTGTAATAATGCTTCTAATTTTTCTTTAGAATAATTTGGGAATCTTTCCTCTAGAGCTTGTCTTATAAGAGCTACAGATCCTGCTGCATGAGGAGTTGCCATACTAGTTCCAGAGTTCATATAGTATAAACCATTATTTACTGAAGAATAAATCATTCCACCTGGGAATGCAACATCAGGTTTAAGTTCACCTTCAGTAGAAACTCCCCAACCAGAGAAGTATAACATTTTCTTAGCATCTTTATAAGGTTCTTTAACTACTTTATTAGTAATATTTAGTTTGTATTTACCAACATTAGCAGCAAGTTCAGCGCCTAGTTTATTACCGATAATACCAACTGGAATATATGAACTTTCGTAACCACCTAAATATAGTTTAGTAGGTGTATCACCTTGTTCTTTATTTTGATAGATAAGTACGCCTTTAGCTCCAGCTTTTCTTAGTTCGATAAGTTTGTCATTATCAGTAACAGAACCGCCACTTTCAACTAGTACAATTTTACCATTTACAGATTTATCGCTATAAGAACCAGCTTCTCCAACTGGAAGGTAAACATAGTCTTCATCACCTTTAGTGTTGAATGTTAATAAATAATGAACAATATCAGAATGACCATTATTAAAATCTGCATTATTTTTTAATTGAGGTACATCTAAAGTTATAGATGTTTTATGAGCAACAGATGCATTATATGCAGAAATTGCTAATACATTAGGGTCTACTGCTGGTGTATTAACAGTTCCGTAGTCAGGGTTCTCAGCTTTAGGTTTAGTATGCCAGTAACCACTTGTTGCATAGTTTCCACCAGCTGTTACAATCGTAACACCAGCTTTACGTGCTTTTTCTAAAGCTTCACGAGTAGCATCATCAAGGTCATCAATCATACCAGTAGGAGAACCAAAACTCATATTGATAGTATCAGCACCTAGTTTTACAGCATCTTCAATAGCTCTAACCATAGTGAAACTTTGTTGAGTTCCACCTTTTTTCTCAGAGAATAATCTCATAAAGATTAATTGGGCTTCTGGAGCAACACCTTTAATAAGGTCACCATTTGGTGCTGGTTCAGTACCATTACCGACAGCAGAACCAGATACGTGAGTACCATGAGAAAGAGTATCAAATTCTTTTATATCATCGTTTAAATCACTATAGTTATATGCAAAGATTACTTTATCGTTATACCATTTACCGTAGTTAATGCCAGCTTTTTTCTTCGCAGCTTCTAATTCTGCTTCATTTTTATAGCGAGCTTTACTTTTATCTAGAAGTTGGAATAAATTATGACTCATATCTAAACCAGTATCTAAAACTGCTACAACACGTCCTTGACCTTTAATCCCTTTATCCCAAAGAGGTTGCACATTAATAAGTGAGTTTTCTTCACTTACTTTATTTGGATTAGTGTTTGGTGCAATAGTTGTTTCAGCGGCTGGGCTAGCAGTAACTTCGTTACTAGCAGGTGTTCCACCTGTTTGCACTTTACCATTTTGTTGAGTATTAACTTTAGCTTCTTGTTGTGTAGGTTGAAGCGTATTTTCTGATTTTATTTCAACTGTTTTTTCAAGTGTAGGTGTTACTTCAGCAGAAGATTGGGTTGTAGAAACAACTGAATTAGGTGTAGTTTCTACTTCTGCAGCTTGTGCACTATCTGGAGCTGCAACAGCGAAACCAGCTCCTACTAATACTGAAAATAAACCTACTTTATATTTTCTTAATGAATATTTCTTTCGTTCCTTTAGCATTTATATGCCCCCTTAAAATAGTGTATAAGTGTATATTATCATGAATGAGAGTAAAATAACAAATGTTTACAAAAATAATGTAGACTTATTTTGTTTTAATTGCTTACAAAAGTTATTATATTAATAAGTAGAGGAGTTACAAAAATTTGGAGATCATAACTTTTATATATTTTATGATTATAATATATCAATAATAAAAATACGACTAAAAAACAAAAATATATAATTTTTTAATTTTTAAAAATGGAAGTTGTATAAGCTTTAAAACATTGAATTTACAGATTTTATAGAATGTATAGACTAGTGAAACTGTAGAATGACATGTAAAAAAGTGTTATAATGAGTATAAATAAGCAATAAGGGTGGGGAGTAACTATGTCAGAAAATAAAAAAGTAATTAATTTCCCAGGTGGAAAAGCAAAAGAAGAAATATCAGTTTCGGAAGTATTAAAAATTAGTGGATTAGATTTTTATAATAATATAGAGTTTTCAGATGAAACAAGTGTTTTAGATTTTAATAGAAGTTTAGAGTTGTTTTGTAGATTTCTTGATAGTGAGGGAAGAAATCGAGCTTTATTAGATGAGGCATTAGAGTTGTCTATTTATAATATTGAGGCAAGGGCGTTTGCTATATTAGCAAGCGACAGCGAAGAGTATGAAAAAGAGAAAAAAATAATAGAGCTTAGAGAAGAAGCGAGAACTTTTCCTATTAAATTACATAAAGTATCTGATACTGATTTAAACCCCTTTGAATATCGTATATCAAGCCATCTTGCTCAGTTTTATATGGAAAATAAATTATATAGTAGAGTAGAAAATAGTTATGATAAATACGTTAAGTACGTTAATGAAAGTTTCTTTGTTGATATGCATAGAAAGTTATTGATTTCGTTCTTACTGACTAATAAATTTAATAAGTATGAAATACATTATAGTAGCTTAGTAGATGAACTAAAAAAAGATGAAACTATTATACTATCGAAATTTTTCTACCATTTATTAGTTCAAGAAGAGGAAGCAGCATTTGCTTACTTTGAGAAATTAAGACAGACTAATAAGTATTTAAATGTTCATTTAGATAGGATACTAAATCCTTCAAAAAAAGCTATGCATATTTCTAGGGAGAATAGAGTAGAGTATGCTCAAATAATTAGGGCATTTTGTGATTTTGAGGACTTATTTTATAAGGAGTACTTTTTTGATATAATAGCTAGTTTGAGAAATAGAACACCTATAAATGATAGAAAGATGAGGCGCTATTTAAAACGTGATGAAGTAACTCCGATGGAGATGGTTTGTGATTCTACATTTGCACAAATAGGTCAAAAACAGATATTCATTTTTTGGGAAGCAGCATTAGTAGACAAAGATTGTTTTTTAGATTTATTTAAAGAAGAAGTACTCGATTTAGAAGGTATTGGTATTGAAACTATTAATAAATTAGTAAAAAACGGTGTTGAATTTAGGGAGGAGTAGTAAATATGGAAAAGAATTTAATTATAAATAATAAGTTACTAATCCAACTGTGGAAAGAATTTATAGTACTAAATAAATTTTCTAGCGTAGAAGATGCATTAGATGAGTTTTTTAAATATTGTCATGAGATAATTAGTAGAGACTTTGATACATACAAAGAAATGCTAGAAATGATGAATAATAAAGATGATGATAGTTTTGAAGAGTTAAAAGGTGTAGATGCAATCGATGCATTGTTAATAAAAGAAATCTATGATTTAGAATTTGAACTTATGAAGGTAGATGGGAAGTTGGAAGAAGCGGCGTTAGAAAGTGGAGATGTTGTTCTTCTTGATGATAAAGATCTAAAACGGCAATTAAGATTAACAAATATGCTTGGGAGTTTATACTTAAGTCAAAATTTTTATAAAAAAGCAATTGATTGTTTTTCATTAGTTTTAAAAGTAAATCCTAGCGATAAATATGATGTGAAATATAAACTTGCAAAAGCATATTTATATTGTGATATGGAAGAAGAATTAATAAAATTAGTGGAGAGTTATGATTATAAAAATGATGAAGCACTACTTATGTTATTAGTTTCTAATTATATAAGTAAAGGCGATATCCCAACAGCCCACTATTATTTTGAATGTATAAAATCTATTAATAATAAATTAGTTGAGCATATAAATTCAAGCGAAATACCAGTAGATTTAGTAGAAAAAACACCTAAAAATTTAAAAAATAAATTGGACAGAATTATTTTTGCATTTAGAGCTATAGATCAGTATATCTTAACTATGTATCATTACGATTATATGAAGTATTTTGCTAATAACCCACTTACAGTAGAAGATAATAAACAAGATGAAGACCAATATATTTTTAAAGGTATAGAAAATAAAGTAACTATTTTTGAAAATAATGGATTTAAAAGTAAAGAAGATTTTTCAAAAGTAAGTGAAAGAGAAATATTACAATTAAAAGGAATAGGAAAAAAAACAATTTCAACATTAATTAAAAATGGTATAAAGTTTAAAAAATAAATAATAGTAAAGCGAAATGGAAGATTTTTAACCATTTTGCTTTTTTATGTAAATAAAAAGCTTTTAAATAGGTGTTAAGACAATAAAAATACAGAAAAATAGCGAAAAATGTCTAGATTATGTAAACAATGATGTTAAATTTTCTGACATCTTTTTGACCAGGGTATTTTATTTTGCTATAATGTGTAAAACACAATCAAAGAAAGGCTATGTATATCTAGGTGCATAGAGGGGAATTGGTATATGGAAAGAAAAAAAATGTTAAAGGTTGTTAGTTCAGCTATGGCTCTCACTATGTTACTAGCAGGATGTTCAAGTGCAAGTAACAAATCAGCAAGTCATGGTGCTGTTGAGTTTAAAACATCTGTAGATAATGGAGGAACTGCTGTTAAAGATGGTAAGTTAAAAGTTGGTATCCTAAGTGCAGACCCACTAACAGGTATGTTTAACCCTGTATTTTATTTACAAGCAACGGATTACTATGTCATGGAAGATACAATGGCGGGAACATTCTCAACAGATGAAGCATACCGTCTAAAACAAGACGTGGATGATGATCCTGTAAAATTCCACTTAGATAAAGATAAAAAAGAAGTTACACTTACTGTTAATAAAGACCTGAAATGGAGTAATGGTAAAGATGTAACTGCAGATGATATTATTGCTACATATAACTTAATGGGTAATAAAGCATATACTGATAACGTGCGTTATAGTGATGAATTTGAAGTAATCGAAGGTATGAAAGATTATCACGATGGAAAAGCTTCAAGCATTTCAGGTATTACTAAAAAAGATGACAAAACAGTAGTAATTAAATATACAGAAATTAAACCATCATTATTATGGGGTTCTGGTTTTATCACAACATTCTTAAATAAAGATCAAGTGGAAGCTGCTTCAAAAGATTTCTCTAAATTCTCAGAAGCGGAATTAAATACAAAACCATTATCATACGGACCTTATTACTTTGATAAAGTAGTTAACGGAGAAAGTGTATTAGCAAAAGCTAATCCATATTTCTACAAAAAAGATGATGTAAAAATTAAAGAAATTGAATATAAAGTAGTATCTCCAGCGCAAGCAAGTGCAGTAATTAAAAACGGAGAAATAGACTACATGAAATCTCTAACAACTGGAGTATATGAAGGTGTTAAAGATGCTAAAAATGGAGCAGTTTTAGGACAACCAGACTTCTATATGTCATATGTAGGATTCAAACTTGGTAAATATGATAAAGAGAAAGGTGAAAGTGTTGTAGATCCTAACGCTAAAGCAGCAGACGTCAGAGTTCGTCAAGCATTTGGTTATGCAGTTGACTGGGATCAAATTAATGAAAAAATCTACAAAGGATTACGTTTCACAGCTACTGACTCTGGAATATATCCACCACGTCGTGGACCAATGTTTTACAACAAAGATGGTAAGAAATTTACTAAAGATGTAGAAAAAGCTAAAAAACTATTAGATGAAGCAGGATTAAAAGATACTGATGGAGATGGACTACGTGAAGATAAAAATGGTAAGAAATTAACATTTAACTTCGCAATCCGTAATGTAGGTCAAGACTTTGACCAAACATTAGCTGATACATTCATTAAATCTTGGAAAGAAGTAGGGTTAGATGTTCAATTAGTAGATGGTAAACTAATGTCACCTAAAGATTGGTCTCAACGTGTAACAGCAGATGATCCAAATATCGATATCTTCCAAGGAGCTTGGGGACTAGGATCTAATCCAAACCCATCTGGATTAGTAGGGCCAACATCACCGCTTAACTACACTCGTTACACAAGTGATACGCTAACTAAAAACTTAGAAGCTTTAAATTCTCAAGATATGTTTGATGATGAAAAACTAAAAGCAGCATATAGAAAATTTGATACTGACTACGCTAATGAAGTTCCGTGGTTACCATTCAGCTGGGCTACAGAAATGACATGGGTTAACAAACGTGTTAAAAACTTAGACCTGAATAAAATGAATCTTGGGGAACAAAAACTTTACCAATTAGAATTAACTTCTGACACTGGGGCAAAATAATAACAATAAAAATACATTCAAGCAATTATTGCTTGGGTGTATTTTTTTACGGGAATTTATTGAAAATAATTATCTTTTCATATCAGAGTTACAAAAAATCTATATTATTTTTATTTGATAAAACGCATTATATCAAACTATTATTAAAAATAGACTTAAATTTTTCAAAAATTTTCTGACAATTATATTGACTTATGTTGAAAATAATGTTAGAATATCTTTACGTTAAATTTTAAGTATATTTATATTATTTGGAGGAAATAGTAAATGAAAAAGAGTAAATTTTTAAAAGTATTTAGTTCTGCGATGGCTCTATCAGTTATTTTAGCAGGATGCTCTACTTCAAACAATTCTAGCTCAAAAAATGCACCAAAAGCGAAAGTTGAGTTTAAAACAGAGGTAGACAACGGTGGGTCAGCGGTAGACGGAGCTACATTAAAATATGGTATCCTTTCACCAACACCATTAACAGGTATGTGGAATCCAGTCTTTATGACACAAGCTACTGATAACGAAGTAATCGGAAATATTGTAGGAGATACATTCTCTGTTGATGATGAATATAAATTCAAACAAGATAACGAAGAGGATCCGGTGAAATTCCACTTGGATCGTGAGAAAAAAGAAATCACATTTACAGTTCATAAAGATCTTAAATGGAGTGATGGTAGCGAAGTAACAGCTAAAGATATCGTTGCTACATATGAATTAATGGGTAATCCTAAATTCAAAGAAAATGCACGTTATACTAATGCATTTGATTTAATAGAAGGTATGAAAGACTACCACGAAGGGAAAGCTGATAAAATTTCTGGTATTACAGAAAAAGATAACAAAACTGTAGTTGTTAAATATACAGAAATTAAACCATCAGTTCTATTTGGTGAAGGATGGATTACTAATGTTCTTAATGCAAAACAAGTAGAAGCTGCTTCAAAAGATTTTGCTAGATTTGCAGAAGCTGATTTAAATAAAAAACCATTATCATTTGGACCTTATGTAATCGCTAAAGAAGTAAATGGTGAAAGTGTTCTTGCAGAAGCCAACCCTCACTACTACAAAAAAGATGATGTAAAAGTTAAAAAAGTTGAATTTAAAGTTGTATCACCAGCTCAAGCAAGCTCAGTAATCAAAAACGGTGATGTAGATTTATTAAAAAATGTAACTGGAAATGTATGGGATAGCTCTAAAGACCTTAAAAATGGGGACTTTTTAAGTAAACCATCTCACTACTTATCATATGTAGGATTCAGAACTGGACAATGGGATAAAGAGAAATCTGAAAACGTGGAAGATCCAGATTCTAAACTAAAAGATAAAAATGTACGTCAAGCATTCGAATTAGCTGTAGACCGTGATCAAATCAATGAAAAAATATTCAAAGGATTACGTTTCACACCAACTGGTTCAGGTATGTATCCACCAGCAACTGGAAAATTACAAAATGAAAAAGCTACTGCAGTGAAAAAAGATGTAGAAAAAGCTAAAAAATTATTAGATGAAGCAGGATATAAAGATACTGATGGAGATGGACTACGTGAAGATAAAAACGGTAAAAAAGTAACATTTAACTTCGCTATTCGTAACTTAGGTCAAGAACATGACCAAGCATTAGCTGATATATTCATCAAATCTTGGAAAGAAGTAGGATTAGATGTTAAATTAGTAGATGGCAAATTAATGTCACCAAAAGACTTCGCTTCTCGTTTAACAGCAGGAGATAAATCTATTGATGTCTTCCAAGGGGCATGGACATTAGGTACTAATCCTGACCGTTCAAGTCTGTTAGGACGTAAAACTCCGCTTAACTTATACCGTTACACAAGTTCAACATTTGATGAAGCTTTCAAAGAACAAAGTTCTGAAGCAATGTTCGATGACGCTAAACTTAAAGAAGCTTACAATAAATTTGACAACTTAGTTGCTGACGAATTACCATTCTTCCCATTAAGCTGGGATACTGACTTAACATGGGTTAACAAACGTGTTAAAGCACTAAATCCAGAAAAACTTGGTAAAGGTCAACAAAAACTACATGCTTTAGAATTAAATTCTCAAGAATCAGTAAAATAGTATATATAAAAACGAAAGAGATGGAGCATTTGCTCTATCTCTTTTTTAATAAGTCATAATATTATAATATTTTTTATATAATAATAAAAATTATAAAGTTTAGAGTTGAAATTTTACCTTTAAAAATATACAATTATATAGAATGAAAATGAAATGTATATTAATATAAAGGAGAGTATAGTGTGAGAAAATTTATTTCTGAAATTTTATTAATAATAGTCACTATTGTTTGGGGACTTGCATTTATTTGGCAAAATATTGCTAGTAAAGTACTTGGACCACTTACAGTAGTAGGTATTAGATCGGTTATTGCAGTAATATTTATTATTCTTGTTGCAATCTTTGTTCCAGGTTTATATAAAAGTCAAGACCCTAAAAAATTAATAAAGAAAGTATCTAAAAAGCAAGAATGGATTTTAGGTATCATTTGTGGAGTTGTTTTATTTATTTCAATGTATGTATCGCAATTAGGTATTGGTATGACAACAGCAGGTAAAGCAGGATTTATTACAGTGTTATATATTTGCTTCGTTCCATTTATTGGAGTGTTCCTAGGTAATAAGCTAAATAAATTCTTTACTATAGGATTAGTTTTATCGGTTATTGGTTTTTATTTTATATCAGTAAAAGAAGAGTTTAGTTTAGAACTAGGAGATATTGTCGTACTTATAAGTGCTCTTTTATTCGGGATACACATAATAATTATTGACTATTCAGCAGCAAGAGTAAACTCTATGTTCTTATCTATAGTTCAGTTAGTTGTTGTATCTATTTTAAGTTTAATATTAGCAGCGATTACTGAAAGAATCGTACTATCAGAGGTGATTTCTGTAATTTGGCCTTTACTAGCGATAGGTATCCTTTCTAGTGGTATTGGTTATACTTTACAAATAATAGGACAAAAAAATGTGCCTCCGCACACAGCGTCACTTATTTTAAGTTTAGAATCGATTGTTGCGGTAATTGGAGGAGTGTTAGTTCTTGATGAGCATGTAGGTGTTCGTGAAGGAATAGGGATGTTATTAGTATTTATCGGTATTATTATATCTCAAGTACCAGATAAAAAACAAATCGAAGAATAATGAGAGGAAGATTGATTCATAACCAACCTATATATTTAAAATTAGGAAAGCTATTGAATCAATCTTTTTAAAAACTAAAATCTTATTAAATCTAAGGAGGTTATTAATGAAGAAGTTATTTAAAATATTAGGTAGTGTTCTTTTAACAATAGTTTTATGTTTCGGAGCATTAGTAGGGTATCTAATGGTAACAGAATACAAGCCGCAAGATGTAGAAGTGCTAACTTTACAAAACTCTACAAAGCAGGAAACTGTCAGTGTTCAGAAGGATAAAGAATATACCGCTCTTAATTGGAATATTGGGTATGCAGGCTTGGATAAAGATGAAGACTTCTTTATGGATGGTGGTAAGATGGTATTACCCCTTGATAAAGCCCATGTAGAAGAAAATATAAAAAATATAGCTCAGATAATTAAAGATGAGAATGCTGATGTTACTTTATTACAAGAGGTCGATGAAGATTCAAAACGTAGCTATAACATTAATCAGGTATCTTATTTAGATAATAAGCTTGGGTTAAACAGTATTTTAGCATATAATTTTAAAGTTAAGTATATACCTTATCCATGGCCAACATTAGGTAAAGTGAATAGTGGTATTTATACAGCTACTAAATATAATATTGACCGTGCGGAACGCTATCAAATGCCAAATCCATTTACTTTCCCAGAGAAGTTAGCGAATTTAAAGCGTGGTTTCTCAGTTATTTATAGTAAAGTTGAGAACAGTGATAAACAATTAGTTATAATCAATGCTCACTTTGATGCATATGATAAAGATAATAAAGGGAAAATTGCTCAAACTAAACAATTAGTAGAGTTTGTTCAAAAAGAGTATAAAAAAGGAAATTATGTATTAGTAGGTGCTGACTTTAACCAATCATTAAAAACATTGTCTAAAGAAGAAATAAATAAAGTTCCAGAGGATCTATGGCGTGCTGAAAACTTTGATAAGAGTTTAATTCCAGAAGGTTTTAAATTGGTTTATGATGAAAGTAAAAATTCAGCGAGGCTTAATAATAAACCTTATGTTAATGGAAGTGAAGGGACGTATGGGTTTATTATAGATGGTTATATGGTAAGTGATAATATCGAAGTGGTTAGTGTAGAAACTTTAGGTCAAGATTATAGATATAGTGATCATAATCCGGTAAGACTAAAATATAAACTAAAATAAAAATAGTAAGCAGAAATTTCTGCTTACTATTTTTTTATATTATGCTAAATCTTTTTGTTTATCTTTTGAAAAGAAAACTCTGTTTAATTTGTCAACGATAGCTGATAAAGCACCATCTCCAGAAATGTTACAAGCTGTTCCGAAGCTATCTTGAGTGATATAAAGAGCTATCATAAGTGATAACATAACTTCGTTAAATCCAAGAACAGATTGTAATAATCCAAGAGCTGCCATTACAGCACCACCAGGAACACCAGGAGCAGCAACCATTGTTACCCCTAGTAGTAGAATGAATTTAATCATTACTACTGTTGATGGGAATGAAGCACCGTGTTGTAACCAATAAACAGCAGATGCACAAGTAGTTAATGTAATTGTACTACCTGATAGGTGGATAGTTGCAAATAACGGAATAGTGAAGTTTGCAATGTTTTTATCAACACCCATTTTCTTAGCACTTTTCAATGTTACTGGGATAGTAGCAGCTGATGATTGAGTACCGATAGCTGTCATATATGCTGGTAATATGTTAACAAGCATCTTAAATGGATTTCTTCCATTAATTGTACCTGCAAATGTGTATTGAGCAGCAATGATAATAAAGTGTAATAAGATAATTAGAACGAATACCATAGCGAAGATTTTTAGAATCTTGAATACTTCACCAGAAGCAGTAATGTTCATGAATACCCCAAGGATGTAGAATGGTAATAATGGAATAATTACTGAAGAAAGTAATTTCTCAATAATTTCTCCAAAGTCGTTGAATCCTTGTTTTAAACTTTCAGATTGTGTTGCTGAAATTCCGATACCTAGAATGAATGAAATAACAAGTGCTGTTGTAACATCGAAGATAGGTGTCATTTTAAATTCGATATAACCTTTAAGCATTAAATCTTCTGGGTTTTGGAATGTTTGTAGTGAAGAATTAGCAAGTATGTTTGGTAAAACTGCTTTTGATACTAAGAAAGCAAATGCTCCAGCGATAAGTGTAGAAACATAAGCAACTCCTGTAGATAGTCCAAGAAGTTTACCAGCATTGTTAGAAACTTGGCTAATGCCTGGTACGATAAAACCTACAATAATAAGTGGTATAGTGAAACCTAAGAATGAGCTGAAGATTGTTGAGAAAGTTACGAATCCTCTAATGATAGAAGTAGGAAGTGTGCTTCCTAAAACAATCCCAAGAGCAACAGCTAAAACAAGTTTTACTATTAATGGCATTTTTTTATAAAAACTCATAGAAAATTCTCCTTTTACTATATTTTTTTTAATTAGAACAAATATATAACTTAATATTATTAAGTTATAACAATTGTCTAATTATACAATTGTATTTTCTAGAAAGACATGTGTATATTATACAAGAAAAATTATGTTTTGTAAAGGGTAGAATGCATAAAATCGTTGAAAATAATAGTTTTCATACTTAACGAAGAATATTGGATATATTTAGACATAATATAAGCAGTAAAATTAGTAAATCTCTAATTAGTTATAAATGTTTTGATTTTCTAATATTACTGCTTAAAAATTATTAATTATAAATATATATGTTATATTTTTTTAACAAATTCTGATTTTAGTTTCATAGCACCAAAACCATCAATTTTACAGTCTATATTGTGGTCTCCATCGACTAATCTAATGTTTTTAACACGAGTCCCCTGTTTTAGAGTCGAAGAGCTACCTTTAACTTTTAAGTCTTTAATTACTGATACTGTATCTCCATCTTGAAGTACATTTCCGTTAGCATCACGATATACTTTTTCTTCTTCAACATCGCTAGTGTCTTCTGGTGACCATTCGTGAGCACACATAGGGCACACTAACATAGTTCCGTCTTCATAAGTATATTCACTATTACATTTTGGACAATTTGGTAATGACATTGTATTCCTCCATAAATTTTCAAATTTATACAAAGCATATTATACCATAATAATGAATAATATCAAATTTTATTGAGAATGAATATTAAATAGAGAAGAAATATTTAAGTTTTAGAGATAATGGCTGTAAGCAAAAAAATTGCACAGATTACAAAAGAGGACTAAAATAAATGCTAAAGGATAAAAAAATAATCATTTATCTTTTAAATAAAAAAACTCAAAAGGGGTGTAGAATTATGGTTAAATATGATTTATTAGTGATTGGATTCGGTAAAGCTGGAAAAACTTTGGCGGCAACTTTTGCTAAAGAAGGAAAAAAAGTAGCTGTTGTTGAAGAAAGTAGTGCTATGTATGGAGGTACATGTATTAATATTGGATGTATTCCAACAAAAACTCTTATTGTAGCTGCTGATAATAAAAAAGACTATAACGAAGCTAAAGCTACTAGAGATAAAGTAGTAGCTAAATTAAATGCTAAAAACTTTGCTATGTTAGATAATAGCCCAAATGTGGACGTTTATACTGCTCGTGCAAAATTCGTTTCAAATAAAGTAGTGGAAATCTCAGCAAATGGTGAAACTAAACAATTAGAAGGAGAAGTTGTTGTAATTAACACTGGTGCTAAAAATAACGTATTACCAATTCCAGGATTAACAACTTCTAAAAATGTTTACGATAGCACAGAATTACAAAAATTAGAAAAAGCACCAAAAACATTAGGTATTATTGGTGGTGGAAATATAGGACTAGAGTTCGCAAGCTTATACTCTCGTCTTGGAGTAAAAGTTACAGTAATCGATCATTCAGATAGAATACTAGTAAGAGAAGATGCGGATGTTGCAGAATTAGCAAAAGGTTACTTAGAAGAAACAGGTGTAGAATTTAAGTTAGGTTCTACAACTAAAGAAGTTCGTAACAACGGAGAAAATGTTGTTGTAGTAACTGAAGAACACGGAGAATTAGAGTTTGAAGCAGTATTACATGCAACAGGTCGTCGTGCTAATACAGAAAATCTAGGCTTAGAAAATACAGATATCGAATTACGTCCTAACGGATCAATTGTTGTAGATGAGTATTGTCAAACAGCTGTTGAGAATGTATTTGCGGTAGGAGATGTTAATGGTGGATTACAATTTACATATGTATCATTAGATGACTTCAGAATAGTTAATGGATACTTACATGGTAAAAAAGAATATACTACAGCTGACCGTAAAAATGTACCATATTCTACATTTATTTCACCTGCATTATCTCATGTAGGATTACATGAAGAAGAAGCTAAAGCTCAATATAGCAATGTAGCGGTAGGGTCATTACTAGTTGCAAACATGCCAAGAGGAGCTGTAAATCAAGACCCACGTGGAATTTTCAAAGTAGTAGTAGATAAAGACACTAACTTAATTCTTGGTGCAACATTATTTAGTAAGAACTCTGAAGAAATAATCAATATTATTAAAATGGCAATTGATAACAAAATTCCATATACTTATATTAGAGACCAAATCTTCACTCACCCAACAATGGCTGAAAACTTAAATGATGTGTTTAAATTAGTATAATATAATAAAAATAATCCCTAGAACTTAAAGTGTTCTAGGGATTATTTTTTATCTATTTATTAGTTTTAAAATTTTTCTACGTAAAGGTAGACCATAATTATACATTAGGTTAAATACATGAGAGATAACTAAGTCGAATTCTCCATAGTATTCAACAATATTAGGAGAGAATTTAGATTTAAAACCTAGTAAGCTATCGTTTAGGCTTCCTTCGATTCCTCCCATAGATACTTCGCTAATGCCCATTTCTTGGGCTTTTTTCATTGTATCAGAAAACACTTTATATTGTGCAGGAAGTTTAGCAAAGTCTTCATTCATACCAGCATAAATAATCTCTGCATGGTTACCATAAGCTATAGTAATCGCAGCACTAATTACTTGATCTTTAGATTTATCTTCAATCTCAAGTCCATTAAATAGCGCGATTAACTTATCTGTTCCAGCTACTTGTTCTTCTAAAGTACGTTTTTTCTTAGGAGATTTTTCTCCAAGTTCTTCGATTTCTTTTTCTAAATTTTCTTTGCGATTATGACACTCTTTAAGAGCTTTTTCTACATTTATATAAGAAATATAAAGTAGGGCATTATCACCAAATGTATCAAGAAGATTTTCGAAATATTCACGTCCACGAAGTGAAATATTTTTTCTCTTTTCAGTACAAGCTAAGGCAAATAAGAAATCATCCAAACTTTCTTTTCCACAACGTCTAACTTCAACGAATTTTTTATCTGCATCGCGGATAAGACGACGCGTATCTTTTGAGAATAAATCAGGAACAGGTTGCTCTAACTTCGTAACAGTATTAAAACGAGGTTGGATAGTGCTACTCATATCAAGGCTAAACCCTTTATGATTATAACCATAAGATTTAAATGTTTTTATTAATTCATCGTTACTACGATCTACATCAATATCTTTAAAGTTAGCTAATTTTTCATCTTTGACAGCTATAGGGATATCAAGTTTAACTAATTTTGCCTGTTTAGTTTTAGCGAATTTTTTAAGATTAGTTAAGAAAAATCCTAATAATTCTTTATTATTGTAGTCTAAGATTGGGCCACGTGGCACATACCAAAGGCCTTTACGAGTTAAAACTTGAGCTGCGGCGATAATATTATCCTCATCATCAGATACCGCGACTCTAACAGCTCCCCATGTATTTTTAATAGCTGACCATTCAATAGCTTGCATCATATTTCCATGTTTATGGCTTTTAATAAATTCTGTGTATTTTTCATTGTTTATATCAGTTAAAAATTTCATAGTTTCTACAAATCCTTCTATTAAAGTACAATTAATGATAACAAATTATAACTAAAAAATCAATTTTTAGATAGTTAAAGTTACTAAAGATGAATTTTACAAAAACCACAAAAAAGTGTATAATATTAATAACTTATTTGGAAGCACTAAGGAGACATAACTATGGATATGAATACTATTTATGTTATGCTTGGTTTTATTTTTGTTTATGCAATAGTTTCATCAGCATTAGGTAAAGCGAAGCAACGTAAAGAAAAAAGTAAAGAAGCATTTGAAAGGTTGCAAAGTAAAAGTTATAAAAAAGAATTAGAAAAGATTGTTAACTTTAGTCAAAGTGATGCATATAATATAGCAGCTTTAAGAAAAGCTTACTTTTTGCAATTTACAGAAGCAAAAAAATTATTAGAAATTATTAAGAAAGATAAGGGTATTTAACTATGAAAATAGGTTTAATTATTCTTTTAGCACTAGTAATATTTATTTTCTTCTCAACTAGAAATAGTGAATCAAAAGCAGAGTTTGAAGAAAAGAAAAAAGTAAGTAAAGAAAAACTAGAAGAACTAAAAAAAGAAAGTTATAAAGATGAATTATTCTCTGTTGTTGATGCCTCAAAAGGAGATATTAATAATATTAAATTATTAAGAGATAGATACCCAGAATTATTACTTAGTGATACTAAAGAATTATGGGAGTCAATTAAAGACGAGGTAAGATCAAAATATAATTTAGAAGTGAAGAAAGAAATTGCTGAAAATTTTTCTGATTTAAGAGAAGTGATTAATCCAGAGGCAGGAGACATTGCAAATATTAAGACAATTAGAGAGTATTACGGTGTAGATTTAAAAACTGCTAAAGAACTATGGGATTCTATTAGAGATGATTATAAATTACAACAAAAGAGTGCCGTAGATGAGTATTTAACAAAAGAGTTTATTGATGAACAAACAAATAAATTTGACCGAGAATAAAAAATACAACCTAGAGTTGAAAAATCAATTCTAGGTTGTTTTTTATTTGCCTTCAATAGTTATCATCCAAACTTCACTTTGAGCTGTAGTTTTAAAAGGTGGTCCCCAAAAACCATATCCAGAAGAAGTAAAGAAGTGTTTGTTATTGATTTTAGCATAACCATGATCAAGTGTGTAGACTCTATCTGTAATATAGTTGATTGGCCATATTTGACCACGATGTGTATGCCCTGATAACTGAACATCTATAGGCAATGTACTGTGATGGTCAATAGCATCAGGTTGATGGTCCACTAAAACAGTAGTTTTGGTTGTATCAACATTTTTCAATAAATCTTCTGTTGCTAATCTATTTTTACTAACGCTTTTATCTTTACGACCAACAAGAATAATATCGTCAGTCAGATTAACACTTTCATCAAATAGAGGTCTAATACCTGTCTTAGATATTTCATCGACTATTTCTTGAGCTGCACGGTCATGATTTCCCATAGTAGCATATACGCCTAAAGGTGCCGATATTTTACTAAGAGTATCCCCCATATTGCGCTTTTTATACATAACCATGTCATCATCCATTATGTCGCCGGCGATTACGATAGCATCTGGTTTTTCTTCTTCAATAATTTTGTTTAACTTTTCAAGTTGACCATTTCCGAAAAATGTTCCAAGATGCAAGTCGGATACCATAGCGATTTTTATAGGTTTTTCTATTTTTTTATCAACTTTTATAGTTTCACTTTTAACTGTTGGAGCGTATGCCCAATATAACCCTAAGGCGGTCATTCCAATAAGGAATATGCTTGTTATTCCTAAGCTAAGACCTTGAGAAAGGTTAAAGTTAAGTAGTTTTAATGCTAATTTAGCAATTAATAAAATTACAGCTATAACTGCTCCGTTAACAAAGTAGAAGTACCATATATTTCCGTAGTTAACTATAGGTGAACCTAGTCGAAGCACATAAGCTATAATCGAAAAGTTAGCAAAAACAAAGAATAAGATACCAAGAACTAATTTTGCCTTAGGTGAGATAAAAGGTGTTAACATCCATTTTAAGCCAAGCCATAAAAGTAAAACTAATACTTCGTAAAATACAGCTACCCCTAAAAAAGTAACAATAGCTTTCCAATTACTCATAGTTTTTCCTCCAAATCAAATCTAATTTTATAAAATAAAAATAGGGTAGTTGGCTAATTTAAAAAATAGACCAACTACACGCTATTAATAAATCTTAAAAATTATATATGAAATAGTTTAAATTTAGTTAAAGTTTCTAATTATAAGAAAAAATCACCTCTAACTATTGTAGAGGTGATTTAATAAATTATTTCCCTAATTTTTCTAACTTTTTAGCTAGGCGTTCGTTTACGAAGTCCCAATTAACTACACGGAAGAATTCTTTAATGTAGTCTGGACGACGGTTTTGATAATTTAGGTAATAAGCGTGCTCCCAAACGTCTAATCCAAGAATTGGAGTAAGACCTGTTAAGTAAGGAGAGTCTTGGTTAGCTGTTGAAGTAACAACTAATTTACCTTCTTTATCAAGTGCTAGCCAAGCCCAACCACTACCAAATCTTGTAGCAGCTGCAGTTGAGAAAGCTTTAACGAATTCTTCATATCCACCAAGCTCAGCATCGATTTTTTCTTTAACTAATCCACCGAATTCAGAAGAATCAGCTTTAGTTAGAGATTTCCAGAATAGAGAATGGTTATGGTGTCCTCCACCGTTGTTGATGACTGCTTGACGGATGTCAGCAGGAACGTTTTCGATATTTTTTAGTAATCTACAAATGCATCCATCTTCAACTTCTGGGTGTTTTTCTAATGCAGCATTTAAGTTGTTAACATAAGCTGCATGGTGTTTGTCATGGTGAATTTCCATAGTTTTAGCATCGATAACTGGCTCTAAGTGATCGAAGCTATATGGTAATTCAGGTAATTTAAAAGTCATAGTAATAATCCTCCCGGTTTTATGATTGTTATATATTAATTATAAGAAATATTTTGCTATTTAACAACAAAAATGCTTACATAAATCAGTATTTTGTGCACAAAAAGTATAAATTACATGAAAATAATTGTATAATCTAATAAAACATGTTAAAATATTCAAAGTGAGAATTTATTAATAAGGAGAAGAACTGTGAAAAACTTTTTACATAAGTACGGACATATAATTTTATGGCTGATTTTTATAATATTTATGTTTATATCGATAGTGACATTATTAAGTCAAGGAATAGTGTATGCTCTTATAGTATTTGTACCGAGTGTTATCCTGTTATGTCCACCGATTATAAAATTTATTCAAAGAAAAACAAGAATAAAGAAAATAATTTTAGGGATATTTGCAACAATAGTCATGTTTTTTGTAATGTTAGGAACATCACGTCATAGTTCAGCTTTAAAAGAAGAAAATATAAGAATAAATCAAGAGAAGAGAAAAGAAGAGCAAGAAAGAAAAGCTCAAGAAGAACAAAAGAGAGCTGAAGAGCAACAAAAAAATGAAGAAGAACAGAAAGCTCAATTAGCTGCTGCAAATAAGAAATCAGATAATAAACAAAAGAAAAATAAAGAAGACCAAGAAGGTAAAGATGATAAAGATTCTAAATCTACAGAATCAAAAGAGAAAGAGAAAGCTAGAGTTAGAGAAAAATCTCAAACTCAACAAGCTCAACAAACTCAACAAGTACAACCACAATATCGTCCACAACCAAAACCTAAGAGAGTAACAGTTAGGGCAAGTAAGAAAAGTGGTCAATACTACACTCCAGGTCATCCATCTTATTATAAAGTAGCACCTAATAATGTAGTAGTTTACAACTCGGAAGAAGCTGCTGCTAGAGCAGGATATAGAAAAGCAGCATAATAAATAAAGATAAAAAAACAACTTCAAATTAAATTTTGAAGTTGTTTTTTGTTATATTAATTTAATTATTTAATTCAGAAACTATTTGTTTAGCAATAGCAAGGTTCATATGTTTTTGTTCACGTAGTTTTTCAACAACTAAATCTAGGTTATCATTAGTTGCTCCCGCAAGAATTGCAAGTGATTTAGCATGAAGTTTCATATGGCCTTTTTGAATACCGTCACCAACTAAGGCTTTTAAAGCGGCTAAGTTTTGAGCTAATCCAACTGAAGTAATAATGCTTGCTAAAGTTCTAGCGTCAGGATTATTTAGTAATTGTCGAGCGACTTTCACACTAGGATTAATTCCTATAGAACCACCCACGCTTGCTACTGGCATAGGGACAGTTAATTCACCTATTAATAGGTTGTTTTCTGAATCACAATGCCAAGTTGATAAACCTTTGTATTTACCATCTTTTACAGCATAACTTTGGCAAGAAGCCTCGATAGCTCGCCAGTCATTACCACTAGCTATAACAATACTATCGATACCATTAAATATACCTTTATTATGTGTAGCAGCACGATATACATCACTTTGTGCAAACTTACTTGCTAGCTCAATTCTTTCTGCTAAATATTTTCCATTTTCTCCTAATTGTTCAAATGGGATAGAACATCTACTAGTAACTAATGAACTAGTAGCATAGTTAGATAATATGGCCATAAGAGCTGTGCCGCCAGTAAGAGTTTCAAGAGAAACTTTAAGGGCCTCTAACATAGTATTTAACATATTAGCTCCCATTGCTTCAAGGGTGTCTACAATAAGATATACTACTACAAAAGTAGTGCCATCTTCAGTTAAAACTCTAACGTTAATATCTTTTGCACCACCACCACGTTGAACGATAGAAGGGTAGGCTTCGTTAGCTGTTTTAAGAAGTAAATCTTTATTTTCAAGAATAGTTTGTTCTGCAGAACTAGTGTCAGAGATATTGTATAAGGCAACATGACCAATCATTTTTCTATCATGAATAGTAGTAGTAAACCCACCAGAAGTAGCTACTATTTTTCCAGCATTACTACAAGCTGCAACAACAGAGGGTTCTTCTGTTACCATAGGTACTATGTAACTTTTATTATCAACAACAAAGTTAGGGACCACGCTAAAAGGTAGTGAGAATGTTCCTATAACATTTTCTACCATATTATTAGCAGTATCATAATCTAAAACAATATTGTCTTTAACTAAATTCAGGTATTCTTCTTCAAGAATATTGGTTTGCTCAATAACTTCTAGGCGTTCAGTTCTATTCTTTTTATAAAATCTACTCCAAATGTTTCCCATAATTCCCTCTTTTAAAATTGTTTTTTATAAATTCTCTTATGATTTTCTATTTTTTCTAATACGAATCTACTGTCATCTTTAATGTCAGAAATATCAAGATTTCCTTCTTCATCAACAGTAGTGTCTCTAAAGAACATTGATTCATATTCTTCTATAGAAATACGTGTTCTACTATTAAATACGTCAAAACGATTTTGGTTAAGGTGCTTTTCGTAGCCTGGTACTAGAGTCATACTAAATACTTCAGCAACGGCACCACTTCCATAACTGTATAAAGCTATTTTATCCCCAGAGTTAAGGTTCTTACTATTTTCTAGTAAAGAAAGTAAGCCTAAGAATAGTGATCCTGTATAAATATTACCAACACGTTGGCTATATAAAATAGATTCATTGAAACGAGTAGATAATTTTTCTTTAATAGCTTCGTCTGATTCAGTTTCTAATAATACATTTAAACCTTTTAATCCTAGTTTTGGATAAGGAAGATGTAAACAAATTGCATCAAAATCACTTAGTTGTTTATTATTTTTCTCTAAATATTTATTCCATGTAGTAGTAAGACAATCTAAATATTGTTCAGTAGAGAACTTACCTTCTACAAAGGCATAATGAGAATAGTTTGGACGCCAGAAATCCATAACATCACGAGTTAAACAAATATTATCATTATTTAATTCTAAAATACGAGGGTTGCTAGTTACTAACATAGCACAACTTCCAGCACCTTGTGTAGATTCACCAGAAGATTTAATTCCATATTTAGCAATGTCGCTAGCAATAACAAGAACTCTTGATTCTGGGTTATTCATTACATGATTCTTTGCAAAGTCAAGAGCCGCAGTTGCACCGTAACAAGCTTCTTTAACTTCAATAGTACGTACAAATGGTTGAATATCCAATAAACCATGAATAAATACAGAAGAGGCTTTACTTTGGTCAACGCCTGATTCTGTTCCTACTATTATCATATCAATTTTTTCTAAGTCTTCTTTATCTAAAATTTCAAATGCTGCTTGAGCCCCAAGAGTAACTATATCTTGAGACACTGGAGGAATACTCATTTCTAGTTGGAGTAATCCTTTAGTAAATTTATCAGGCTCTATGCCACGAGCAGTCGCTAAATCGCGAATGTCTAAGAAATACTTAGGCATAGCAAAACCTATTTTATCAATTCCTATTTTCATCTCTTTTTACCTTTCGATCTATAAAAATTATTCTAAAATATTAAAATCATAGAATATATTATAAAGTATATATTCTTTTTAATTATCATACACTTAAGTCAAAAATAAAATTTACCGTATTTACTATTGTATAAGATTTTTTTAAAATAGTCCACAGTTAGACTGCTAATTTTTAAAAAAGTTGTATAGCACTCAAATTTTAATATAGTATACTTAAATAAAACTTAAATAAAGATACAAAAAAGAGCTAATAGAGAAGGAATTTTTCTCTATTAGCATATTTTTATTTTTTAGAAATAGCCATCGCTATACCTTGTCCACCACCGATACATAGTGAACATATTCCACGATTTTTGTTTTCATTAATTAAAGAATGTACTAGAGTAACTAGGACACGGCATCCACTTGCTCCGATAGGGTGACCTAGTGCGATAGCACCACCATTAATATTAACTTTAGAAATGTCTAATCCAAGTTCACGTGTAACAGCGATAGATTGTGAAGCAAATGCTTCGTTCATTTCAAATAAATCTATATCTTCAATATTAATATTTAGTTTAGATAGTACCTTTTTAGTTGCAGGAATAGGTCCAAGACCCATAACTTTATTATCTAAACCAGCTGTAGCGTAACTATCAATATAGGCAAGTACGTCTAATCCTAGTTCATTAGCCTTGCTTTCAGACATTAGAATAACACATGCAGCACCATCATTGATACCAGAAGCATTACCTGCAGTTACTGTACCATCTTTTTTAAATGCTGGACGCAGTTTTGCTAGAGAATCTAGAGTTGTTTCAGGACGAACGTATTCATCAGTATCAAATATAATTTCTTCTCGACGAGTTTTGATAGTGATAGGGGTAATTTCGCTGACAAATTTATTATTTTTTATAGCTGAACTAGCTTTTAGTTGACTAGCTAAAGCAAAACTATCCTGTTCTTCTCTAGTAATATTGAATTGTTCAGCAATATTTTCTGCAGTAATACCCATATGATAATTTTCAAAAGCATCAGTTAGGCCATCTTTTATAATGCTATCCTCTAATTCAAAATTACCAAGTTTTTGTCCGAAGCGTGGTGTGCTAGTTACAAATGGTGCGGCACTCATATTTTCTACACCACCACAAATTACTATGTCACTATCTCCAAGTAATATAGCTTGAGTTCCTAAAATAACACTCTTTAATCCTGATCCGCAAACTTTATTGACAGTAAATGCACTTTTTTCTTTAGGAATGCCTGCATTAACTGCTATTTGGCGCGCGATATTTTGCCCAAGACCGGCTTGAAGAACATTTCCAAAAATTACTTCATCAACTAGTGTTGGATTTAAGTTTATATTGTTTAAAGCATCTTGGACAACTGCTGTGCCTAAAGCAGCAACAGAGACATTTTTAAGACTTCCTCCAAAGCTTCCGATAGGGCTTCGTTTTGCACTTACAATAGCAACTCTATTCATATAATAATCTCCTTATAAGTATATTTATCGAGTATATTTTACTATAAACATTTAGCAAGTTCAAATAAATGTATCTTTATTTAAGATAAAGAAAAAATGTGGGTGTGCTTTAATAGAATCTAAGGTATTTGTAACATAATTGTAATATTGCAACGAAAAAACACTAAGGTGCAATACTTTTAAAAGTTAATTTAGAGGTATTCATCGATAACAAGAAACATTTACGTAATATTTTTGTAACAATTTTGTAATAAAAGTATTGCGTTTTGGAATTTTTAGGAGTATAATGAAGATATAAAAATATTGGATAGAATTTTTATCAAAAGAAGGTGTTATTTATGAATAAATTAATTAAAACAACTAGTATTTTTATTTTAGGTGTAGGTCTTTTAACAGGGTGCTCACATACAGCAGCACATAAAGTCGACAATAGCAATGAATCAGAAAAAGTGATAGTTTCTCAAGCGGATGAAAATAAAGATAAAAGTAAAGATGGAAATAACGTGTCTCAAGAAAATAATGAGAACAAAGCAGTACAAGAAAACAATGCTACCAACACAATAACTCAAGATAACACAAGTGATAGTAACGTAGTTAAAGAAAATACACAATCTAATAAAATAACACAGAAAAATATTAGTGATAATAAACCGGCTGTGAAAAATGATAAAGAAGCTCGAAATGATAATGAGCCTGTAAAAAAAGAGGAGAATAAATCTTCTGAACAATCAGCTGCGCAAACAACAAAAAATGAAACTGCTACACAGCAAAATAACACATATAAACATGATTTTAAAGAAGTAGAAAAATTATTAAATGTAATAGACTACAGCTTAAGTAATGTAAAACATTCTAAAATGATTGATGTAATAAGATTTAGTGTTAGCAATGTGAACACAGAAAATCAAGTTGTTTATCTTCCAGCAAATAGCTTATTAGCCAGACTTAATACTTATAACGCAGGAACATATAATGTTAATACTGTATTAAATAAACTAAGTGGTGAAGCAGGAGTAAGTTTAGTTCAAGTAAATAAAGGTAAAAATGAGTATACTCCAGCACAATTAGAAAAATTAGTGCCAAATACAAGTACTGTCGTGTACTTCAAAAAAGATAATATGTTTGCGATACGTAGTGTAGTTGGCTATGGAGGAGCTAGTAATTCTATCTTTGCTCCAACAGAAAATTGGAAAGTAGAAGGAGATAGAGTATTAATCCCTTATGTAACAATAGCAACTAATAAACCAACTGGTCTTATGACAGTAAGATTAAATAATAAAGTTTATCCAAATGGACAAAATAAAAGCATGTATTATGTTGAAAGTTTTGTCATATATTAAAAAATAAAAAAGGCGTACACAAGTTGATGTGTACGTCTTTTTTACGAACTAAATTAAGTCCTCTAATATCTATATACAAATAACAAAAGAGCAACATGTACTCTTAAAAGGGAGAATGGCTTGCCTAGGGAGCGACAAGCCACATTATGAAAAAAATTAAAAAGTTTTATTATCTGTTAATATCATAAAGAATTAACCGAAATATTGGTTTAAACAAAAATATTTTCATAACTTAAAAGGGAGAAACGACAAGTGTCGTTAAGTTAAGAAAACTCATTATTTTTGCTTAAGACAATATTATATGACTCTTACTTAAAACATACTTAAAATTATACTTAAAATATACTTAAAATTTTAAAATTAGATATTTTATTTTTCTAGATTAAAATCTATTGGTTTTTTACCAATTTCCTTTAAGTAATTATTTGTCGTAGAAAAGACTTTGCTGCCAAAAAATCCGCGATAAGCAGATAATGGACTTGGATGTGCTGATTCTATAATTTTATGTTTTGATTCATCGATAAGTTTTCGCTTACCTCTAGCATAAGCCCCCCATAATATAAAGACAACATTATTATTTTCTTTAGAAATTGTTTCTATAATATAATCTGTGAAATCTTGCCATCCAAGATTACTATGGCTAGCTGGTGAATTTTCTTCAACTGTCAAAACAGCGTTTAATAAAAAGACACCTTGCTTAAACCATTTTTCAAGATTACCAGTTTTAGCTGGAGTAATGCCTAAATCGTCGTGTAGTTCTTTATATATATTAATAAGACTTTTTGGAAGTGGAACACCATCGTTAACAGAAAAACTAAGACCGCATGCTTGACCAGGATTATGGTAAGGGTCTTGACCTAGTATTACTACTTTAATATCTTTTAAAGGTAAATCAAAAACTTTAAATACTAATTTTTTTGAAGGGTATATAGTAGTAGTTTTTCTTTTTTCATTAATCTCATCTATAGTAATAGAAAGTTCCTCTCTTTTAGGATAGTTTTTAAATACTTCTTTCCAACTTTTGTCCATAATTGTACTCCTCAATAAATTAATTTAATATTTAATTTTAGTATAGCATACCTTACTTGATAATAATATGATTTTTTAAAATAATGATTATTGATAAAAATAAAAATCTACAAGTATGGTATAATAAGATTGATTAATTAAAATTGTAAATAGTGATTTGTAAATAAGGAGGAAAAACATTATGAAATTAGGTTTTATAGGTGCTGGAAATATGGGGGGAGCAATTCTTAAAGGAATATTAGCAGGTGGTAAAATTGCAACTAATGATATTTTTATTAGAAACTCTTCTGATAAAAGTACTGAAGAAGTAGCTCGAAAAAATGGAATACAGGCATGTAGTAGTTTAAAAGAAGTCGTAACAAAGAGTGATATTATTTTTATAGGTGTAAAACCGTACTTAGTAGCTAATGTATTACAAGAAATCAAAGAAGAATTAGCGGATAAGATAGTAGTTTCAATGGCGGCATCTGTAGAAATAGGTGATATAGAATCGATCATTCCTAATGTAAAAGTAGTAAGAATTATGCCTAACACACCTGTAGAGATTGGCGCAGGGGTAATAGGGGTTAGTTTTAGTAAGATTGTAAGTGAAGATGAACAAGCTTTTATAGGAGAGTTACTTAATAATATAGGAATTGTTGAGATAATAAGTGAAAAGGATATGTCAGGATTAACAGCAATTAGCGGTTCAGGGCCTGCATATGTTTATATGTTTATAGAAGCGTTGGCTGATGGTGCGGTACTTAATGGATTGCGTAGAGATGTAGCGTATCGATTGGCAGCGAACACTGTATTAGGTGCAGCAAAAATGGTGTTAGAAACAAATGAACATCCAGGTAAACTTAAAGATGATGTATGTTCGCCTGCGGGGAGCACGATAGAAGCAGTAAGAGTGTTGGAAAAAAATAACTTTAGAAGTGCGGTTATCGAATGTGAACGAGCATGCTTTGAAAAATTAAGTAAAA
>CAUSKO010000015.1:0-30989 GCA_963532255.1 uncultured Gemella sp. | reverse complement strand
GTTCCATCTTCAGTATAAGCCACACCTTGATTATTTTCTTTACCTTCTCTTAATACTTGAACATTTAATCTTTCACCAGTAGTTAAGATTGGTTTAACCGCATTACTTAAATCATTAACATTAAGAACTTTTATAGATTGAAGGGTTGCAAGTTTGTTTAAGTTATAATCAGTTGTTATAATCGCACATTTATATTGTAAAGCATAGTCAATAAGTAAATTATCAACACCTTTGTGTTCATTATAATTATATTTATTGTCAATCTCAAGACTAATTTCTTTCATCTTTTGTAAGTCTTCAACACAGTCAAGTCCTAATCTACCTTTGGCTCGTTTTAAAGGATCTTCTGAATCTGCGATAAGCTGCAATTCTTTTAACACAAACTCTGGAACAATAATTTTCCCTTCTAAAAAGCCTGTTTGAGCAACATCATGAATACGTGAATCTATAAGTGCGCTTGTATCAATAATTTTAGCAACTACCTCTGTAGTTTTTTTATTTTTAGCTTTAGTGTCTTTCTCTTTGCTTTTTCCACCAAATTTAACAGTTGCTAAAGAATTCAGAAATTCTCCTTCTCTTCTATACCCTAGAACTAATCCTAGGTAACCAAAGATAAAATAAATTACTGCCGAAATAATTCTTCCCATAATTCCAGCACCAACTACTATATCAACTCCTGATGATAATAGAGAGGCTAGCAGAAGACCTAATATTAATCCTATAGTAGTAAATACTATTTTTTGAATTGGCATCTTAGTTAAGCGATCTTCTACACTTTTTAATCTTGTTACAAATCTATCAGAAAATAATAAAGACATTAATACAAATAGTATTGCCATTGCTGTTGTAACAACTATTCTTAAGGTAGTTGGATGCATTGAAGGAAAGACATCGTTGTTAACTAATGCACTAGTTGTCAAAGATCCCGCTGTTATACCAAGAAATAATGAAATTATCATTAATGCTTTTTTCAACATAAAATCACTCCTTTTTAATTTTTTCTTTAAATATATTTTTGTAGTTTGATAAAAAATTAAATATTAGTCTAAATTTTTAACAAATCGAATATATTCTATCTTTTATTCTACTACATTCGCTTAAAAATTAATATAAGTTTTTTAAAAAAAATTATTATATTTTTATTACAAATGTTACAATTTACGAAAAGATATTAATTTTATCAAAATAGAACTAGTATAGAATTTCCTATACTAGTTCTGCTTGTATTTTAAAACATATTTCCAAATGCTATATCTAGACACTCTCGTATATCTTTTACAGGAATTATCTCTATCCCTGTTGGAAATTCTGAATTTTTCATATTACCTACTGGAACAATAACTCGTTTGAAACCATGTTTTTTAGCTTCATTTATCCTTTGTTCTATACGACTAACTCTTCTTACTTCTCCAGTTAGACCCACTTCTCCAATAAAGCAATCATTCATATCGACCGCAATATCTTTGAAGCTAGAAGCTACCGCTACTACTACACCTAAATCAACTGCTGGATCGTCTATTTTTACTCCACCAGATACTTTCACATAAACATCTTGTTGTTGTAATAAATACCCTGCTTTTTTCTCTAAAACAGCCATAAGTAAAATTAATTTGTTATACTCTAATCCCGTTGATATTCTACGTGGATTATTAAATGCTGTTGGTGTAGTTAAAGATTGAATCTCTACTAGTAGTGGACGACTTCCTTCCATAGTACTAATAATAGTAGCTCCCGCAAGATTTTTACTACGTTCTTCTAAAAACATTTGTGATGGATTAGCTAAATCTTCCAAACCACTTGTTTTCATCTCAAAAATACCTATTTCATTAGTCGAACCAAAACGGTTTTTTACCGCTCGTAAAATCCTATAGCTATGTTGGTTTTCTCCTTCAAAGTATAATACAGTATCTACCATATGCTCTAACATACGTGGTCCTGCTATTGTACCTTCTTTTGTAACGTGTCCTACTATAAAAATAGCGATATTTAAGCTTTTTGCTATCTTCATAAGTTGTTGCGTACATTCTCTTACTTGAGTAATACTACCTGGAGAATTTTCTAAATTAGGGTTATAAATAGTTTGAATAGAGTCAATAACTAAAAATTTCGGTTTTATTTTTTTTACTACTTGATATATTAAATTTAAATCAGTTTGAGCATAAACATATAGCTCATCTGTATTATTTTTTAATCTATCAGCTCTTATTTTAACCTGTCTAACAGATTCTTCCCCGGTAACATATAGCACTTCATGTTCTTTTGCCAAATATGCTGAAATTTGTAATAGTAATGTAGATTTCCCGATACCAGGATCTCCTCCAAGAAGAACTAATGATCCTCCTACAACACCACCACCTAAAACTCTATTCAGTTCACTACTATCTGTTAGAGTTCTAGGAACATCTTGTGTAGAGACAGCTTTTAGCTTACCTGCCTCCACACGTTCAGCATCATTTGTTGTAGCTTCAAAACTAGTATGTTTTGTTGCTTTTTTAGCCTCTAAAACTTCTTCCATAGATGCCCATTTCTTACAATTTGGGCATCTTCCCATATATTTTAAACTTTGATAACCACAAGCATTACACTCATATTTAACATTAACTTTTGCCATGATTACCTCTTAGTTTTTTTTACTACAAACTTATCATTTTTGTAATCAATATTTATTGTACCAGTTAACTCAGGATTCCTTAGTAATTCTTCACTAAGTAAATCTTCTATATTTTTTTGGATACTACGTTTTAATGGACGAGCACCATATTCTCTGATACTTCCATCTTCAACAATTTTAGCCATAGCTTTTTTAGTTAGCTTAATATTGATATTTCTATCTTCTAGACGTTTAGATAAACCATCAATTAATAATTGAGTAATTTTCTCTAATTCTTCTTTTTCTAAAGTTTTGAAAACAATTATATCATCTATACGGTTTAAAAACTCTGGTCTATATTGTTTTTTCAGTGCTTCCATCATTGTATTTTGAACATTCTTGTAGTCATTTTTAATTGACTCACTACCGCCAAATCCAACAAATTTCTGTTCTTTTAATTCGCTAACTCCAACATTTGAAGTCATTATAATAATAGTATTTTTAAAGTCCACAGTACGACCAGCTGCATCAGTTAAACGTCCATCATCTAATACTTGTAATAGAATATTAAAGATTGATGGGTGTGCTTTTTCTATCTCATCAAATAATACTACTGAGTATGGTTTTTGACGAACTTGTTCAGATAATTGACCTGCTTCTTCGTATCCAACATAACCTGGAGGCGCTCCTACTAATCTACTAATAGAATGTGGCTCCATGTATTCACTCATATCTATTCTAATCATATTATCTTCTGAGCTGAATAATGCTTCTGATAAACTCTTAGCTAGCTCAGTTTTACCTACCCCTGTAGGCCCTAAAAAGATAAAGCTTCCGATAGGTCTATTATGTGCTTTAAATCCACTTCTTGCACGTCTTACAGCTTTAGCAAGACTTACTACTGCATCATCTTGTCCAATTACACGTTCGTGTAATATTTCTTCAAGTTTTAGTAATCTTTCACTTTCAGTTTCAGTTAGTTTAGTTACAGGAACTCCAGTCCAAGCAGCTAAAACTTCTGCAACATTATCAGCGTTAATTTTAATTTTATCTTTACTTAAACTATCTTGCCAAGAAATTTTAAACTGTTCAATTTTATTTAATACTTGATTAACTTCATCACGTTTTTGCGCTGCAACTTCAAATTCTTGATTTATTACAGCTCTATCTTTTTCTTTATTCAAACGAGTTAATTCTTCTTCATACTCTTTTAATTTATCAGGAGATTTATAGAATCTAAGTTTAACTTTCGAACATGCTTCATCAATTAAGTCTATCGCTTTATCTGGTAAGCATCTATCTGTAATATATGTAGAACTTAGTTTAACAGCCGCATCAAGAGCTTCGTCTAAGATTTCTACATTGTGGTGTTCTTCATATTTATGACGTAAACCTTTTAATATTTTTATTGAATTCTCAGTATCTGGTTCTTCAACTTTAATTGGTTGGAAACGACGCTCTAAAGCTGCATCTTTTTCGAAATATTTTCTATATTCTTCTGTTGTTGTAGCACCAATACATTGAATTAAACCACGAGATAATGCAGGTTTTAAGATGTTAGAAGCATCAGCACTTCCTTCTGTACCACCTGCTCCAATAATAGTGTGGATCTCATCAATAAATAGTATAATATCTCCAGCTTCTTCTATTTCTGTGATGATATTTTTTAATCTCTCTTCAAATTCACCACGATATTTAGTACCAGCTAGAAGTGTCCCCATATCAAGTACCATTACTCGTTTTCCTAGTAAGTTACTTGGAACATTTTGAGAAACAATTTTTTCTGCTAGACCTTCTACTATAGCTGTTTTACCAACACCTGGTTCTCCTATAAGCACTGGATTATTTTTCGTACGTCTATTTAATATTTCAATCATACGAGTAATTTCTTTATCACGTGCTAAAACAGGATCTAACTTATTATTTAAAGCATCTTTAGTTAAATCTTTTGCTAATGAATTTAATGTTTTAGTTTTTTCTGAAGTATCTTCAGTGTTTTCCATTTTTTTAAATCCATCAAATAATTTAGAAAATAATCCTTGGTTTTGTTTTAATAACTCAAAAAGTTCAGTAACAATATTTGATGTATTTATATTGAATTTTTCAGTTAATAATCTGTGGGCAGTACTATTTTGTTCATTTAATAAAGATAATAGTAAGTGCTCACTAGTTACAACAAAACTAGATGTATCATCAGCAAACTGTTGACTTTTTTCTATAGTTCTAACTGCACCATTAGTATAATCTATTTTCATTAGAACATTTTTATGAAACTCTGTTCCCTCAAGTTCATTTTCATAAAATTCTGCTACACTCTTTCTGAAATCATCATAATAAATACCATGTTTATTTAATGTTCTACAAGAAAGAGTATTTTTCATACTTAGCATTGCTAAAAGTAAATGTTCTGTCCCAACAGCTTTAACACCAAAGTCGTTAGCTTCCTCTTTTGCAGTAGTTAAAACCATAAGCGCTGTTTCATTAAATCTTATGTACATAACTTTATCCTCTCTTATTGTATTTTATATTTTCTAAAAACTTAATAGTCATATTTTTAAGATGTACTTTAGTGTTAAATTTCATTTTTTCGGCAACATCATCTTTAACATGTTCTAAAAATTGATTATATGTCGCAACAACAGTATCAATACTATCAACAAAATGATTATAATCGAATTTATTAATATAACCTTTGTCTAATAGAATTTTCACTATTCTTACTGCCTCATCAACCTCAATAGTTTCTCCTTCAATATAATCTATCAAGTAATCTATATAGTCAGTATCATTATGAAGAGTTATTTTAGTTATTCTAATAAACCCTCCACCACCTCGTTTACTTTCAATTATAAATCCATGTTCTGGTGTGAAACGAGTTTTTATAACATAGTTCAATTGAGAAGGCACACAATCAAATTTTTGTGCGACATTACTTCTTTTTATTACTATCTGATTTTCTGATGATTCATCAAACAATTCTTTTATATACTGCTCGAGTATATCTGTCATATTATTACTCATAAGGTCGCCCTCCTTTATTGACTAAAATTGACCTTTAAATAAATTATACTATATATTATTTATTTTGTACACTAAAATACAATATATTTAACTATAACAATACCCCTTTAGTAATCACAATAAAATAAAAAACTACAAACATAAGTCTGTAGTTTTTATTTATTATTATTTTTGTTTTCTTCTTGATCTTCTATTGAAAATTAGATTCATAACAATAGCTACCAATGTACCTAATACAATACCACTATCAGTAAATGTACGAATAAATGATGGTAATTGAGCAAATGCTGAAGGTACTGTTGTAACACCTAACCCTAATCCTACTGAACATGCAATAATCATTAGGTTTTCTTGCTTACCAAAGTCTGTGTTTCCTAACATTTTAACACCATAAGCAAGAACCATACCAAACATACTTATCATTGCTCCACCTAATACTGGTTGAGGAACGATAGTCGCTAAAGCTCCAACCTTAGGAATAGATCCAAATACTAATAGTAATAAAACCATCACATACATAACTCTCTTACTTTTAACACCTGAAATCTGAACTAAACCTACATTTTGAGAATATGTAGTATATGGGAAAGCATTAACTGTAGAACCAATCATCACTGCTAATCCTTCTGCTAAATATCCTCTTCTTAAATCATTTTCTTTAATTGGTTTATCACAAATATTTCCTAGGGCATAATATACACCAGTTGATTCAATCATACTAACAATACCAACAATTACAAATGTTAATATCGAACTTCCATGAAACTCAAATCCTGAAAATTTAAATGGTGTCGGATGTTGGAACCAACCTGCTTTTGTTACTTCATCAAAACTTACCATACCCATAAAGCTAGCAATAATTGTACCAACTACTATACCTATTAATATTGCAATAGACTGAGTAAATCCAGTAGTAAATCTATAAATTACTAATATTATTGCTAATGTTATACAAGCTAGTAGTACATATTTAGGATTCCCAAAATCTGAAGCACCTTCTCCACCTGCAATATATTTCATTGCAACTGGAACTAATGTTATACCAATAATAGTAACTACACTACCTGTAACTACAGGAGGGAATAATTTTGCTACTTTAGCAAAAATAGGTGCTATTAATACAACTACTAATCCTGAAATAAAAATAGATCCATACATTGTAGCAAGACCAGCTGTCTTTCCAATTGTTATCATAGGGGCAACTGCTGTAAATGTACATCCTAATACAACAGGCAATCCAATACCTGTAAATTTACCTCTATAAACTTGTAAAAATGTCGCAATCCCACACATAAAAATATCAACTGATACTAAATACGTAGTTTGCTCTCCTGTAAGCCCTAACCCTTGGGCAACAAGTATAGGTACGATAACTGCACCTGCATACATTGCCAATACGTGTTGTAAGCTTAAAATAAATGTTTTCAAAATAATATCTCCTTTTTTATTGTAGCACTAATTTCAATAATAAGGTTAAGTCTCCTAAAAATAAAAAAACTGACTATAAAAAATATTATAGGCAGCTTTCTTTATATATAGTCATTCTATATTTTTAAATATAAATAATAACATTATTAAAAAGAATGCCCATAGTCATCAGATTTACGGTTAGATGGTAGAAACTTGCAAGCCATATTCTTGCTATTATATGTGCGTGTTTTCTATATATCATAGCAACTTTTTTACCTTTTTGCAAGGTTTTTTTATCAATTTCCATATATTTGTCACTATTTTAGTATTTATATGTAATTGAAAACGTATAATTATTTTTTTAGATTAAAAGACTAGCAATTAAAAATCACTAGTCTTTTAAAATTTATTCTATTACTTTTAATTTCCCTCTAAAGTCGTCTAAACTTTTATAACCTTTTTCTTTCATTACTTCTTGAAGTTCTTCAGCTAATCTAGAAAATACAGCTACGCCTTCTTTATGTAGTGTTGTTCCTACTTGAACCAAATCAGCTCCACATAAAATATGTTCAAATACATCCCTACCATTTATAACTCCACCTGTACCAATAATCTTTATACTAGGATTTAGGCGTTCTCTAAATGCTCGAACATTGGCTAAAGCTGTAGGTTTAATGTACTCTCCACCAAGTCCACCAAATCCTCCTTTAGGTTTTATTACTACTTGTTCTTTATCTAAATCAATATATAATCCATTCCCTACACTATTTACACTATTAACATAAGTTAAAGGAAACTTATTTAATATTTTAGCCATTTCGTCAAAATGAGCAATATCAAAATACGGAGGCAATTTAACACCAAGTGGTTTTGTAAAGAATGTAAATACTTCACTTAATAATTTCTCTGTTAATTCAAAATCATAAGCGATTTGTGGTTTACCTGGTACATTTGGACATGATAAATTAAATTCTGTAACACCTTCATATTCACTTTCTTGAATTTTTTTAAGCAAGCCAATATTCTCCTCATAGCTCATTCCTGTCACTGATAAAAATTGTAATTTAGCTCCTTCTTTTTGACGTTTAATAACATACTCTAAATAGTAATCTAAACCATTATTTGGTAATCCCATTGAGTTAATACTTCCTAATGCTGTATCATAATATCTAGGTTCAGGATTCCCTTCTCTATGATCACGAGTTGCTGTTTTTGTTACAAAAGCTCCAGCATTACTGTTTGCTAATTCATCTAACTCCTCAGTTGTCATGCAGTGTACACCAGATGCATTCATTAGTGGATTAGATAATTCTACATCTAAAAAATTAGTTTTTAACATTCTACAAACCTCCTAAGTTTACTAAATATAGTTTATCATAAAATATAATTAATAACCATTGTTAAAAGAAATACCATATCAATATTTTTCAGTAAATTATATTTTATCTTATTTAATACTTAAAGCTCTCTACTGCTTTTGATCTCTCAATTAGTTTTCCATACACCTTAGAATGTTCTAACAAGTAACTATGTGTTCCTTGGCACTCAACTATTCCATTATCTAAGACAATAATTTTATCCACATTTTCAATTGATTTAAGTCTATGAGAAATAACAATTACTGTTTTATTTTTTATAAGATTATTTAAACTATCTTGAATTTTTTTCTCATTTTCTACATCTAGAGCTGCTGAAATTTCATCTAAAATAACTATAGGAGAATCTTTCAAAAATGCTCTAGCTATTGATAATCTCTGTCTTTCTCCACCAGATAATGTTGCTCCATTTTCACCAACTATTGTATTGTACCCATTCTCTAAATCATCTATAAAGTCACAACAAGCCATCTTAGCAGCTGCCATAACTTCTTCATCAGTAGCACTACTACGTCCAATTCTTATATTTTCCATAATAGATGTATTGAATAATACTACATCTTGGAAGACAATTGAAACATATTTATATAGTGTATCTGTAGAAATTTCTTTTATATCATGTCCATCTATATTTATCTGTCCATCATCATAATCATATAATCTAGATATTAATTTTAAAATACTAGTTTTACCACATCCTGATACACCCACTAGTGCTGTAACTTCATTTTGGTTAGCTGTAAAGCTGACATCTTTCAATACTGGACTATCTTTATCATAACCAAATTTTACATTTTTTAATTCAATACCAAAATTATCTAATTTAATTTCTTTACCTTTTTGAATTTGAGTTTCTTTTAATTCTTTGATTCGTTTGATACGAGCATCTAGGTAAAATAATTCTGAAGTATTTGCACCTAATCCATCAACTATATCTTTCATTTTCATCGCAACAAATATATAACCGATTAAGTACAACAGATTAATACTTCCACTTGCATAAAGTGTTGTTCCAACTATTATTACGACTACTAAAGTTCCTTGAGCAACAACCCATGATAAAAATAAAGGTATAAATAGTACCATTTCCACTTTAAGTTTTAATTTTTCACTTTTATCCATATCTTTATTCAATTTTTCTCTTATCTTATTACTTAATCCAAAACTTTTAATATCTTGTTGAAGTTCAATCGCTTCTTGGAAACTTTCAGAATTATGACGAAGTTGCTCAAAATTTTCATATTGTTTTTTTAATTGAATTCTTTTAGAAACTAGTATTAGAGAATAACTTAGGACTACAGGTATCATTATTGATAAACCTAAATATATATTCCCAACTAACATAAGTATAGACATAATAGGAAAGAAGAGTATAAATCCTATAATTTTTGCCATTGCATGACTCATTGCATGTTCTATTGCTTCAACATCTTTCATAACGGTTTGACTTATATCTGATAAGTTGTGTTTTGAAAAATATGCAAGAGGAAGTTTACTTAATGTTGTAGCTATATCTATTCTTAAATTAGCACTTTCTTTGTAAGTTGCACTATACAATGCATCATATTCTTTAGCCAAAAGTACATATATAACAATCAGTACCACTATTGATATTACTATATATAGATATTTACTTTTAACATTACCTAATAAAAGTTCATCTACTAATATCATAAGTAACATAGCAGGAAACATATTTGAAAAATATACTAGAAATGATAAAATACTGGCTCTTATTAAATCACTCGCTCCTTGATTTGTTAAGGCAAACCAACTTTTAATTTTATTTTTCATAATTAACCCTCCACTCATTTGCTTTATTGTATAAACTTTGGAGTTTTTTATACTCACCATCCAAAGCCATCAACTCTCTATCATTTCCATGTTCTATAATTCCTCCATTTTCCATTACTAATATTTCATCAACATTTCTAATACTAGGTAATCTATGAGCAATCATAATAACCGTTTTATCTTTTATTAAATTTGAAAATGCACGTTGCAATTCATATTCATTTTCTGGATCAACTGCTGCACTAGCTTCGTCCATAATAATAATTCTTGCATCTTTTAATATCGCACGAGCTATAGCAATTCGTTGTTTTTCACCACCCGATAGATATACTCCCTTAGTACCTATTTGAGTTTGTTCCCTTTCACCAAATTTATCAAGAATACTATTACATCCTGCTAAATTCATAGCATTCATAACTTCTTCATACGATGCATCAGATTTACCGATTTTAACATTATCATAGATTGAAGTTTTAAATAATTTTACATTTTGAAAAACAAACGCAATATTATTAATCAGAGACTCTTCTGTATACGAATTTATACTTTTATCTCCAATTTTGATAACTCCACTATCTACCTTATAAAAACCAGAAATTAGTTTTGCAATTGTAGATTTACCACTTCCAGATGATCCTACTAAAGCATAGCTCTTATTTTCTTCTAAACTAAAACTCAAATTATTTATAATTTTTTTATCAGTATATCCAAAACTAACATTTTCAAATGTAATACTATAGTTTTCAAACTCCTCATTTGAACCAAATGTTAATTTATTACTATTCATTTCTTCAAAAAGACTCTCTAGTTTTTCAACAACAGATTGTCCCATAAATGCATACATCGATACATACATTATTGACATTAATGAAACAAACAGTACCCCGCTTAAAAATAATACCATAATCAATTCAACAGCCAACATTTTTGGATCTTCAATATTAAAAAATAGTAAAAGAATTGGAATTACCATAGCTATAAAGCTAAAAAAGAACCATTGAAATCCAACAAAACCTCGTTTACACGACATAGCATATTCTAAAGAATATTTAGAATAATTTTTTATAGCTGTATTTAACGCTTTAAATGATTCAACACTAATACCAAAAATTTTAATAACTTGAATTCCTCTAACATACTCTACTGTTTCACTACTTAAAGTTTCTAAAGACTCCTGATAAATCTTCATAAATTCTTTTTCACCAGTCATCATTGAAAGTGATATTCCCCCAACAATACTTAGTATTATTAGTGCTATACCTACTTTTAAACTTACAAAAAAGCCAAGTATTAATAAAAGAATTGGCATTAATATAGCTCCAGCATTATCAGGTATCAAATGAGCTACAATCATATGTGTATCCGTTGCATTATCATCTATTATTTTTCTTGTTTTTCCTGAAGGATGAGTGTCAAAAAAACTAAAGCTCGCTTTTGATAATCCTTCAATACCATATTTTCTAAGATTTGTTTCCAATCTAAATCCTAATACATGTGTTACTAATCCAGCAATTCCATATAATGTAATACCAATAATTAGTAAACCAACTATACAAAATCCATAATACTTAGCATTTTCTATATTATTATAAACAATTATTTCAATTAAAAACTTACTTAAATAATAGTATCCCCATACTTTGAATACTACTGACAACATAGATAATAAAATCCCTATATATGCCAAATATCGTTCTTTAGGAACATAAGATAAAATTTTTTTATATACTGTTAACATAATTTCCTCCTTATTTTTTTTTATAAACTCCCCGTTAAATTAGTACTTTAAGAATAATTTGAAACCCTTACATTAATTTTATCACTCTCACTTATAATTGTAAATAATAATTATTATCAATTATAAGTAAAAAAGTAAAGAATTGTTATAATTCAATTCTTTACTTTTAATACTTATTTATTTAGTTTTGCAAATATATCTAAGTCTATATATTCACCATTCAATATTTCGTGTTCTACTAGTGTAGCTTCTTTAAAGTAACCTAAACGTTGAGGAACACTTACACTCTTATAATTTTCAGGATGTACCCTAATTTGTAATTTATGTAGTTTTAATTCGTTGAAAGAATACTTTTCTATTATATCAACAGCTTGTGTCATTATGCCATAACCTTCGAATTTTTCACTTAGCCAATAGCCGACTTCAGCCCTTTTTGAACTTCTATTTATATTATGAAGGTCAATCATTCCTGCCACTTTTTCATCTACTAGGATAATAAACATCATCATTTCTTCTTTATGAATCTTTTCTATACTATACTCAAGGAATTGTTCCTCATCCTGAACTGATTTCATATCCATTACCCAAGGTAAGTACTTTGCTAGTCTTAATCTTTCTTCTACTATTACTTTATAAATATCTTCGGCATATTTTTTATCAGGTAATACGAGTTTACATTCACTACCATTGTTTAAAATAAACTTTTTTGTTTTATAAATAAACATTGTACACTCCCTATTCGTTTTCTAATTCATCTACAGCTTCTTTTAATAATTCATATGAATGATGTTGAGCTTCTTCATCATAAATATATGAATTAATCATAAGCTCATCAAATCCGACTCTACGTTTTAAATCTGAAATTTGTTTTTTCACTGTTTCTTTACTACCAATAAACGAAATTTTAGTCATTTGCTTAACTACAGATTTCTCATGATCAACTATTTCATCATGTTCAAATGCAATTGGTCCAAAATGTGGAACCTTTGTAGTCGCAATATAATTTTTCCAAACAGCTTCCTCTGATTGTACTGGTGGAACCATTCCTTGTGGATTGCTAGTTATTATATTTAAAAATGACTGAATTTGTGTAGTTGAAAGTATTTTTGCCTCTTCATCTGTATCAGCCACTACTGCATTAGCTCCTAAGATTACATAAGGTTCTTTTAAGACATCAGATGGTTTAAAATAATGTCTATAAATAGCTACCGCATTTTCCATCATAGCAGGTGCAAAGTGTGATGCAAATGAATATGGTAATCCTAATTCTGCGGCTAAATATGCACTATCCGTACTAGAACCAAGAATATAAAATGGTACATTTAAGCCTGCTGCCGGATAAGCATGAACTGGTCTAGTATCTTTAAAGTAGCCAGAAAGTTCAAGTATTTCTTTTTTGAAATCTAGTTCTCTATTTGTATCTCTTCTTATAGCTCTTGCAGTATTATAATCTGTACCAGGAGCACGACCTAATCCTAAATCTACACGACCTGGATATAATGTTTCTAATGTACCATACTGCTCAGCAACTAAATATGGACTGTGATTTGGAAGCATAACACCACCTGACCCAACTCTTATATTTTTTGTATTAGCTAAAGTATGTTGTATTAATAGTTGTGTCGCACTACTAGCAACACTTTTTGTATTATGGTGCTCAGCAATCCAATATCTCTCATATCCTAATTGTTCTGTTTTTTGTGCTAATCTTACCATCGCATCAATTGCATCTTTAAAGTTCTCTCCACTTCTAAGTGGTGCTAAATTTAATACTGATAATTTCATATTATTCAACCTACCTTTTTATAATTATTTCACTTGTTTTAGTAGTTCATCTGCAACAACTATTCCTAAATTATTTGCCGCAAGTGGACTATCTCCTGTAATTAGATTTCTATCAATATGAACCTGTCCACTAATAGCTTCATTTAATATTTTCACACCCAGACTTTCTAATTTTTCAGCTAATAACCATTTTAGTTTTCCTGGCATATATCCTATTTCTTGGTTAGCACCTTCATCTATACTATCAGGAAAGACAGTCATCTCATATCCTTTAAATAAAAATTCCTTCTCATCTATAGCCCCTGCTAAAAGCGCTGCTGGTCCGTGACATAACGTAATAACTTTTTTATCATTATTTAACGCCCATTTCAGTACATCTTTTACCTCTTTACTTTCAGGTAAATTAATAAGCGCTCCATGTCCTCCAGGAATAAACACACCTAAATATGGTGAATCTTCTGCTGTAACTTGATCTAAAATCGTATCTAATTTTAGTGGATTTTCAAACTTATTAAGGTATTTATTATAAAAGTTCATAACACTTTCATCTTTTTCCGGCATTGCCCACATTTCTAATTTCACAGAATTTCCTGATAACGTTGCAATATCAATCTCAAATCCTGCACCATCTATGTGTAACATAGGTAATAAGGTTTCAACTGGATGATTCCCTGTTGAAAAATATTTATTATTAGCCATTTGTAGATATCTTTCATCAGTAGCAATCATTAAAACTTTATACTTTCCACCAGAATAAGATTTATCAAATTTAAATCCATCAAAATTTGTAACTGGACTAGTATAAATACTTAATGAATAATCTGATGGGAAATATGCATTATGCTCAGCTCTATCTTTTACCGGTTCAATTGTTAATTCTGTCATTTATTATATCTCCTAACAATTATATATATTGTTTATTTGCTTGTGCAAACAAGCATATTCTCAAATTTAAAAATCAAAACTATTAACTTTGATTTTAAATTCTATCACAGTTTTTTTCTAAGATTTCAGCTACAATACTAGTAGCATGTTCTAAATATTTTTTTCCTGATGGAGTTAGCCTAATACAAACGCCTCTTTTATCTTCAGCTGAAGAAAATCTTTCAATAACTCCACAAGTATTCTCGAATTTTGCTAACATTCTAGATGTCGCACTCAAACTAAGGGAAATCTTCTCACTTAAATCTGTCATTCTAAGAATATTTCCTTCCGTTTCATTTAAATAATGCAAACTATAATATTCATTTAAAGTAATAGGTTGCTCCCCTTTACTTAAAGCTTCCTCTAGCTCATTACTAATATTTTTCATTGTATTATGAAAAGATAGCCATTTACTTACTAATTCATTTTTATTCATATCACACCACCTTTATTGCTTGCGCAAGCAAGTATTTTTTCACTATCTTTATTCTACTCCTATTTCTTCTTTCTGTCAATATTTTTATCTTCACAAAAAAATAGAAATAATTCTTTTTAAAAATTATTTCTATCATACTTATAAGTCTAAAGAAAAATATCCTTTTGTACTAAATTTTCAATACACTCTTGATAATATTCCTTATTATGTTCTTTATATATAGGTGATTTTATCTTCACTTCTTTTAAATTTTTATGGGGACTACAAACTTTCCCTCGATAGTTTTTATCAAACCATTCTTTACTGACATTATATCCTCTATTTTCCATCTCTTCCATAATTAATTCATGGTATTTAAACAATAAATATGGCTCATACTCAAATACATAATTAACCGTTGCATGTTTCTTTCCCCAGCCATTTCCTCGAAGGGCACAACATTCTCTATGTTGTCCTAAAAGCTGTTGTCTAGGTAATTTTGATATCAGTTCTTCATGCCAAAGTCTCATCTTTTCCTCCATTGATAAAAGTAGAATGTTCTAAATACGTGTTTGGATATTTTTCCAGTAGTTTTTTTACTTCTTCTATCAAATCTTCTTTTGTAGTTTTATTTATATGATAATCTTCAATCAGTTCAAAAAAATTATCTTTCTCTTCTTTTGTTGCAGACTTTTTAAAGTATCCCCAGACATGATGTAACGCGTTAGTTACTTGACCTTTATCCTCTGGCAAATTAATTGCTTGTTTTATAAGCTTATCTACTTTTTCTAAAGATACCTCTTCTTGTTTTAAGTATGTTCTAATTTCCAAATATATTTTACTTGAATAACTCAAAACTAAATATTTATTTTTTGCCCATTGCTTTTGACAAAGAACTTTTTCTTTTTTTATATCCATATTTACCTTTCTTAAACATTATTTAACTTATTAATATTGTATTATATTTTTCAAACTTTTACTATATCTTTTGTCTGAAAAACACTGTATTAAGAAATATCTTAACACAGTGTTTATCTGTTATTTTTTAACAGCACCAAATTTTGCACTATTTTTTTCATTTGATGCAGCCATATTAATATGTAATAAATTAAATAAATTATCATTATCTATTGTTACTTTGCCTGAATCGTCTACTTGAATAGCAAGATATTGTTTAGTTCTTGCAAGATAATCCATACCTTGTAAATCTACATAGCCATCCCCTCTAAAATCGACAGCTCCTAAATAGAAAATAGTTTTTGCATACATGCTTTCAAACTTATTATCACTTGTACTAGTTATCTCAACTAGTGACGCAAAAAATGAGCTGTGGTTTGATTTATAAGAAGCTTGTACAACATATTGATATGTATCAACTGTTGGTACTTTTAAAGATAAATAGACAGTATTACCTTCAACTTTATAGTCTTCTAAATCATATGCTCCAGCTTTCCCATAAGCATTACTATTAATTTTAAAATACATAGCACCATATTCCTTCATGTTATAATTAATATCCTGAAATTTGAAATTAGTTTCATTATCAGGTACTCCTAATTTCTTACTATAATCGTCATAAAGTTTTTTATACATTTCTTTTTGATTATTAAAACCTCCAGCTTTAACAACAACATCTATATTTTGTTGATTAACATAAAAAGCATCAACTACTTTAAGTGCTTCTTGAACTTTTTTATCTGTAATAGACTTACGCTTTTCTTCTAATTTACTTTGTGCTGTTTCTAATTTAGTAAGATCTGCAGTAAAACTTTTTCCAGTATTTTCCTCAGTATAAGTACGTTTTTTTCCAACTGGTGCAACTTTAGCGTTCCAGTCAAAATCTTTTCCAGGTCCTTCTACAACTTCAGCTTTTTGTTCGGCCTGTTTATTTTCTGATGATTGTTTAGCTCCACATCCAACTAAACTTATCGATAACAGAATTGCTGCTGATATCTTCAAAAAATTTTTTTTCATACAGTTACCTCCAAAATTAACTGTTATATTATGTTATTAATATAATTATAACATATATCTTTATAATCTAAAAATTATAGTTTAATATAATGTATAATATTTTATTATTAAAAAAGAAGCACCTTTTAAAAGTACTCCTTCCTTAAATATTATAAATTTTAAAATACCAATGGAATATTTCCATATAAGATGATTCTAAAAATACCTATAATTGCTAAATGTATTGGATAATAATAGTAGAAGAACCATTTAGAACCAATATGCTTACCTCTAGTACCATCATATCTCATTAATAGTGGTAATGAGAATAAAGTTGCAAATTGCAATACCCCATAGAATACATCTATAAAGATAATATAAACAGCTGCATAAACACTTATCCAGATAGCATAGTCAAGCATTTGTTGTTTTTTATTACCTCTATGATTATATAAAAAGAATGGCATCATAAGAGCAATTGAAGACCAATCGGCTACAAATGTTAATAAACAAAAAACAACAATTGCTAAAATCTTTAATGTGTTGCTTATCTTTTCACTTCTAAAGATTGCAATTAATAATACTGACATAGCTAATGGAAATAAGACACTCGTTTTATTAAATATACTTCCTGTCATAATATTAAACGGTATACCTAAACCAAAACAAAAAGCAAAGTGACTGACTACAGCAAAACTCATAAGTCTTAAGAAATATTTTTTAATATCTTTTGTATAATAACATCCTTCTGCAATAAAATACCACATGATTGGTGCTGTTAAACGGCCAACTATATGCATAAGCACTGGTATTGGTTCTTTAACTAAACCTGGATATAACAGCCATGCTAAATGATCTATCGTCATAGCAATTATAGCTATATATTTTAACTGCGTTCCATCAAATTTTAAATTTTTCATTTTCTTCCTTTCAATATTATTTAAGATATAAATTATATAATATAGTCCCTTAATTAGGGATAATGAGAGTACTTTATACTACTCTAGCATATAACAATGTTATCATATTTATATACATTATACAACTATTTCTTTAAGCATAAACTTTAATACTAATAACTAACAAAAATAGCCTTTCAAAGTTTATTGAAAGACTACTTTTAAAAATTTTTTTAAGTAAATTAAAATAAAATATCCTCTGGTTTTATTTTATCTTCTTCAGTAATTTCTCTAATTACTTTACACGGTGTCCCTGCTGCAATAACGCCCGCTGGAATATCTTTATTAACTACACTTCCTGCACCAATAATTGAACCTTCACCAATTGTGACTCCTCCACAAACTGTTGAATTTGCTCCAATCCAAACATTATCTTCTAAAGTTATAGGTGCAGATGTTCCTACTCCTTTTCCACGTTGTTCAGGATGAATTGCATGCCCTGAGCACGCTATACATATGCCAGGAGCAATAAATACCCCATTACCAATATTAACGGGCGAAGTATCCAATATTACGCAGTTGTAATTAATAAAGGCAAATCCATGAATATGAATATTAAATCCATAATCACAACGAAAACTTGGCTCAATAAATACATAATCTGAAGATGTTCCCAATAATTCTTTTAAAATATTTTTACGTTCATCTTGTTCTTTTGGCATAGTTTGATTATATTTCCAGCATAATTCCTTTGCATATTCTTGTTTTTCCATAGGTGTATTTTCATATCCACTTGCATATGGTTTATTTTGTTTCATTATTTCTAACGGATTCATCTTAATCTCCTTATATCTTAATTATTCTTGGCTTCACGTAAACATAGCTATCTCTAGACTATCCATATATTGTGCTAATGACTTATTAAATTTTTCATAATCAGCTACTTGAAATTCCTCAGTCACACATCCTACTGAACATCTAACTACTTGGAGTTGATTATAGAAAGTTATCATCAATGGTACTCCAATTATTTTAGAAATTCCACGTATAGTCATATTTCCAGCTTCTTCTAATTCCATAACTTGTTCTTTTGAGTTTATATTTATTATTTTATCGTCAACAAGAACTTCTACATTATCATAATAATCGTAAGCTAATTTAACTCCTTTACAAATATGCTCCCAACCTACTCTATAAGTTAATCTATATTCTGCAAATAGCCATCCATTTTCTTTTTTTACACCTAGTAAAAGCATAATATTCATCTCCTGGTACTCATAATGTATTTTATTATTAGTTTAATTATATTCTAACTAATACTTATAAGCAATAAAAAAATGCCTAAGCTATTTTACTTAGACATTTTTAATTTTATCTTTCTTTTGTCAAAATACCATCTTTCATTCGGTAAACATGATCACATTTTTCAATCATTCTATTATCATGAGTTACCATAATAATAGATTTATTTTTTTCTCTACACTCTTTTGACAGTAAATCGACTACTTCAAACGCTCTGTCTGAATCAAGACTTGCTGTAGGTTCATCGGCTAAGATAATTGCAGGATCATTGTAAAGAGCTCTAGCTATAGCTAGACGTTGTCTCTCTCCTCCTGATAAGTCTTTTGGTAATTTATTTTCTAAATGTTCAATTCCTAGTTCTTTAAACAACGAATGTTTATCTTGAATTGTTTGCTTATTTTTCTTATTTATTCGATCAACTAATTCTAACTGTTGTTTGGCAGTTAAAAATGGCACTAAATTAGATGCTTGTAGAACAAAACCAATATCATTAAAGCGTAGTTTAGCTCTTTCTTTTTCTGATAAGTTTGTATAATCTTTACCATTAATAATTATTTGCCCTTTAGACGGAGTTTGTAATCCTCCAGCTAAAGTTAAGAAAGTTGATTTACCTGAACCTGATGGACCAATTATCGCAATAAATTGACCTTCTTCTATTTTAAAATTTGTTTCTTTTAATGCTTCTATTTCATTATTTCCATCTTGATATAACTTAGTAACATTTTTAAATTCTAATACATTCATATAACACCTACCCTATTGCTTTTAATGGATCAATTTTTCTAATAGCTAAAACAGAAAATAGTGTTCCTATTAAAGAAAAAACGATTAAACTAACGAAGATAATACTGTAATATAATCCATTACCTAAAAACGGTACTGCTGGTGGTAAAACAAGTGACATTAACCATGTACCTAACAGCCCCAAAATACTTCCTATAAGCGAAAGTATGAATGTTTGAGATAAGACAGCTGTACCTATAGTTTTGTTTGAAATACCTTGAGCTTTCATAATTCCAAAAATAGGTGTTTTCTGAATAGTAAGTACATACATGAAAATTCCTATAATAATAGCTGAAATAACTATTAAGAATCCTATCATTAAACCAAAAGTTAAGATTTGAGCACTATATCCTGGTAGTTCATTAATAAAGTCACCTACACTTACTTTTTGAAATACTGAACTATCATAATCTTTTAATTCACCTTTTACTACAAAAGCGTTAATCATAGGATTGTCATTATTTTTATTAGCTCCATATTTTAAAGTTTGAAAATCATTAATATTTATATATATGACTGGAACTGCATTAAATCTTGATTTTTCTGTATACCCTACTATTTTTAATTCTACATCAGAGTTAGCTGTTTTGATTGTATCTCCAATAGCAAAACCTTCTTTTTCAGATAAACTCTTATCAATCACTACTTCATTTTTCGCTTCAAAACTTCTTCCCTCTATTATCGGTGGAATCAAGAAACTTCCACTATTCACTCCAAAAATACTAATCTTTTGTTTAACATCATCACTTGAATTCTTTTCAGTCTTAGCAACTGTAACCATTTGACTAATTGGCTCAACATTATCTGCAGACAACAATGATTTATCCGATAATTTAAGATTTGATAAAGCTAAAGTTCTATTGGCCTCTGAAGAAAGTAGTACTGTATCTGCCTTCCAATAATCAATAGAAGATCTATTCTGATCAATTAATCCAAAAGCTAATCCAGATAAGAAAAACATCAAATAAGAAACTAGTGTAAGTAAGCCAACAATAAGACTATACCTGAGCTTAGCATCTTTTATTTCATTAATAGCTAAAAACATTTTTCCTCCTAAAATTTTATTATTTATATTTGTGTCCATAAATTGCTAATACATAGCATATATAATATAAGTTTTAAAGTCAAATTATTGAACTATAAAAGATATCAATCATTACTTCTATCACCTTAAAAATAATCTTCTTTTTTTTATTATTAATATAAATAAAAAAAGCCTTTCAAATAATTTGAAAGGCCCTCTTACCCTAATGATTTATTACCTAAATTTATTACTATTGATTTTAATGTTATTTTCTATCTTACTTCTTATTAATCCAATCGTTAATTATTTTAGCTATTTCTCTAGGTTTCTGTGTATAAAGTTCGTGACTGTAGTTTTCTAACATAGTAATATCAAAGTTTGATGGTAGTTGACTAAGCGCTTCTTTTCTCCACTCCAGTTCTTCTTGATAAACCGGCGCAATAAATAATACATCTTTAGAATCTAGATTTGTTTCATATGGTTTTATTACTCGTCTTAAGCTAAGTAAATTAAGTACTTTCTCTAAGTCTAAATCTAACTCAAACTCTTTTGTTTTACTGTTATAACGATATGAATTTTTTACCGCTTCTTCCAGATTTTTTGACCAATAGCTAGACTGAGATTTTTCGCTAGCTATGACTTCTTCCATGTCAGTAAAAACTTGTTGGCTAAAATAGCCTTTTGTATCTGCTAACTCATCTTCTAAAGGCATAATTTCGTCTAGATTTAAATAACCTCCATCTAATAAAACAAGTTTAGTTACTTGTGAAAACTGTGACGCTAGATAACGGCTTAAATCTCCACCTAATGAATGTCCTATTAAATAAACCTCTTCTAAATCTTTTATTTCATTTTTAAACCAGTTTAGTAAAGCTTGTTTATTTTTAAAATTTTCTATATACGGATTTAGATATGCTACTTTTTCATCAAGCTCTTCAATAAAATCTTTAGTGTGGTAACAGTTACTACCTAATCCACCTATAAAAAATGTTTTTATTTTTTGATTCATTACCACCTTCATCTCCTTAAGATATTAAGATAAACATAAACTCAATATTTTCTATATACTAATTTAAACTTATATATTATAGGCCTTTAATTTTTAACCAAAATATCTAAGCAGCATTATAAACATAGTGACTATTATAAATAAACAAAGTATACTCCCAAATATCGCAAAAACCATTTTAAACGGTGAGTTATATTTACGTACTTGAATAGATATATCTAGTGGTTCTCTGACCCTTTCATCACAGCCATAAGAGATAATATACTCTCCAGCCGGAGCCTCAAATGAATATCGCTGTTCTCTGTGACTTCTTAGACCCGATACTGTGGTTTGAAGGGTACTTTCATTTAAAAGTAATTTTTCTCCAGTATATCGATTCGTTACACTTATTCCTAAATCTCTAGTTTTTGTTTTACCAAAAATCGTACTTATTAATCTAATAGAGTAATTTACCTTTAACCATATAGAATATTTCCCATATTCACTTATTGTAAAAGTAGTTTCTTTTTCTTTACTTGGTAAATCACAAATCGCTTTATTTATTATAATTTTCACAATAACCCTTATACAAAATAATAATAACAATACGCTAATTGCTATTAATACATAATATAAATTAACCACACTATTCTCCTTACTTTTAAGTTATTCAAATATAAATAATTACTGTAAATATTTATATACTAATAATATTATTATAATCTATTTACTTTATATGAACAATAAGGAAATATATTTATCATAGAGAGCTTATTATATTCTAACTAAAAATTCCATGAATCAGATTATATTAATTCATGGAATTTATTATTTTATACAATTATTTCTTTGTATTGCTTTATTAGATAATATTATCGCTAATACAATAACTATAACTTTACAAAGATATGATACATATGTATTTCCTCCTTCAAATATCTGTGAACAAACATTAATTAAAGAATGAGTCATTGCACATATCCAAAGGCTATTTGTTTTATTGTAAAGTGCAGATAGTAAAAAGCTATTAGTAAGTAATCCTACCAAAAATGGAATTACACTTACCTGTGCTAAGGAACCATCTATATAGAAAAATAGAAAATGCCAAGTTCCCCAAGCTATAAATGTCAATACTGTAGAGGTAATATAGCTTAGCCGTTCTTGTAATAATGGTTGAAATAAATATCTCCAGCCTATTTCTTCAAAGCCACCAAAGGCTATATGTTTAACAAACATTATTATTGGAATATACCAGAGTGTTATAGCTATATTTCCTCCAAAGATAACATATAAAAAATCTAGTGAAAGGAAGAATATAACTAAAAGATAATTTTTATAACTTTGCTTCACTCTAAAAAAATCTGATATAACTGTTTTAAAGTCTATCTTCTTATATTTTATTGCTACAATAGTTCCCCATTGAGATGATGATATCCCTCCAACTATAATCGCTACAATACCAATAGTTGTTGTGTAGTCCACGGTAGTTCCACTTTGACGTAAAAAGAAAACCACAAGACACACGAGTGTTATTTGACCTAAAGTACCTAGCAAATATAACTTAAGCGCGTTACTTCTAAATGAATTCATCCTTACCTCCTAACTTTATATTATAATTCACTAATATATGATTTGATTACTAATCAACTTATCTCTTTTCCACTTTTTATAAATAATTAAGACAATAACAAATGATAAAATTTGCCATATTAGTATTCTAACTATCTGCATATTATCAACCTCATTATTAGAAACAACATGAAGTAAATTTGAAATAACATTATTAAATAGATGATCTCCTAATCCAATCCATAATGATCCTGTCATTCTATACAATAAAGACCACTTTATACTCATCATACCGGCTAAAACCACATATCCAATTCCCATTACTAAAAGATTTGATATTGATGATTTACCTTCTATAAAATCTCTAAAAGGCATAACTAAATGCCAAATACCAAATAGAAATGCTATTAAAAATAATGACGTATTATAAGAAATATCTTCTAATATTTTTGTAAATAGACCACGGAAGATTCCTTCTTCCATCCAAACATTGATAATATTAAAAATAATACATAGAAAAATAAAAATTATACCTGTTTGCTGATTCATGTCATTATTTAAAGAAAATCCAGTTGCATAAAACGATAATTTAAAACTATGGTTCATATTGTATAAGATAAGACCTTCTATTGCATATGCAAAAACACAACATATAAACCCAAATAACAGACCTTTTCCAATACCAGAAAATACATCTTTAGTATTAAAGCCGATGTCTCTCCATTTTAATTTGGAATAATAAAGTATTGTCCATAATAAAATTATTCCAAATACCTTATGAAAAAAATTTTCAGATAAAATTGATTCGTCTGTTCTAATTACGAAGTATTCTATTACTCTCGCAATTAAGCAAATAGTAAAAATTATAAAACAGTTTAATATAGGTTTCTTTTTTAATGAATACATTACACTCTCCTATTTTTCGTAAGAGTCTCTACTCTTTTCATATAATTATTAAATCTATTATAACACATAAAATCATATAATGGGTTATTTATATTGAAGTATAAACGTGATATAATAAAAGTAAATAGAGATATTTAATATACATTTAAACAATTAGGAAATTTTAAAAAAGGGAGTTCAATTATCTCTATAGATAGTTGATGATTTAAAGTCTACAATAATGTAGAGAAAGAAATTAAAGGTGACGTATTATGTCAAAAAAAGATTCAAAAAATCAACAAAAATTTATGTCATTTATGTTTAGGGGAAAAGAGATATTTAAACCATTAAATACAGGTTATATAGATGAAAAAGTAAGCTGTATTAGGGAATATGTCGCAAATATATACTTTTATACAAAAGATGGTTATACAATCATGATTGATGCTGGATATAACTACGATAGGCTGGCAGAAAAAATGAAATGGCTTGATATCAATCCAAAATATATAAATGAAATACTTATTACACATCAAGATACCGATCATGTTGGTGCTATTGAAATAGATAGCGATAATTTATTTAAAGAATCAAAAATATATATCGGGAAAATTGAAAATGAGTATTTAGAAGAAAGAAAACGACGTAAAGTTTATTGGGGTTTATATAAACTACCTCAAGTAAATATAGTAAACGAAAAAACTTTAATCGATGATGGAGAAGTATTCTATATTAAAAATATTAAGGTAGAAGCCTTTCTCGTTCCAGGTCATACATGGGGACATCTTGTATATTTGATTGATGATACATATTTATTTACAGGTGATACCATTTGGTTTGGAGCAGATGGTGGCTATGCATTTTTAAATACTCTCGCTGAAGATAGAAAGTTACAATGTAAATCACTTAAAAGATTAGAAGAAATACTAAGAAAAAGAAATCTTAACTTAAAAATTATCACTGGACATACTGGTTGGACTGATGACTTTAATTTTGCTTTTGCTCATATAGATGAAGTTTGCAATACATTAAAAAGAAAACCTAAAGTACACGACCCAAAAGCCCCATATGATGGTTTTGATGAAAGTGATGATACAGAAAAAAAAGCAAGAAGTGGATTTCTTGAAAAATGTTATCAAGCTAAGTTATAAAAACAAAAAGCAGAGAATTATATTATTTTCTCTGCTTTTTATTGTGTATTTATATTCCCTATTTCTTATGAATTAACATTCCTATAGTCATTCCAATCATCGTTCCTAGAGACATTCCTATTGATGCACCCATACCTGATTTTCTATCATATAAAGTACCTATTAAAGTACCTATAGCCATACCAATAACCAAACCTAAGAGTATATAATCACCTTTATAACGCTTAGTTTTATCCCTCGATATTCTTATCATTCTTACTATCTTAACTATTATAAGCAATATACAAACTACAAATAATAGTAATATTGGCCAAAGTGTTGAAAAAAAGCTCATATTATTTACCTCTCCATTCTATTTTTTTGTCTTTTAATACCATTAATCTCTGTTGGTTATGTGATTCATAATTAATATTTTACAAATATAATTCACTATATGATAATAAACTAATCCCTATTACCTATAAATTTACTAGCTAACTTATATACTTGATTGATTTCTTTACTCTCCAGATTCCAATTTTTCAATTCAATTTTAATTAAATCTGGAAATTTTTTACTTATATCCCTCAAAGCATTACCTACAGATTTCCTTACATATTCACTAGAGTCATCTTTCAAGTTAGCAATTCGTCTAATAGCTTCATTTGGATTTTCTTTAAAGTATGGTCTACTTGTCCAAATTCTTAGTCCTTCTACTACCGCTCTTCTTGTATTTGGATTTTCTTTACTCAACCATTCATCGATAACTGGAAGTGACTTTTCATACCCTATTTTCTTGCAAAATTCATCAAAAGCCTTTGCTAATACTTCTTGCACTCTCCAGTTGCTGTCCTTAGAAACCTCATCTTTCATATATATTAGTATATCACTATCTTCTGATAAATATCCAAATAGAAATACACTATACATTCTTACTTGATATACATCTGATTTAAACGCTAAAAATGCTAATCTCTTAATATAATTTTTATCATTAGTTTTATAATTAGCTAGAGCTCTTTTTTCCTCTTCTTTAAAACCATGTTCAAACAAAGATAATTCTTTTTCTAGACTTTTAATATAGTCTTCCATATAAACTCACCCCACTAAAAAATTAACTTTTATATTAATATGTCAAATCTTTTTATTAGCTATTATATCTTTTATAATATCATACACCCTTTACTTTTTCTATCCAAAACTAGTAAGCTTTTTACTAAAAAAGACGACAGTCTTCACTATCGTCTTTTATATCTATTATGTATTTTTTATAACTATAACTTAGAAAAATTATATCTAAATCAATCCTGCATCTTTTAGGATTTCTTCAATATATGTTCCTTTGATTTTTTTCAATACGCGTTTACTAATTGCTTTGGCAAATAGAGGTAGTTTAACTTCTTCAAGTTTTTTACCATCCATTAGGCGATTAGTTGATTTAGTCATTACACGTAAATCATATGCAGAATTAAATACTTCAGGTACACCTCTATCAACATCTAGTAATGTGTAGACTGCTTCCATAGCTGTACGAACAGAATATTCTGTAGTGAAGACAGTGTCACGTGGTGTTTCAGAGAAGTTACCTATAAATGCTAAGTTTTTAGAGCCTTCTGGAATAACTAATGGTCTATCACCATCATGTCTAGGCATAAAGTAACTTGTTATATAAGGCATATAACATGGAACTGTACTACAACCTTTGCTTGCAAATTCGTGAATAAATTGTTCAGGAACACCAATATGGTAAAGCCATTCTTCTGCGATTTCAATACCTGTACAAGCTTCTATTGGTTTTTTAATATAGTTACCTGAAATATTAGAATATAGACCGTAAATCCAAACTACTAATTCATCTTTAGATTGAGATTTAAAGTGTGGTTGGCGGTTAAGTGTAAAGCTCAACATCCAATTTGAATCACGTGCTGTTACTATACCACCAGTTACTACTTTACCTGCATAAGGATCACGTTTACAAATTTTTTCTATATATTCTGCAACTCTTTTATCTGTTACGGTTGTTGTTGCTGAAACAAACCAACTTTGATCAGGAAGATTTTCACAAAATACTTCTGGACGTCCAAAACGTTCATCTTGTTTAGCTAAGTTTTTCCAAAGTTGCCAAGCACCACCAAGTTCTTTACTGACAGGAGCTGAAGTATCATTGTTACCATATGTTGTAGATGCTGTGATACTACCGTTTGTAACGAATACTAGATCATCTTCTGTTAATTCTCTAACAACAGGTTCTCCGTTTACTTCTAAGATTAAATGTTTAGCTACTAAATCTTTTCCTTGTTTTTCAACTTTAATATCTTTAACTACAGTATTATATTCAAAAGTTACACCATGATTTTCTAAATATTTAACTAATGGTAGAACTAATGATTCATATTGATTATATTTAGTGAATTTAAGTGCAGATAAATCAGGTAGTCCTTTAATATGATGAATAAATCTCAACATATATCTACGCATTTCGGCAACTGAGTGCCATTTTTCAAAAGCAAACATTGTTGCCCAATAAGTCCAGAAATTAGACTCAAAGAATTCACTACTAAAGAAATCTGTTATTTTCATACCTTGAAGTTCTGATTCAGAAGTTAAATATAGTTTTACTAATTCCTGACTTGATTTATCAGATAATGCAAAAAGTCCGTCATCAGGAATTTGTTGTCCACGGTTTTCAATAACACGACATTTTGAATAGTTAGGATCTTCTTTATTTAGCCAGTAGAACTCATCTAAAACAGATGCATCCTCTACCTCTAATGAAGGAATAGATCTGAAAAGATCCCAAAGACATTCAAAGTGATCTTCCATTTCACGACCACCACGAATAATAAATCCACGAGTTGGATTCATAATACCATCTAAGCTACCTCCTGCGATAGGTAGTTCTTCAAGAATATGGATTCTTTCCCCTTTCATTTGTCCATCACGAACTAAAAAGGCTGCTGCCGCAAGAGATGCAAGTCCAGATCCTACTAAATAAGCCGATTTTTTGTCAACTCCTGCTGGTTTTTTTGGTTTAGCAAATGCTTCATAATTTCCGTTTGAATAATACATAAAAACTCCTCCTAAAAAAAGTGTATACTAATATCACTATTAATATACACCTTCCATATCCATAATACAATTTACAATTTTTTACTCTTGCCTAACTATTTTACAAATTCAATTAATTGTAAAAGAGCTTAAACTTTATTTAAAGAAGAGAAATTATCTCGCCCAACATAACCTTTTCAATTCTTCCAACTAGTTCTTCAACACTTTCTGGCATTTGCTTTTCTATCCAATCTAACCCCACTCCAACCAAAGCATATGTATAAAAAGAATAAGAAAACTCTACTTGTTTAGCCTCTTCTTTTGTTACTTTGATTTTTTTGAACACCTGATTACTTAGAAATAATTCAATCTCTTGTCTTAGTACTTTCTCTAAGAATCCTTTTCCAAAAGAGCGATAGGTATTTAAAACAAAAACATGATTTTCTGAGATATATTGAAAAATTGATGTTAAAGCATCTTGCCATCTATCATAGATTTTACCTCTTTCTATTGGAGTCACTACCTCTTTAAGATATATCCATTCTACCAAATCATAGATATCTTTAAAATTATTATAAAACGTTTGACGACTAACATCACAAGCTTGAGTTAAATCATTAATTGTTATTTTTGATAATGATTTCTTTTCCGCCATTTCTTTTAACGTTGATGCCAGTACTCTTTTTATTACTATTGTCATACCTAATCACTCCCTTTCATTTATTCTCTAAATCTTATATTATTATTTTCTCATAAAGTACACTATTTTCTCAACCAATAAAATGCTTCTTTTAATTTTTCCATACCATTTTCTAAAATTATCTTTCCATGAGAGAAAACAATTTTATCGGGTTTCCAACTTTCAATCTTAGAATAGCTATCTTTAGCTTGTTTTTTAAAGATAAATGATGATCGTAAATCTCTTGATGTTCGGAACTTAGGATACTTATTATCTCCAAACTTAAATACAAGTTTATATAATAACGGTAATTTATTTACTTCTATACTTTCTATTAAATCCGTTAATATTAAGGTTGAGCTCTTTTTATGAAAAAATACCATCTCTTCCATAGCTATACTTCCTCTAAATGGAGTAAAGTATATTTCCTCTGACCAAGAAGTTTTTGAAATATTATCTAGTGATACAAAATTTTCTCTTTCATCAATTTTAAGTTTGGTACTTACTCCTTTTGCTAACCAAACTTTTGCATCTGGATAATGATTATACCAATCTAATACATAACTATAATGGTATTTATTAGGAGCAATTATATGCTCGATATCTCCTAGTTCCTTTATTTTATCGTTTAATTCCTTATTAAAAGCTATTGGTGAATGAATCCATAATTTGTTGTTATCTAGTTTAACTACTGTCATCCTTGTTGTAAAAGGAACTTTAAAAAGTTTAAAACTCATATGTATTTCATTTCCATCAACAATCCAAATGTCCTCACCAATTTGTTTTAATTCATTAATAGGAGAATATAACTTCAACATTCCTTCCATCAAACATTCACCTTCTTTCAATTAAAATACTTCTAGTTTTCTTCTAAAATCATTGCTATTTTTTCAAATGTATTTGAATTCCTAATTGTTATTTTTTTATAGAAATCTTGCTTTATTAATTTTTTATGATAAGTAGTTTTTAAATATTCCGACTCGTTATATTTACCCCAAAATACTGCATGCTTCCCTACATATACTACTTCATTATAAAATGTAGCATTATCTATAAAGTCAAGGATACTTGATTTATCAAAGTTGCACGAGAAAAATAGTACATCTTTTCTAGGTAAGTCTTCCTTCCACCATTCTGGTAATCCCAATTTTTCTTCTAAATATTCCTCTTTTGTGATTAAAGCAAAAGGTATCGAAAAATCATAGTTAGTTTCTAACAGATTTTTTATCTTTACAATGCATATTTCATGATTTTCTAGACTGGTAAAAAACAAATTTCCACTGTTAATATATGAACTAACATTTTCAAAACCTATGCTTAACAATTGTTCTTTTAGTTCACTCATTGATACCTTATTCTTACCACCTACATTTATACCACGTAATAAAAGCACATATTTCAACTGTCTAACCTCCTTAAATACTAATATAATCACAATAGTCTAGAATTTCTATTGCGGAATTTTCAGTAGAAACATAATCTAGCTAATTTTCTTCACCATGTCCGCCAAGAGTTGGTAAAATTACATGGTATTCTCCTGAAGTATATTCTATAACATTATAGTTTAACACAAAGTGTAGCTATATAGTCATTTCCATAACGTGATAATCTGTGTCTTTTGTCACACGATTCATAAAAATCTATCATAGCGAGACCATTTTTAAGTTGTCCTCTAA
>CAUSKO010000014.1:0-31604 GCA_963532255.1 uncultured Gemella sp. | reverse complement strand
TAGATAGAGTATACCGTCTATTCGTAGATGAAGAAACTGGAAAAGTTAACGATAAAGTTCAAGATAAAGAAAACCCAGAATTAGAAGTAAGTTATAACTACACTGTTAAAAAAGTATCAGAAGATATCGAAATTCTTGGATTTAACACTGCTATTTCACAACTTATGGTGTTTGTAAATGATTGTTATAAAGCGGAATTTATTCCTCGTAAATATGCACAAGGATTTATTCAACTTCTTGCTCCATTTGCACCACACCTTGCTGAAGAAATGTGGGAAATTTATGGTAACACTGAGTCAATCTCATACGTTCCATGGCCAACATTCGATGAAAGTAAACTTGTAAGTGATACTGTAGAAATCGTAGTTCAACTTATGGGTAAAGTTAAAGCTAAACTAGATGTTAAAAAAGATTTAACTCCTAAAGAATTAGAGGAGATAGTTTTAGCTAATGATGAAGTAAAAGAATTGATAGCTGGAAAACAAGTTATGAAAGTAATTGTTGTTCCTGGAAGATTAGTGAATATTGTTGCTAAATAAGGAGAATGGAAATGGAAGAGTTAATTTATAACATTGTAAGTGAAATCGTTGAGCACAAAGATGAAATTAAAATCGAAAAATTCGTTAAAAATGCTCGTGAACACTATATTTTAACAGTACACCCTGATGATTGCGGTCGTATTATAGGGAAAAAAGGTACGGTAATTAATGCTATTCGTACAGTACTAAATTCAACAACATTTAGTAAAAAAGTGTACTTGGATTTAGTAGAATAATTAAAATATATTAAAGTTAATATAAAATTTATCTAAAATACCTCGATAATACTATGTATTATTGGGGTATTTTTTTATAAAAATTTACGAGTTGAAATAAAGCGGATTTTTCACTAGAATTTTATAATTTTTAGAAGTATAATTAAGGGGATACAAATAAGATATGTCGGTTGTAATCGGGAGGGAAAAAATAATGCGTGAAACAGTAGATGGAATTATTAGAGAAGATAAAAATATAAAAATAGCATTCACTCATAGAAATATAGATGCAAAAAATAAAGATGACATGAATGCTTTTTCTGAGAAATATGGATTTAACTACAGTAATGTAGCATTTAATAGTCAGGTTCATGGTGCATCTGTTCGAAGAATTAAGTCTAGTGCTGATATAGCTGAAAATGGTAAAGAGGCTGATGGGTTAGTAACATCGCTAAAACAAGTACCGTTATTAATATTTACTGCTGATTGTGTGCCTATAGTTTTTTATGACAAAAAACAAGGTGTTATTGCTTTGGCTCATGCAGGATGGCGTGGGACATACGGTAATATTGCCGGGGAAATAGTAGAAATTATGACAAAAGAATATAATTGTCAATTAGGTGATATTAAAACTATAATTGGTCCATCAATTTCAAAAGAAAAGTATGAAGTATCTGAAGATTTAATAGAAAAATTTGCTAGTCTAAATGTTGATAATTACTATGAAAAAATAGGAGATAGCTATTATTTAGATTTATGGACTATTAATAAAGGTTTATTAGAACAAGCTGGTATTTTAAAAGAAAATATTGAGGTTACTAGTATTTGTACTGTAAAAGAAAACGATAAGTTTTTCTCATATCGTTTAGATAATCAAACAGCTAAAAGAATAGGTACATTAATACAAATTGATTAATTAAGAGAGGTAAAGTAGGTTTAATGGAAAAAGATATAAAATTAGTTGAGCAAATATCTACATTTAAGAGATTACCAAAAGGTGATAGCAGATGGAGAGTGGCATTCTACTATATTGCTAAAGAATTTTGGGATTTAGAAGAAGTATTTGTGATTATTGATAAAAATTTATATACAGAACAAGGGTTGAAAATACCGGTATTTAGAGAATATCAAGAAGCGGAAGGATTTCAAATCTTCTCTAGCTATGTAAAAGCAAAGGAATTTGTTGAAAAACAAGATGACTTATTCACTTTAGAAGATGGAACAAAATTAATTGGAAGAATTCGACAAGGTGCTTTTAGAGAAGTGTTCGTACCTTTTTTCGCAGAACAAAAGTTCAATTATCTTCTAAATGAAGATGAAGGTTTATTTGCGGATACATTTAAGAGATTATTAGGTGTTATGGAAGCAAGCGAAAATTATATAGTAGATGAAGAACAAGAAAAACTATTGTTAGATGGTGATGTTCAAGGATTCTTTGCAGATATTTGTAAAAAATATATAGTTTTAGTATAAAAGAAAATCGTTAGCAGGTGCTAACGATTTTTGTCTGTAATAAAGTTTATTCCATAAGCAATTGCAATAAATAATATTACGATGTAAAAAGTGTAATCTGTATAACTTATGTTGTTTAGAATATTTACTAAATAACTTTGAACAGTAAATGGAACAAACACTGCAAATATTAGTGTAAGTAACTTATCTTTTCTGAAAATTATTATGAAGAAGATAAAAGTTAGCAATGTTATTATAAAGTAAGTAATTCTAGGTAAATCGATATTAAAACTTTCTGGTTTTGGAAAAGGGTTATAATAGAAGAATATAATTCCTAACAGTACATAAACAAGTATTATACCATTGTGTTCTTTTTCGGAACTTTTTAATACGTCTTTTAGTATTAATAGATAACCTGAGAATAACCATAAAACAAGAACAATTAGTATTATGATAAGGTTCATAATATTAAGTTTTTGATCTAAATTAAAGTTTATTTTAAAAGTATATATAAATGTAAAAACTAAAAGTAGAACAGATAGTAATATAGAATATTTTTTATTCATAAGTAAATCCCTTCTTAAATAATTATCAACTTTGAGGAATTGTTGATTAAATTTCTTTTTTTCTATATAATTATATAGATGTAATTATATCATTATAAGTAATTTAAAACAAGGAGCGTTAAATGTTAAAAAATATAAAATATAAAAAAATGCATATGTTATTAACTTTATTAGAAGTAATTTTAGTAGTTATGATTTCTGGATGGTATTATTATTCTGAAAGTAAAATGGGAATGATAAGACATATAATGTTTAGAAACGTTTATAAGTTTCCTAAGTATTTTACTGATACAAATATAAAATTAATTATAGGTGCTTTTGTATTGATGATTCTAATACAATTGTTTCTAGTAATAAAAACGAAAAAATATATAATAAGTTTCATAGTAAATCTAGTGTTAGTAGCTGTAGGTTCATATATTATACTGACTAGCAATGCGGATAGTATATTTATCTATTATTATCTAATTATCTTTTTTGGATTATTTAATTTACTTAGATTTTTACAGTTTTTTACTTTAAAATAAAATAAGGTGCTTCGGCGCTTTATTTTTTTTATTTGTTTAAATCGTAGATGATTTTATAATATCTTTAAACTTTGTTTTAACTCACACTGATAATATGTAGTTGTACCAAAAAATATAATGAAAATTAATTGTACTAATAGTACTATAAGTTGTATAATTAGAGTACAATATCGTATAGATATTAGTATAAGGAGGAGTTTTATGGATAATCGTAACAATCAAGATAATCAAAACTTAGAAAACAATAATCAACAATTTAATAATCAAAATGTAGAAAATAATCAACAAGTTAACAATCAAAATAACGCTCAACAAGAGTATTATGACCCTAATAACGAGGAATTTGAAGATTTTGATAATGAGAAGTATTTCGCAGAAAATCAAGATCTTGAAGATGAAAAGTTGGAAGTACTAGCTAAAAAAGATAATCGTAATTATGGAAAGTTATTTTTAACTGTTTTTGCTGCATTTGCATTAGGAGCTACTAGTGTTCTAGGTGCGCAGGCTATTACAGGCACAGGTACAGGTGGTATCTTGAAGTCATCCGTTACTGCAACAAAAGAAGATAAAGATAACCAACAATTAACAGTTAATGCGATATCGAAAGCTAAAGATGCGGTTGTATCAGTAGTTACATATAAAACTACTAACAACAACTTAGATTCTATTTTAGGAGAAAACTCAAAAAGTAAATCTAACAAGGGCAATTCTGATTCTTCAGATTCTGGAGATTTAAAAACAGCTTCTACAGGAAGTGGAGTTATATACAAAAAATCTGGTAATACAGCATATGTAGTAACTAATAACCATGTTGTTAAAGGAGCTAAGAAAGTATCTGTAGTATTAAGTGATGGTACTAACGTTAATGCTGATGTGATAGGTACGGATATTTGGACAGATTTAGCTGTTTTAAAAATTAATGGAGACAATGTAACAACAACTATGGATTTTGCAAATAGTGATGATATAGCAGTAGGAGAGACTGCGTTCGCTATTGGTTCACCGTTAGATGTTAATTTCTCTAACACTGTAACTAAAGGTATAGTTTCAGCTGTAAACCGTCAAATCCCTATGGATGTTGATGGAGATGGTACTATAGACTGGAATCAAACAGTGATTCAAACAGATGCTGCAATCAACCCAGGTAATAGTGGTGGAGCATTAATTAATAATGAAGGAAAACTAATAGGTATTAATGAATCGAAAATTGCGAAAGCATCATCTAGTGTTAGTGCTGAAGGAATAGGTTTTGGTATTCCTTCTAATGAGGTTAAACTAATTACGGAGCAACTTGAAAAATCAGGTAAAGTAGTACGTCCGGCTATGGGTGTTCAGTTAGTATCTGTGAGTACAATTGCTAGCGATACTGTTAAATCTCAACTAAAATATAATGGAAAACAAGGAGTTGTAGTTCGTTCTGTAGAAAGTGGTACTCCAGCAGCAAAAGCGGGATTAGAAAAATATGACGTAATTACTAAGATTAATGGTACAGAAGTTAAAGACGTTGCAGCTGTTAGAAAATATTTATTTGAAAAAACTAAAATTGGAGATACTATTAAAATAACGTACTATAGAGAAGGTAACGAAAAAACAGCAGACGTTGTTGTACAAGCAGTGAGTAATACATAAAATGGATAAAATTATGAAAGGGAGATATTCTCAAAATGGCTTTTAAATATCTTTATTGTTCGTAAAATGTTTACTTTTAACCATAATGAAGATTCAAAAGGTTATAAAAACAGAATTTATAAAAAAATAGCCTTGTAAATACAGTGGGAAAATGTTTGATTTATTGTGAAAAATAGTGGAAAATATTTGCTAAATAAGTCAAAACATGTTATCATAATTCTGTTGAAATTTTAGAGAAAAATAGGTGAATATATGAAAAAAGTAAGAAAAGCAATTATTCCAGCAGCAGGTTACGGAACAAGATTCCTTCCAGCTACAAAAGCATTACCAAAGGAAATGTTGCCAATAATTGATACTCCTACTATTCAATATATAGTAGAAGAAGCTGTGAAAGCTGGGATTGAAGATATAATAATAGTAACAGGAAAACAAAAAAGAGCGATAGAAGACCATTTTGATAGAAACGTAGAGCTTGAAGTAGAATTAGAAAATAAAGGGAAATTAGAACTTTTAGAAAAAGTAAAATACCCAACTACTCTAGCTAAAATCCACTACGTGCGTCAAAGAGAGATGGCAGGTTTAGGGGATGCAATCCTAACAGCTCGTAGCTTTATTGGAGATGAACCATTTGCGGTATTATTAGGGGATGATGTTGTAATCAATGAAGAAAGCCCTGCAATAAAACAACTTATGGATGAAACTGAAAAAACTGGATGTTCGGTTATTGGTGTACAATCAGTACCGGAAAACCAAACACACAGATATGGTGTAATAGCTCCAAGAAGTAACGAAGGAAAACTATATGAAGTAGAAACTTTTGTAGAAAAACCAGCCCCAGGAACAGCTCCATCTAACTTAGCTATTATGGGTCGTTATGTACTTAGCCCAGGAATCTTTAAACACTTAGAGAAAAAACATGTAGGTGTTGGAGGAGAAGTACAACTAACTGATGCTATTCAAATGTTAAATGAAGAAGAAAAAGTTTATGCATATGACTTTGAAGGATCTCGTTATGATGTAGGGGAAACTATTGGTTTCGTTAAAACTACAATAGACTTCGCTCTAAAAAGTGATTTAAAGGATGAATTAGTTCCATTCTTAAAAGAAAAATTAAATGAATTAGAATAAAAAATTAAAAGATATGGATTAATTATTTTAATCTATATCTTTTTTATAATTATTATAGAAAGAACTTATCCATAAATAATTTATGGATAAGTCTTTTTTGTTTTATTTAAAATCATTTTTAGCGTCTGGTTTAGTACCTTTATCTTTATTAATATCTACAGGTAGAGCTCCTTCTAGTTGCCAGTCATTCCAACCTCCATCGTAGAAGTATGTATTAGCGCGACCAGTTAGTTGAGTCATAAACCAAGGAATAGCATTTCTCCATCCAGTTCCGCAGTAAAGTGCAATCTTATCTGTTTCAGAAATGCCTTGCCCTTTCCATAGGTTATAAATCTCTTGTGGGTTACGAAGTGTTCCATCTGGATCCATGTAGTCACTCATATCTCCTTTGTTACTTCCACCGAATCCGTAAATAGCACCTTTAGGCTCACCAGCTTTTTCAATATAATCATATCCACTAGTTTTACCTAGGTGCTCCTCCCAAGAACGAATACTAACTAGTTTAATTCCTTCGTTTTTAACTTTCTCAGCCATTTCTTTAGCACGAGAAATATCGTATTCTGGATGAGCAGGAACATTTACACCGAAGTCAGAAGCTTCTTTTGGTGTATTAACAGTTTTTTCTGTTTCGAATCCAGCTGCTTTCCAATTTTCAAGACCACCGTTCATTACACGGACATCTTTAACACCAGCCCATTTTAGAGCCCAGTTAACACGGAATCCAGCAGCAGCATCGTCAGAGTAGATAATAACAGTTTTGTCACTAGTGATTCCTTGTTTTAATAGATTTTTTTTGATTTCATCTGCTGAACGAAGGTTCCAAATTGGACCGTCTTCTATCCAGTCTGTATTAAAGTGATATGCACCTTTAATATGTTCTTTGTAGTTTATAGCTTTATCGCCTTCACCCCAAGAAACTTCGAATATAGCATAGTCTTTATTGTTGTAAGTTTCTGGTTTTTTACCATCTTGCACGTCTTTTACCCATTGAGGAGAAACAAGATTTTGGTATTCTGGATATGCTACTATATTAGCTTTGTTAGCATCATTATCAGTGAATGCCTTATAGTCTTCAAATTTATAAACTTCATATCCTAATGAAGCAAATTTATCTGATACCTTCTCAATATTTTCTTTGTTAGTATCATAAACGACAATCTTTTTATTTTTATCAAGACCTTTGTCACTAACAAATTTGGCTTCTTTATCTTTATTAACTTTTCCTACGAATGAAGCACTATATTGAATAGAGTTTTTAAGGTGTCCTCCGTTTTTTACGTTATCAACTTTAAAACCATTATATGCTTCGTCACTACGTGTATCAATAAATTGATAATCGCTGTTGCTTAAATTCTTAGTGAAATCTTCTAGTGAAATAGCCTTTATTTCCTTTTTCTCAACAGGTGTACTACTATTACTGTTATCTTTTGTAGTACAGCCGCTAAGAACAATTCCGGAAGCTAAGAAAATAATCCCCATTTTTTTAAAGTTAAACATATTAAATTGTATGTGGTAACCTACCACTTTCCTCCTTTTATTTGTACAGTTTAATTATATTATATAATTAAAAGTTTGTAAATTATGAGTAAGTATTATATGGTTGCTCACATGATTATGAAATATTGCTAAAAGCAAAAGTATTGAATATACAAGTCTGAAAGGGTTTTTTATTTAAGTGATAATCTCTTTCAATTACATTTTAAGACAACGATGATAGCATTTTCTATTGTAAATGCGAATATAACAATAATTATAAATAATATCTGTAAAATAAATTTAATAATTTTTTTATTTATCAAAAAATAAATAAAAAAAAGCTTTGCAAATTTTCTGAAACTGTTATACAATAAATACAGTAGGAGTTTTGTGCTACTGCTTGTAAAGAAATTTTGGAGAAAGGAGGAAAAGGTATGTTAGAGTTTAATGTTGAAAAAATTACTATTCCGCTAAAACAACATGTTGGTGGACCATGTCAACCTATCGTAAGTGTAGGAGACCATGTGAAACGTGGACAACTTGTTGCAACTCCTAATGGATTAGGTGCTAATATACATACAAGTTTATCTGGTGAAGTTGAATCTGTTGATGAAATGAACATCGTTGTAAAACTAGATAAAGAACAATCAGATGACTATGTAAAATTAGAACCAACAGACGATCATCTACAACGTATTAAAGACGCTGGTATTGTTGGTGTAGGTGGAGCTGGATTCCCAACTGGAATCAAATTATCTGCACAAATACCTGGTGGATACGTAATAGCTAACGCGGCTGAATGTGAACCGGTATTAGGACACAATGTTCGTTACATGGAAGAACATCCAGAAGCATTGGTACGTGGATTGAAATATATGCTTGAAATTACGGGAGCTAAAGAAGGTTATATTGCGGTTAAAACTAAATATCGTAAAGCATTATTAGCTTTAGGGAAAGCATGTAAAGACGAACCAAACATCAGTATTAAAATTTTACCTGATATGTATCCTGCGGGGGACGAACGTGTTATCGTTAGGGAAACATTAGGTGTAGTTTTACAACCTGGTCAGTTGCCATTAGAAGCAAATGCTATTATCTCAAACGTAGAAACTATTAAACGTATTGTAGAAGCGATTGAATTAGATAAGCCATTAATCGATAAAGATATTACTGTCGGTGGACGTGTTCATAATCCAGACATTTTCATGGATGTACCAATTGGATTACCAATTAGTGTATTTATTGAAAAAGCAGGGGGATACATTAACCCGCACGGTGAAATCGTTCGTGGTGGACCATTTACAGGGCGTCCAGCTCAAGAAGAAGAACCAATTAATAAAACTACTGGGGGGCTATTAGTGGCAATGCCATACCCACAAGAACGCGAAAAAGTAGGGATACTTATTTGTGAATGTGGTGCCCAAGAAGAACGTCTTCGTCAAATAGCTGACGGAATGGGAGCAGAAGTTGTATCTGTTCAAATGTGTAAACGTATGAAACCAGATAAAAACGGAAGATTACGTTGTGAGCTGCCTGGTATCTGTCCAGGACAAGCGGAAAAAGTATTAACAATGAAAAAAGATGGTGCGAAAGCTGTAATAGCTGGTACTTGTCAAGACTGAACTAACACCGTTCAAGGTGTAGCTCCTAGGTTAGGAGTAAAAGTTTATCACAGTACCGACCACGTCCTTCGTGCCACTGACCATCATTTATACAGAAGCTATAAGAGCTTAGAATTACATAAATAACAAATAATTTAGTTGGAGGTTAGAAGTAATGTCAATTACAGTAGAAACTGCAAAAGAACATTTAAATGACAAAGCGGTATTTTGTTGCAGAGCTGAGGAAGGTATCGTAATTACCCCAGAAAACTTAGAAGATCCAGGGTTATTCGATGATTTAGTAGATTCAGGTTTACTATCATTCCCAGATGATGCATTAACAATCGGACAAGTATTAGGAGCTAAATTAATTAAAACAACAGACGCTCTAATACCTATTACGCCAGCTATCATTGATGCTGTTCAAGGCGGAGAAGAAAAAGTAGAAGAAAAACAAGAAGAAGTAGCAGAAGTAGCACCAGCTGCAGAAGTTGCAGAAGCAGCACCAGTTGCACCAGTTGCAGCGCCAGTTGCTCAAGCAGCAGCACCAGCTGGAGTATTCAGATTACAAATTGGAAAAGGTGAAAACATCAACCTTGAAATTCCATTATCAGCGTTCGCTCAACAAGCTGCTCAACCAGCACCAGCTGCAGCAGTTGTAGACGCTAAATCAGCGGTAGTTGCACCAGAAGCAGCACCAGTTGCTGTAGAAGCAAAAGCTGAAGAAAAACATGAAGGTGAATCTAAATTCATCCGTTCATTAAAAACTAAACACTATAAAATTGACAAAGTAGTATTTGGAGAAAAAACTGAAATTCAAGGAACTACTTTAGTATTAAGAACACCAGAAGATTTATGTAAAGAAGCTGCTGAGTCAGAAGAATTAGTAGAAGATGTTAAATTAGAAATCATCACTCCTGATAAATATGACACTTACAGTGAAACAATCATGGACGTTCAACCAATCGCTGTTAAAGAAGAAGGAGAAATCGGACACGGAGTTACTCGTGAACTTAAAGGTGTAGTAATGGTTCTTACAGGAACTGATGCTAACGGAGTTCAAATCGGGGAATTCGGATCTTCTGAAGGTGAATTAGAACGTAACATTATGTGGGGACGTCCTGGTGCTCCAGATAAAGGAGAAATCTTCATTAAAGGTCAAGTAACAATCAAAGCAGGAGCTAACATGGAACGTCCAGGACCATTAGCTGCTCACAAAGCTTTCGACCACATTACTGAAGAAATTCGTAAAGCTCTTAAAGAAGTAGAAGATGAAAACCTAGTAGTAGGTGACATCAACATCGAACAATACCGTCACCCAGGAAACAAAAAAGTATTAATCGTTAAAGAAATCATGGGACAAGGTGCAATGCACGATAACTTAATCTTACCAGTAGAACCAGTTGGTACACTTGGTGCTAAACCAAACGTTGACCTTGGTAACTTACCAGTAATGCTTGCTCCAACAGAAGTATTAGATGGTGGTATCCACGCATTAACATGTATTGGACCAGCTTCTAAAGAAACTTCTCGTCACTACTACCGTGAACCATTAGTACTTGAAGCTATGGCTGACGAAGAAATCGACTTAGTAGGGGTATTACTAGTTGGATCACCTCAAGCTAACTCAGAAAAATTCTATGTATCTAAACGTGTTGGTATGACTATCGAAGCTATGGATATCGATGGTGCTATCGTTACAACTGAAGGATTTGGTAACAACCACATCGACTTTGCTTCACACATCGAAGAAATCGGTAAACGTGGAGTATCAGTAGTTGGTATGACTTACTCTGCAGTACAAGGTGCTCTTGTTGTAGGTAACGAATACATGTCAGCTATGGTTGATAACAACAAATCTAAACAAGGTATCGAAAACGAAATTCTTTCAAACAACACATTATGTAAAGAAGATGCTATCCGTGCTTTAGCAATGCTTAAAACACAAATGGGTGGCGGAACAATCAAAAAAGCTGAAAGAAAATGGAATCCAAACGTTAAATTAAATAACGTTGAAGTTATCGAAAAAACTACTGGTGAAAAAGTAGAATTAGTTGATAACGAACAAGTATTACCAAAATCTAAAAAACGTCAAGAAATTTACGAAAAAGAAGACTAAAATTTAAAAGAATTAGGAAGTAAGTTATGATTGAAAAATTAAAATATGCATCTACAGAAAGAGTGTTCGAAGGGGTTATAGTCGATCATAACGACGCCAGCGTTACGATAGATATCAAAGGACGCCTAGGGCAATTTAAAATTCCTATGAGAATGCTAATCTCGGAATATCCAGTAAAAATCGGACAAGAAGTTGCATTTTTACTAAGTTATCCAGAAGTATTAAATGAAGAACCTGACGAACATTATGTAAATGCAATACTTAATACTAAAAAGTTAGAACAAGAAGTACAAAATAGAAAACACAACGAAGAAAAATAGTAGGAAGGAGAAATTAGAATGTCATTAACGATATTTGAAGGTCTACAATCAGAGATTTTTGTACCTATTACACCTAAACCAGTTTGGGCTCCAGTAACTAAAGAATTAAAAGATATGAAAGTAGCATTAGCTACAGCAGCAGGAGTTCACTTAAAAACAGATAAAAGATTTAACTTAGCAGGGGATACTACATTCCGTGAAATCCCAGATACTGCTCACAGTTCAGATCTTATGGTATCTCACGGTGGATATGATAACGCTGACGCTAACAAAGACATCAACTGTATGTTCCCAATCGATAGATTACACGAGCTTGCTAAAAAAGGTGTTATTAAAAGTGTAGCAGAATTCCACTACGGATTCATGGGTGGTGGTGGAGACCAAGAGGCTTTCACTAACGAAACAGGTCCAGCAATCGCTAAAAAATTAAAAGAAGAAAATGTTGATGCAGTTATTTTAACTGCTGGTTGAGGTACTTGCCATAGAACTGCCGTGATCGTGCAGAGAGCAATTGAGGAAGCAGGTATTCCAACAATCTTAATCGCAGCACTACCTCCAGTAGTGCGTCAAAACGGTACTCCAAGAGCCGTTGCTCCACTTGTACCAATGGGAGCAAATGCAGGAGAACCTAATAACGTTGAGCAACAAACACAAATCTTAGAAGCAACATTAGAGCAACTTATTAAAATACCAAGTTCAGGTAAAATAGTTCCTCTACCATTCGAGTATATCGCTCACGTGTAGGAGAATTCCGGAGAGGGGCGAAAGTCCCTCTCCATTTTTTACACAAACTGTACTATAAAACAGATTGGTAACTGTTTCATTACAGGTAAATTTATAGTAAGGGATGATGATTATGCCAAAAGAAAGATTACAAATAAAGGCATTTCATATGAAAGATGTTGCATTAGGTAGGAAGGTTAAAATTGAAAATAATCAGTTAACTATTCCTACAGAAATAGAATATGATAAAAATGTCTTTGAAAAAGTAGAGGTTAAAATAATAAAACCTAGAGAACATAATTTTTATGTTAATACTATAATGGACGTAGTACCAATATCGACAAAAGTTATAGGTCGTCTTGGGGAAGGAATAACACATACATTAACGGGAGTATATATGTTGTTAACTGGTGCAAATACAGAAGGGAAACAGATGCATGAATTTGGTTCGTCAGAAGGTATTTTGCAAGAACAGTTAGTATTAAATAAAGCTGGTTCACCAGCAGATAATGATTATTTAATACACATAGATGTTATTATTAGACCTGAGATTGATTTCGATCGTCAATTAGCATTCTCTATTTTTGAACTTTCTGATGTATACTTACAAAACATAAGAGAAGTTATGAAAGTTCTTAGTGGTCGTGATGCTGATGAGGTTCATGAATTTTATAATAAACAAAATCCAGGTAAACCAAAAGTTGCTTTAGTTAAAGAAGTAGCTGGTCAAGGGATGATGTATGATAATCAGTTATTCCCAATAGAACCAAGTGGAATCGATAAAGGTATTTCAATTATAGATATGAATAATATGCCAGTTCTATTAACACCTAACGAATATCGTGACGGTGCTATAAGAGCTATGGTATAGGAAGGGGTGTTATTATGGGAATAGGACCATCTACAAAAGAAACCAGTTTGCATCACTTTAGAGATCCATTATTAGATACATTGGCAGAAGATCCAGATATTGATTTCCAAGGGGTTGTAGTAGTAGGGACACCACAAGACAACAGATTAAAACACCTTGTAGGATGGCGTACAGCAGTTTGGCTAGAAGCTATGCGTACAGATGGCGCTATTATTTCAGCAGATGGTTGGGGTAATAGTGACGTCGATTATGCCAATACAATGTTTGAAATTGGGGAACGCGATATTTCTATAGTAGGTTTAAAATTTATGGGGAAACATAAATTTGTCGTGGAAAATCAATATACTAAATACGTACTAGACTTTAATAAGTCTGAAGAAGGTATTGAAACTGAGGTAGTTTGTCAAAATAATATTGATTATGCAGATGCAAGAAAAGCGTTAGCACTATTAAAATTAAAAATGCGTCAAGACGCAAGTAAAAAATAACTAATATTAAAAAATTAAGGAGTGAATTATTATGAAATTAAATAAAATGGTTTCAGTTATAGATACACATACAGCTGGGGAAGCTGCGCGTTTAGTAACAGCGGGAGTTCCAAAAATTCCTGGTAAAGATATAGTTGAGAAAAAACAATATCTTATTGACAATTTAGATGATCTACGTAAATCTGTAATGTTCGAGCCACGTGGACACCAAGATATGTTTGGAGCATTCTTATTACCTCCAACAAAAGAAGAAGCAGACTTCGCTTTAATCTTCATGGATACTGGTGGTTACTTAAACATGTGTGGACACAACACAATCGCAGCGGTAACAGCAGCTGTAGAAACTGGTATGGTTGATGTAGAAGAAGGGGCTACTGAAAAAGAAGTAGTAGTAGAAACACCAGCTGGACTTATCTATGCAACAGCTAAATTGAAAGATAACGGAGCAAAAGTAAAAGAAGTTTCATTCAAAAATGTTGAATCATTCTTATACAAACGCGATTTGGAATTGGATGTTGAAGGAGTTGGACACATCAAATTTGATATTTCATTCGGAGGAAGTTTCTTCTGTATTCTTTCTGCTGACCAATTAGGATTAGAAGTTAAACCTGAAAATGCTTCTAAATTAAAAGAAGCTGGTCTTAAAATCCGCGATGCAGTTAATGCAAATATTGAAATTCAACACCCAACATTATCACACATTAAATCTGTAGATTTAGTTGAAATTTATGACAAACCTTCTCACCCAGAAGCTACTTACAAAAACGTTGTAGTATTCGGAGATGGTAACATTGACCGTTCACCATGTGGAACTGGTACTTCAGCTAAATTAGCTACATTATACGCTAAAGGTGAGCTTAAACCAGGTGAACCATTCGTATATGAAAGTATATTAGGTACTTTATTCAAAGGAAGAATAGTAGAAGAAAGAAAATTAGCCGACTTTGATGCAATCATCCCAGAAATCACTGGTTCTGGATACATCTTAGGATTCAGTAACTATGTATATGATCCAGATGATGCATTAACTTACGGATTCTTATTAGGATAGGAGTGTAGACAATATGAACTTATTAACGGTATTATTAGTAATATTAGGAGCAGGGGGAATATTCTTCTTAGCTTCATTTGTGATGGACGTAGTTAAACATAAAGATGACTTAGGAAAAGAAAATCCTGTTTTAGGATTCTTCATCGGGTTAGTAACTGACTTCTTCGATACATTAGGTATCGGAAGCTTTGCGCCAACAACATTATTATTCAAAGTATTTAAATTTTTAGATACAGATAAAAAAATCCCTGGTACATTAAACGTTGCACACACAGTGCCAGTTTTAATGGAAGCTTTCTTATTCTTAACAGGGGTAAAAGTTGAAGGTGTTACTTTATTCTCAATGATTGCATCTGCAATCGTAGGGGCATTAGTTGGAGCAAGAATAGTAAACAAACTTCCTGAGAAAAAAATCCAACTTGTTATGGGTGTGTGTTTAATCGTAACTGCATTCTTAATGATGTCAGGGCAACTAGGTTGGCTTAAAGCTCTAGGTTCTGGTAACGTAGCAGTTGGACTAACTGGTGTTAAACTTGTTATCGGTGTTGTAGGTAACTTTATTCTTGGGGCTCTTATGATGGCTGGTGTTGGACTATATGCACCATGTATGGCTATGGTTTATATGTTAGGACTAAGCCCACTAGTAGCATTCCCAATTATGATGGGTTCTTGTGCTGGTTTAATGGCTATCGGTTCTCCAGAGTTCATTAAAGCTGGGAACTACGCTAGAAAAGGTTCTATAGCTATCGCTATTGGGGGAGTTATAGGGGTAACTGTAGCTTATACATTAGTTAAGAGTATGCCACTAGAAGTTCTTACTTGGGTAATCATCGGGGTTGTTGTTCTTACAGGTATCTCTATGATTAGACAAGGTGTTAAAAAAGAAGCTTAATAATTAAAAGAAAAAAACGGAATTTTTAAATTCCGTTTTTTTTATGTTCAAATAATAAAAGTCATCAAATTATTTTTGATGACTTTTATTTATTATACTTTGTTTTTTTATTGAGGTAATTGCTGAATAGCAAAATACAATAACTGCAACCCAAATTATTGCAAATGAAATAAGTTTTTGAATACTAAGTTCTTCTCCATACACAAAAATACCTATTAAAAATTGCATTGTTGGTGGTAAGTATTGCAGTATTCCTAAAAGATATAAAGGAATATCAACAGCACCTTTTGCGAAAAGCATAAGTGGCACTGCAGTAACAATACCAGATAATAATGCATAGATTAATGTAGCTGTTCCATATGTATGGAATGTAATATTACTATTTGCACCTAAATGCCACATATAAATAAGGGCGATTGGAGAGACGATAGCTGTTTCTATTAAAAGACTAGCTTTGGGACTAAGAATAATTTTCTTCTTGCATAAGCTGTATAGTCCGAATGTTAAAGCAAGTAAAATTGAAATCCAAGGTAGTGACCCTAAAGAAATAAATAAGTATAATAGAGACGCTGCAACACATAAACATGCAATAGTTTGAACTCTAGTCAATTTTTCTTTTAGGAATACAACCGCTAAAATTATAGTGACAATTGGATTTAAGTAATATCCAAAACTTGCTTCTAGAACGTGGTTACTGTTTACTGCAATAATATATGTTAACCAGTTAGCAGTTATTAATAGAGAAGCTGCTATAAGTAGAATAAAACTTTTTTTATCCTTCCAAACTTCTTTTATTTCTGTGAATATAAATCTTTTATTTTTTGCGATTAATACTACGAAGGCCATAAAAATAAATGAGCATAAAACTCGTAATGAAAGTACTTCATAAGCATCAATAGCTTTTAGTAATTTAAAATATATAGGAAAAAGTCCCCAAGAAAAATAACAAATAAGAATTGCCATCAAACTTTTTTTAGTATTGCTCATAAATATCCCTCTCTACTTTGTAAAGTTTTTATTATATAAGTATATAGCAAATGTAAATAATAATCAATAAGATATAAAATTAAATAATATAACTAAAGTCATGTAGATTTATGTTGTATAACAATAAAGAAGGTTATAAACTTTTGTTTCAGAAATGAAAAAATGTTATTTATATTTTAAGGCGTATATTTGTTTGCTAATAGAGATAAGGGCATAAAAATATACTTTTTATAAATGAAAATACAAATATATTTTATAGACAGTAGTAAGCCTTTTCAGAAAACGCTTTTCATTATTATGTAATTGTTATAGAATAGTTATATAAGATATAAATCTGATTGAAAAATACAGGAGAGAGCATAGGTCACCGAAGGGACAAATTGATATTTGGCGATTATCGATGAAATTCTCAGGTAAAAGGGACTGTATTTCGACAGAACTCTGAAGTTTATAGTCAACAGAGAGAAAGCTAGCTTTCTTTCTGTTTTTTATTTTTTAAGGAGGGGTGATATGAAACTAATAACTAATAATCCAAAATTTAAATCGGAAAAATATAGAGATATAGATATCGAATATTATGATGCTGATTACCTAGATATATTAATAAAAGTTAGAGATTTAGTATATAAAAATTATGAATTAGTTACACATCCACTTTATGGGAGTGTTAAGCCTAATGAAACTATCTATAGATCTGTAGTGGTAAAAGAAGGTAATGCTTTGGATTTAAATTCAGTTAATTTGGCATCAGAGGCTATAGGAACGTTTGAAAAATTCAGAAAAAATAAACAAGTTCCAAATTGGGTTGAACGTGTGAGAGATGATTTTAGTGTCATTGATCACGATTTAATATCTAATGCGATAAAAAGAATAATATAAAAAATATAAAGGAGAATAATTATGGCAAGAGATTATGATGTAATAATTATAGGTTCAGGGCCTGCAGGATTATCAGCAGCGCTTTATGCATCACGTGCAAAATTAAATACACTAGTATTAGAAAAATCTAAAAATGGTGGACAAGCAGCTATTACGCACTTGATAGAAAACTACCCAGGGGCTGTTGAAGATCCTACTGGACCAAGAGTAACAGCTCGTATGGTTGAACAAGCAAAAAACTTTGGTGCTGAAATTAAACAAGATGAAGTATTAGACGTAGACTTCACTGGTGATGTTAAGGTAGTTAAATGTGTAAGTGGAGATTACACAGCCAAAACAGTTATTATCGCTACAGGAGCATCTCCTAGAAAACTAGACGCTCCAGGTATTAAAGAACTTGAGAGTAAAGGTATTTCATACTGTGCTACATGTGATGGAGACTTCTTTGAGGGGTTAGATGTATATGTAGTAGGAGGAGCGAATAGTGCCGTAGAAGAGGCATTATTCTTAACTAAATTTGCCCGTAAAGTTACTATAGTATATCGTAGAGAAAATGTACGTTGTGAAAGAGTAACAGCAGAGAAAGCTAAAAATAATCCTAAAATTGAGATATTAGGAAATACTGTTGTAACTGAAGCAATTGGGGATGGTATTTTAGAAGCGATTAAACTTAAAAACTTAGTAACTGGTGAAGAATATGTTGTTGAAGCAGATGAAGAAGATGGAACAATGGGATTATTCTTCTTTATCGGATATATTCCTCAAACTAAATTATTTGAAGGAAAAGTAGAAATGACAGAAGACGGATATATTAAAGCGGGAGAAGACACACGTACAAGTGTTCCAGGTGTATACGTAGCTGGAGATTGTCGTGTTAAAGATATTCGTCAAGTAGTAACTGCAGTATCTGACGGAGCTGTTGCAGCTATTCATGCAGAAAAATATATTGCAGAAAAATTCGAATAACGGTAATAAACGGTTAAAAAACATATTACAAATAAAAGTAAAGGAGATAAAATCATGTTAGAACTAACAAAAGAAACATTTGAACAAGAAGTATTAGAAGCCGAAGGTTACATTTTTGTAGACTTTTGGAGTCAAGGATGCGAGCCTTGTAAAGCGTTAATGCCAGACGTGCACAAATTAGCAGAACAATATGGTGATAAAATTAAATTTACATCATTAGACACTACTAAAGCACGTCGTTTAGCAATTAAACAAAAAGTATTAGGGTTACCAACATTAGCTATATATAAAGATGGAAGCAAAATCGAAGAAGTAACAAAAGATGATGCTACTATTCCAAATATAGAAGCTATGATTAAAAAATATTACTAAAAAAAATTAATATAATAGGGAGGTATTTAGTATGCGTCTTGAACTAGGTAAGATTCATATCAAAGATATACAATTTGCTAACGAGTCAAAAATCGAGGCAAATGTATTATATGTTAATAAAGAAGAGTTGATTAAAGCAGTATGGGAAGATGAAGCAATCGCTTCTGTTGACCTTGATATCGCTCGTCCAGGAGAAAGCGTGCGTATCACACCTGTAAAAGATGTAATTGAGCCACGTGTTAAAGTAGAAGGTCGTGGTGGTATCTTCCCTGGTATCCTATCGAAAGTGGATACTGTTGGGGAAGGACGTACAATCGCTCTTAAAGGTATGGCTGTTGTAACAACAGGTAAAATCGTAGGATTCCAAGAAGGAATTATTGATATGACGGGATTAGGTGCAGAGTACACACCATTCTCTAAAACAAATAACTTAGTAGTTATTGCGGAACCTGTTGAAGGTATTAAACAACATGAACACGAAAAAGCTGTTCGTTACATTGGTTTCAAAGCTGCAAGATACATTGCAGAGTTAGCTCGTGAACTTGAACCAGAAGAAGTAGATGTTTACGAAACAAAACCATTATTAGAACAAATTGCTGAATATCCAGATCTTCCAAAAGTAGGATATGTGTACATGTTACAAACGCAAGGATTACTACATGATACATATGTGTATGGAGTAGATGCTAAACAAATCGTACCAACTATTTTATATCCAACAGAAATTATGGATGGAGCAATAGTAAGTGGTAACTGTGTATCGGCATGTGATAAAAACCCAACATATGTTCACTTAAATAATGGAGTAATTGAAGATTTATACAAAAAACATGGTAAAGAAATTAACTTCTTAGGAGTAATTATTACTAATGAAAATGTTTATTTAATGGATAAAGAACGTTCTTCTAACTGGACTGCAAAACTTTGCCGTTATCTAAACTTAGATGCAGTAATTGTTTCACAAGAAGGATTCGGAAACCCTGACACAGACTTAATCATGAACTGTAAAAAAATCGAAGCAGAAAAAATTAAAACTGTTATCGTAACTGATGAATATGCAGGACGTGATGGAGGAAGTCAAAGTTTAGCTGACGCTGATGTTGCTGCTGATGCGGTAGTAACTGGAGGAAATGCTAATGAACTGGTTGTGTTACCAAAATTAGATAAAGTTATTGGACATCTTGAAGTAGTTGATGTTATCGCTGGTGGACACCAAGATTCTCTACGTGAAGATGGAACAATAGAAGTAGAAATCCAAGCAATCACAGGAGCAACTAACGAAACTGGATTTGGATATCTAAGTGCTAAAACTTACTAATCTAGTATTTTAAATATTAAAAAAAGTTTATCAAGGAGGAATAAGATAATGGTTAGTCTTGTTAATAAAAAAGTAATAATCATTGGGGACCGTGATGGTATTCCAGGATTAGCTATTGAAGAATGTGTTAAACCAATCGAAGGAGTAGAGGTAGTATTCTCATCTACTGAGTGCTTTGTCTGAACGGCTGCCGGCGCTATGGACCTAGAAAACCAAAAACGTATTAAAGAAGCTGCCGAAAAATTCGGTAACGAAAATCTTGTGGTTTTATTAGGTGCTGCAGAAGCCGAAGCTGCTGGTCTAGCAGCTGAAACAGTTACAGTAGGAGATCCAACATTTGCAGGCCCACTAGCAGGTGTGGAATTAAATCTAGCTGTATATCACATCGTAGAGGAAGAAATCAAATCTCAAGTTGATGAAGCTATCTACGAAGACCAAGTAGGAATGATGGAAATGGTATTAGAAGTAGACGAAATCGCTAGCGAAATGAAAGATATTCGTGGTGAATAATTTCTAATACAAATAAAAAAAGTAGGGGGAAATAACAATGTCTAAAATAAGAGTAGTACATTACATAAACCAATTCTTTGCAGGTGTTGGAGGAGAGGAACAAGCTCATATCGCACCTGAATTAAGAAAAGAATTACCACCAATTAGTACGCAATTACAAGGGAAATTGGGAGATGATTTTGAAATAGTAGCTGCAGTTGTATGTGGAGATAGCTATTTCAATGAAAACTTAGAAGCAGTTCAAAAAGAACTTCTTGAAATGATTAAAGGATGCGAGCCTCAATTATTTATCGCAGGGCCAGCATTTAATGCAGGACGCTATGGGGTAGCTGCAGGGACAATTACAAAAGCTGTTCAAGATGAATTACACATTCCAGCAGTAACAGCAATGTATGAAGAAAACCCTGGTACTGATATGTTTAGAAAAGATGTTTATATTCTTGAAACATCTGACAGTGCTGCAGGTATGAGAAAAGCATTACCAAAACTTGCAAAATTCGCTGCAAAATTCGCTAAAGGAGAAGAAATCTTATCTCCAAAAGAAGAAGGTTATCACCAACGTGGACTTCGTGTAAACTTCTTCAGTGAAACTCGTGGTTCTGAACGTGCAGTAGAAATGCTTGTGAAAAAAATTAAAGGTGAAGAATTCGAAACTGAATATCCAATGCCTAACTTTGACAGAGTTGAACCAAATCCAGCAGTTAAAGACTTAAGTAAAGCTAAAATAGCTTTAGTTACATCTGGAGGAATTGTTCCTAAAGGGAACCCTGATCATATTGAATCATCATCTGCTTCAAAATATGGTGAATATAGTTTAGAAGGTTTTGATGATTTAACAGCTGAAACTCACGAAACAGCACATGGTGGATACGACCCAGTTTATGCAAATGAAGATGCTGACCGTGTATTACCAGTAGATGTAATGAGAGATTTAGTAAAAGAAGGAGTAATTGGATCGTTACACGAAAAATTCTATACTACAGTTGGTAACGGGACTGCCGTTGCTAATGCAGTAGCTTTTGCTAGTGAATTTGCTCAAAAATTAGTGGCAGATGGCGTAGATGCTGTTGTTCTAACTTCAACTTGAGGTACTTGTACACGTTGCGGTGCAACGTTAGTAAAAGAAATAGAGAGAGCTGGTATTCCTGTAGTGCATATTTGTACAGTAGTTCCGATTTCTCTAACTGTAGGAGCAAACAGAATCGTTCCTGCAATTGCAATACCTCACCCACTTGGGGATCCTAAACTAGATCACGATGAAGAGAAAAAATTACGTAGAAAACTAGTTGATAAAGCATTACATGCATTAACAGTTGAGGTTGATGGTCAAACAGTGTTTGAATAAAAATAAAAAAGAAGGGGGAGCTTGGGGTACATATTGTGTATCCCAAGCAACAAGTAACGATGAGTTATCCAGTATTTAAAGGAGCAGGATATATTCTTGTTCATACACCAGATATGATAGAACAAAATGGATCTACTTGCAGTATTGAGCGAGTAACACATCCAGAATCAGAATTTTTAGCAGAAGTAGGTAAACACATTCGTTCATATGAAGAAGTAGTAAACTATTTACCAAACCAAGTTTATATTGGGAATAAAACACCAGAAGAATTAAAATCATATCCATTGCCTTGGTATGATATAAAAGATGAACAAGGGAAACGCCATGGTAAATTTGGTCAAATAGTTCCACAAGATGAGTTCTTAGCTCTAATGAAAATATGTGATGCATTTGATTTAGTAAAACTTTCAGAAAGTTTTATCGCGTCAGTACGTCCAAAAGTAGAGGATAATTTCAAAGAGCTAGCTCCTTATTTTGATAAGTTAGAAGGAAGCGACATTAGTGATAAAGAGGATGATTACGAACCATTATTACATAATGGAGAAGTAGTAGGATATGTAAAAAAAGCACATGATGTCGATGTTAACTTAAATGCCCATGTTATCTTTGAAAACCTAGTAGTTAAAGCATCTGGAGTAATTTCAGCACTTGAAGCTCTTAGAGCAACAGGGGTAAAACCAGAAGAAATTGATTACGTAGTTGAATGTTCTGAAGAAGCATGTGGTGACATTAACCAACGTGGTGGAGGAAACTTTGCTAAAGCTATAGCAGAAGTAGTAGGATTAACTAATGCTACAGGTTCAGACCTTCGTGGTTTCTGTGCAGCTCCTACACACGCTTTAATCAATGCATCAGCATTAGTTAAAGCAGGAGTATACAAAAATGTTCTTGTGGTAGCAGGTGGTGCTAGTGCAAAACTTGGAATGAATGCAAAAGACCATGTTAAAAAAGGACTTCCTGTCTTAGAAGACGTAGTAGGTGGTTTTGCTGTTGTGATTTCAGAAAATGATGGTAAAAATCCAATTATACGTACAGACTTAGTAGGTAAACATGACGTAGGAACAGGATCTTCACCTCAAGCTGTTATGGGGGCGTTAGTTGCCAAACCATTAGAAAAAGCAAACTTAAAAATTACTGATGTAGATGTATTCTCAGTAGAGATGCAAAACCCTGATATTACAAAAGCAGCAGGTGCAGGAAACGTTCCAGAATCTAACTATAAAATGATTGGTGCCTTAGCTGCTATGAGAGGTGATATTGACAAAAAATCACTTAAATCATTTATTGAAGAAAAAGGACTACCAGGATGGGCTCCAACTCAAGGACACATTCCTTCAGGTGTTCCATATGTAGGGTTCTTAGTAGATGACTTAACAACTGGGGATAAAAATAGAGCAATGATCGTTGGTAAAGGAAGTCTATTCTTAGGAAGAATGACTAACTTATTCGACGGTGTATCAGTAGTAGTAGAACGTAATAGTGGAGTATTAGAAGAAAAAGATAGCACTTCTAGTGAAGAAATTAGAAAAATTATTGCCGAATCAATGAGAAATATCGCACAAGAAATGCTTAATGAATAGGGGTGGTACTATGAGTAAAAAAATTATATCAAAAGTATTACTAGAAGTAGCAGATGCGATTGAAACAGGAAATTTTGGTAAAAAAGTTAAAGTAGGATTAACTACTTTGGGGAGCGAGCATGGAGTAGATAATTTACTTCAAGGAGCCACATTAGCGAAAAATTCTTTATTTGATATAGTTTTAATAGGTCAAGGTCAAGAAGGTTTTGAATCTTATGAAACAGAAAATGAAGAAGAAGCACATAAAATTATGGAAGACCTACTTGATAAAGGGGAAATTGCAGCTTGTGTAACTATGCATTATAATTTTCCTATAGGTGTATCAACAGTAGGAAGAGTAGTTACGCCATCTCGCGGAAAAGAGATGCTATTAGCGACTACAACAGGTACTTCTTCTACTAATAGAGTAGAAGGTATGATTAAAAATACTATTTATGGTATAGCAACAGCTAAATCATTAGGAATAGAAAAACCAACTATTGGAATAGCTAATATAGACGGTGCAAGACAAGTAGAAAAAATATTGATAGATTTAAAAGAGAGTGGATATGATTTTGAATTTGCAGCATCGCAAAGAGCAGATGGTGGAGCAGTAATGAGAGGAAATGACCTACTAATGGCAACACCAGATGTAATGGTTGTAGATTCATTAACAGGAAACTTATTTATGAAGGTATTTTCTGCCTTCAATACAGGTGGAGACTATGAAGCGCTAGGTTATGGTTATGGACCAGGTGTTGGGGAAGATTATGATAGAAGAATCTTAATACTATCACGTGCATCAGGGGCACCTGTAGTAGCTAATTCATTAAAATACGCTTATGAAATAGCGGTAGGAGAAGTTAATGAATTAGCTCGAAATGAGTATAATAAAGCAAAAGAAGCAAATTTAGAAGGTTTATTGAGTAAACTAAAAGAGAAGAAAGAATCTTCAGAATCTGAAGAAGTAAAAGCTCCTGAAAAAGAAATTGTCACAGCACAAATTGCGGGGGTAGATATAATGGATTTAGAAGATGCAACAAAAGAACTATGGAAACGTGGTGTGTATGCAGAAAGCGGAATGGGCTGCACAGGGCCAATAGTCCTAGTTAATACCGATAAGAAATTACAAGCAGAAGAAATATTAAAAGAAGTTGGGTTGCTTTCTTAATCCATTAACGGGTGAGTTATGTCTTTATGACTATAACTCATCTTTTTCGCATTATTAAAATACCGACCTTCAAAAAGTTAGATTATTTGGTCTTACTTTTTGGGGTCGGTACAAAGTTTATAAATTAAAATATTATAAAAATTCGGTATCGTCTTCTATTATTTCTTTAACTTTTTGCATCTGGTTATCTAGTTTTGCACTTATTTCAGCACAGAGAAGAAGACGTCTTTCTATTTCAGCTTCTTTTTCAGCACTTAAGTTCTTTTTATAGCGAAGTTTATGTTCTAAACTAGCCCAGAAATCCATAGCTATTGTTCTGAATTGCACTTCTACAGCTATATTTTCTACTTTGTCTGATAAAAAGATAGGTACTTTAACGATTAGGTGATAACTTCTATAACCATTTTGTTTATTATTTTTTATATAGTCTTTTTCAGCTATAACGGTAAGATCGTCTTGCTGTTTTAGAGCATCTACTAACTTATAAACATCATTTTTAAATGAACAAATAACACGTACTCCAGCGACATCGTAGATATTCTCTTTAATTGTATCTAAATCGAATGGAAGGTTTAAGCGTTGTAGTTTATTCATTAAGCTCATAGGAGTCTTTAAACGTGTTGAAATTGATTCTATTGGATTACTTTCCCCATGCAGAGAAAATTCCTTATCAAAAACATTTAATTTTGTTTCTATTTCAAGCATAGCACATTCATAGTGCATAAATAACTCAACAAAAGGTTGAACTTCACTGAAAAGGTTTGGCTTGTTATTTTCCGAAGACAATAGTTGATCAGTTAATTTTTCAATTTGTGTTTTTTTCATATTCTTTCTCACTTCATATAATTTCTCAATCTAATGATAAAGGAGTTTCTTAAAATATAGTTTAAGTTATAGGGATAAAATTTTTATAGAGAAGGAAACATTTTAAATTTCAGTTTTAATCCCCTAAAATAAGGGGTTAAGGGCACCTGTTATACTTTTAAAAATTTTAAAAATTTAAACAGCTTTAAAAATTAATCAATAGAAACGTTGATATTACAGTATTTTAAGATAATTATTAGAGAAACACAAACACACAAAAAATTCACAATTACTACAAATGGCTAGGTAATAACCTTTCTAAATTTCCCGGAAATATTCGCTATAGACAAGCTATTTTATTTAGGATATTATAGTAATTAGTAATGTTTTTATAAAGAAAAATTAAAGAGAATTAGGAAAAATGAGGTGGGGAAAATGCAAAAAGCGAGTTTTTATTCATACACACAAAAAAAAGTAGAATTACTTATTAAAAATTTATTAGTAATAAAAAGAGATGGTCGTGTAGTAAAATTTGACCCAGATAAAATCTACAAGGCCATCGAAAAAGCTGTATTTTCTGTGTTTGGTGAAAAACATAGTATAAATATTGATAATATAGTAGATAATGTAATTATAGAGATTTCTAATAGATTTAAAGACAATATTAAAATATATGAAATTCAAAATATAGTGGAACATACTTTATTAACATTAGGAGAAGAAGCTATTTATGAAGAGTATGTTGGCTATAGAAGTAAAAGAGATATCGAACGAGAACATAGTTTAGATATTAATATAGCGATAGAAAAATTAGTTAATCGAGATGAAAATGTAGTTAATGAAAATGCTAATAAAGATAGTTTAGTATTCAATACCCATAGAGATTTAACAAGTGGGATTGTGGCAAAAACTATTGGGTTAAAAATGTTACCATCACATGTAGCTAATGCGCACCAAAAAGGAGATATTCACTATCATGACCTGGATTATTCTCCATACCAACCACTTACTAACTGCTGTTTAATTGATTTTAAAGAAATGCTGACAAAAGGATTTAAAATTGGTAATGCTGATGTAGATAGTCCTAAGAGTATTCAAACAGCAACAGCACAAATGGCTCAAATTATAGCAAATGTTGCTTCTAGTCAGTACGGTGGTTGTAGTGCGGATAGAATAGATGAAGTTCTAGCTCCTTTTGCACAATTAAACTATGAGAAAAATTTAAAAACTGCAAGTAAATGGATTGAAGGTGCTGAAAAACAAGAACAGTTCGCTTTAGAAAAAACTAAAAAAGATATTTATGATGCGATGCAATCTTTAGAATATGAAATAAATACTTTATATTCTTCTCAAGGACAAACTCCATTTACATCTTTAGGATTTGGATTAGGTGAAGGATTATTCGAAAAAGAAATTCAAAAAGCTATTTTAAAAGTTAGAATACAAGGTTTAGGAAAAGAGAAAAGAACAGCAATTTTCCCTAAATTAATATTTGTAATAAAAGAAGGATTGAATTTAAGACCAACGGATCCTAATTACGATGTTAAACAATTAGCGTTAGAATGTGCTACTCAAAGAATGTATCCTGATGTATTGATGTACGATACATTAGTAAAAATAACAGGAAGTTGTAAAACACCGATGGGATGTAGATCATTCTTACCTGCTTGGAGAAATGAAGCTGGTGAATTAGTTGAAAGTGGTCGTATGAATCTAGGAGTAGTAACTCTAAATCTACCAAGAATAGCATTAGAGTCTGAAGGAAACAAAGAAGAGTTCTGGAGTATTTTTAAAGAGAGATTAGAAATATGTAAAGATGCTCTAGACTATAGAGCAAAACGTTGTGGAGAAGCAAAACCTCAAAATGCACCTATACTTTATATGCACGGTGCTTTTGGAAAAAGATTAAAAAAAGATGATAGAGTTAAACAACTTTTTGATAAACAACGTGCGACATTATCTCTTGGATATATAGGATTGTATGAAGTTGCGAGTATTTTCTACGGTGGAGACTGGGAAAAAAATCCTGAAGCAAAACAATTCACATTAGATATCATGAAATATATGAAAGAAAATGTTGATAAATGGACTAAAGATGGAGATTATTGGTATAGTATATATTCTACTCCAAGTGAATCATTAACTGATAGATTCTGTCGTATGGATACAGAAAAATTTGGAATAGTGGAAAATGTTACTGATAAAGAGTATTATACAAACTCATATCACTACGATGTTAGAAAAAATCCAACTCCATTTGAAAAACTGGACTTCGAAAAAGATTATCCGTATTATGCAAGTGGTGGGTTTATACATTATTGTGAATATCCAGTATTAAAACAAAATCCAAAAGCTTTAGAAGCGGTTTGGGATTATGCATATGATAAAGTTGGATATTTAGGAACAAATACACCGATAGACCGTTGTTATAAATGTGGATTTGAAGGAGAGTTCGAACCTACAAAACGTGGATTCAAGTGTCCAGAATGTGGAAATAATGATCCGAAGAGCTGTGATGTAGTAAAAAGAACTTGCGGATATTTAGGGAATCCACAAGCTAGACCAATGATTAAAGGACGTCATAAAGAGATAGTGGCAAGGGTTAAACACCTAAAATAAAAAACAAAGACCAGCTTTTATATTAAAAGTTGGTTTTTATTTGTAAAAATAGTAAATAATTATCAATTCTTAATTTCTTTACAAGGTAAAATATTTTTGATAAAATCAATATGAAAGAAAATGTAATTAGGAGGATAAAAAGATGGGTAAAATTTTAAAAGGAACAATATTATTAGCAGCGAGCGCAATAGGTACATATTATTATAAAAATCCTAAAGAATTAGAAAAACATAAAGATATTTTAAAAGAAAATATTGATTTAGGATTAGAAAAAGTTAATGATTTAATCAAACCAGAAGCGCAAGAGGTTGCACGTGAAGGTGAAGATATTGCTAAAGAAAAACTAGAACAAGTAACTGCTAGTTATAACGAAGTAAAAGAAGAAACTTTCATTCCTCTTAAAGAAGAAGCTGAAGAAAAAGTGGAAGATGCTAAAGAAGTAGTAGAAGAGAAAGTTGAAAACTTTGAAGAGAAAGCAGAAGATGTTCAAGAAGAAGTTGAAGAAAAAGCAGAAGACTTCCAAGAAGTAGCAGAAGAAAAAGTAGAAGAAGTAAAAGAAGTGGTTGAAGAAAAAGTAGAACACTTCGAAGAGAAAGCAGAAGACTTCCAAGAAGTTGCTGAAGAGAAAGCGGAAGATGCTAAAGAAGTGGTTGAAGAAAAAGTAGAGCACTTTGAAGAAAAAGCAGAAGACTTCCAAGAAGTAGCAGAAGAAAAAGTGGAAGATGTTAAAGAAGTGGTTAAAGAAAAAGTAGAACACTTTGAAGAAAAAGTAGAAGACGTGAAAGAAGCTGCTGAAGAAAAAGGATTCAGAGAAAGAGTAGCAGAAAAAGTAGAAGGCTTTAAAGATAACGTAGCTAGTCTTAAAGAAGTAGCTGGAGAGAAAGTAGAAGACTTCAAAGAAGGTGCTGTAGAAAAAGTAGAAGACATTAAAGAATCTGTAGTAGATTTCAAAGAAGAAGTTGAAGAAAAAGGTTTTAAAGAAGTAGCTAAAGAAAAAGTAGAGAACATCAAAGAAAAAGTAGAAGATATTGAAGAATTAGCTGAAGAAAAAGTAAGAGATATTCATGGAAATATAGTTAACAAAGTTGATAATATTGATAATGAAGTAGAGAAAAAACATGCTAAACCAAGAACTACATTAGATTCTATAGTATCTCTATTTGCAACAAAAGAAGATAAATAATAATATTTAAAAGAAGCAACGATATAATTTAAATCGTTGCTTCTTTCTTTTTTATAATTATAGGTTCTTAGTAATATTTTTTTGAATTTCTTCAAATTCAGAAGGCTCAACTTTTTGTGGAGGCCATTTAACTTCTAAATTATCGAAATTAACATCTTTATCTTTATAACGAGGAACTATATGGAAGTGTAAGTGGAAGACGCTTTGTCCAGCATATTCTTCGTTATTTTGGAAAATATTAACACCATCACATCCATAAGCTTCTTTTACAGCATTAGCAATCTTAGGTAAAACTCTACCAATGTTTGCAGCAGTTTCAGGATCACAATCAAAAATATTACGGCTATGTTTTTTAGGAATTACAAGTGTGTGTCCCTTAGTTATTGGGAAAACATCTAGAAAGCTATATACATGTTCATCCTCATATATTTTATAACTTGGAATTTCACCATCGATAATTTTTTCAAAAATTGTTTTTTCCATCAGTAATCACTCCTTAGTCTAAGTTTTTAAGTGTTTCAATAAGTAAGTTTTTAAGGTTTACACTTATTTTTTGAGCTGTTTTTAATACATGCTCATGGTCATGTTTTTTCTCTTGAATACCAGTTGCCATGTTAGTAGCGCAGGCTAATACAGCAACAGGAAGTCCAGCGTGGTTAGCTGCAATAACTTCAGGAACAGTTGACATACCAACTAAGTCACATCCCATAGTTTTAAACGCTTGGATTTCTGCACGTGTTTCAAAGTATGGACCTTGGAAGAATCCATAAACACCACGATGTAATTTTATATCTAGTTTTTCAGCAGATGATAAAAGATTATCTACTAAATATGGATTAAATGGAATAGTCATATCAACAAATCTCTCACCAAGGCGTGGATCGTTTTCTCCCATTAGAGGATTATTACTTACTAGAGAGATGAAATCATCTAGACAAACGATATCTCCTTCAGTAAAGTTAGTGTTAATAGCGCCACAAGCGTTAGTAATAAATAATCCTTTGACACCTAAGAATTTTACAACATAAGTCATAAATGCAACTTCTTTCATTTTGTATCCTTCATAATAGTGAAGTCTACCATTTAATACAAGAACATTTTTTCCAGAAATTTTTCCGAAAGTAAGTTTATTTGCATGTCCTTTAACATGGTTTGAACGTTTATTTCCTGGGAAAAGAGGAATAGCCTCGTAACCTAGTTCTTGTTGTTCTTCAAGTTCTAATGTAATTCCACTTCCTAGGACAACTGCGTAATCAATTGGCTCATTGAAATACTTCTTAATATAATTCGCAGTTTCCACAATATTTTCATAATAAGTCATAAATAAATCCTCCTGAAAATGCTTTAATCAATTCAATTATATCATAAAAAATTAAGGAAATATATAAATTTAACACGTTTTATATATTTAATTGTTAAAATATTTAATAAATTTAAGTTTTTTTAATAATATAGTAAAAAAATATTGAAATCGGTTTAAAAATGTGTTATTGTGTTCTTAGTACATAAATATAGGAGGTCATTATGAGAAATTTACGTACTATTATTGCAATGTTACTTGCATTATCATTAATTGTAGTAGGATGTTCTTCTAAAAAAAATAAATCAGAATCAAATACTGAAGAAAAAAGTTCCTACAAAATAGGGGTTGTTACCGGTGAAGGTGGAGCTAAAGATAAAAGCTTTAACCAAGCAAACGTAGAAGCAATTCAAACATGGGCTAAGGCTAATGGAGCTAAAGATCCAGTTGTTGTTGAATCAAAAAACCAATCTGATTTGGCTGCAAACCTTCAAAATGCTTCAAAAGTTTCAGATATCATTTCTTTAGCAGGATATGAATTCGAAAAAGAATTACCAAAAGTTGCCGAACAATATAAAGATAAAAAATTCATGTATGTTGATACTTATGTTGATGCACCAAATATAGCGTCACTTATCTTTAAAGAGCAAGAAGCAGGGTACCTAGCTGGTTATGCAGCTGCATTACAATCTAAAACTGGTAAAGTTGGATTTATTGGAGGAACTAAAATCCCACCTGTAGAAAGATTTGGAATTGGATTTGTTCAAGGTGCTAAAGCAGCTAAAAGTGATATCAAAATCATGTACAACTACAGCGGAACATTCTCAGATACAAATAAAGGTAAAACATTAGCAGCTACTATGTATGATTCAGGTGCAGATGTAATCTTTGTAGCGGCAGGTAATACAGGTAATGGTGTTATCTCAGAAGCAAAAGAACGTGGTAACCTTGATATGTCTAAAGACGGAGAAATTAAACACTGGGTTGTTGGTGT